>JBBTBN010000015.1:0-179 GCA_038043645.1 Nanobdellota archaeon
CAGTGTTGAGTTTGATTATATTGTTGACCCAAATATCCCTGCAGGAACTTGGTTTGATTTATCTGCAACTGATACAGGAAATTGGGTAGATATAAATTATTTTTATAGTGTTGCAGTTAATACAAATGATAATTTAGTTTATACTGCTCTTGATTCTGGAAAATTTGGAGTTTATAATA
>JBBTBN010000015.1:279-694 GCA_038043645.1 Nanobdellota archaeon
ATTCAAATGGAGTCTGGATGAATTTATCTGGAAATGATACAGGAGATTGGGTTGGTATAGAGGGTGTTCGGGGTGTTGCAGTTAATACAAATAATAATTTAGTTTATACTGCTCTTGATTCAGGAAAGTTTGGAGTTTATAATAATTCAAATGGAGTCTGGATGAATTTATCTGGAAATGATACAGGAGATTGGGTTGGAACTTCTGTTGTTTTTAGTGTTGCAGTAAATCCAAATGATAATTTAGTTTATACTGGATTATTAGATGGAAAATTCGGAGTTTATAATCATTCTAATGGAGTATGGATGAATTTATCTGGAAATGATACAGGAAATTGGGCTGGAACTTCTGTTGTTCGGAGTGTTGCAGTTAATACAAATGATAATTTAGTTTATACTGGATTAGATGAGGGAAA
>JBBTBN010000015.1:794-16730 GCA_038043645.1 Nanobdellota archaeon
AATAATTCTAATGGTGTATGGATGAATTTATCTGGAAATGATACAGGAGATTGGGCAGGTGCTTCTCCTGTTTATGGTGTTGCAGTTAATACAAATGATAATTTAGTTTATACTGGATTAGATGAGGGAAAATTTGGAGTATATAATAATTCTAATGGTGTATGGATGAATTTATCTGGAAATGATACAGGAGATTGGGTAGGTACAGATTATGTTTATAGTGTTGCAGTTAATACAAATAATAATTTAGTTTATACTGGATTAACGAATGGAAAATTTGGAGCTTATAATAATTCTAATGGAGCATGGATGAATTTATCTACAAGTGATACAGGAGATTGGGTCGGTATAGATCAGGTTTATAGTGTTGCAGTTAATACAAATAATAATTTAGTTTATACTGGATTAGATAATGGAAAATTTGGAGCTTATAATAATTCTGGAACAAATCCTACAACCTCATCTTCTAGTGGCGGAGGAGGAAGCGGAAGCGGAAGCGATCCGGATTTAATAGAATTATTATCCAGATTTAATGTTAATCCAAAAAAAATGTCGGTTGTTTTAAATCAAGGAGAATCCCCAGGGGATGACTCTGGTGAGCTTTCAAAAACAGAATGTTTTACAGTTACAAGTACAGGAACTTTAAGTGTATCTGCAACCTTAAATGTCGTCGGAGAAATTATTCCTTTTACAACTTTAACTAATTCTGTTCTTCAAATTCCCGTCGGAAATTCCAAAACAGCGTGCGCTATTTTTTCTGCTGGTCAATTTGATATTCCTAAAAATTATACTGGAAAAATTGAAATTGAAGGAAAAACAAAAAAATATATTGATGTTTCTCTTGAGATTAGAGAAATAAAAAATGTAACTTTAGGTATTTTACCCGTTGGTGTTATTTCTTCCGGTTTTGTTGGAATTCTTCCTGTTGGGTTAAGTTTCTTTCCTCCAGGTTTTGAAGGCATTTTGCCCGTCGGTGTTTTTATTCCAGGTCCAATTGGAATTTTACCTATTGAAGAAAATGTTCCATTAATTCCGCCGGTGATAGTTAAAACTTTAGTTAAAGGTGTAGTTGTTTTATCTTTATGGATAATTTTATTATTAATTCTTATTGCCTATCTTGCAATAAAAAGATTTATTAAATTACAGGATCAATTGCAGGGATATAAAAGCAGAGAGGAAAAAATTGCGACAATTGAAAATCTTAAAAGAAATTCATTAAGAGAAGAAGTTAATTTCTTTGAAAAAATTGTCGATAAGGGAGCAATTTATTTGTCAGAAAAAGCGCTTGAAAAACCAAGTGCAACATCTTTTTCTGTAAATGTTAAATATTCTTATAACAAAGGCTCTGAATTTTATTCTAAAAAAGATTATGATAATGCATTAAAAGAATTTCAAAAATCAGTTGAAATTGATAATGCCTTTTGGCAGGGTTATCAAGGAATTGGAAGCTGTTATTTTGCAAAAGGCGAGATAGAAAAAGCAAAATCTGCATTTGAAAAAAGTCTTTCAATAAATCCAAATAATACAAAACTTATTGAATGGATGAAGAAATATAAATAGGATTGGAGTAAAAAGAATTATTCTTGGATTTAGAATAAAATAAAAGGCAAATAAATTTTAATAATAGTGAAGTTGTTTTTTATATTACAAATGATATATTCCTTTGCAAATTCTTTAGCGCATTCAAAAAACAATTTTCTTTCTTGCTGTATTTAATACTTCTTTGAATATTTCTTTTGCAAGGGAAATTGCATCATCTGCTTCCTCTTTTTTTGGAACATATCCATAATAGTTTATTCCATGTCTTATTTTTCTTAAATTATCTATTGCTTGTGTTGGTCTTTTTGTTTTAACTTGCAAAGAATTTATTGCTTGTATAGATTCGATATGGTCTTCAGAAATCTTTCCTTCAGATAACAAAATAGCTTTCCCAATCATTTGAAAACATTCATAGATGTTGCGAATAATTGTAAATGCAGATTCGTTTGTTGAATGTATCGTTAGTGTAAATTTCATCTGTTTTTCAGAAGCAGATAACAAACTTAATGCGCTTTCTTTATCAGGATGTTTTATTCTCATATTTTTACCTCTAAAAATCCATCTAAAACTACTCCGTTAGCGATATTATTGAAGACATTTGTGTTTACTTTATTTCTTGAAAATATAAATAAATTAATTGGAACTTTTGTTCTATATCCAAAACCTTCAATAATTCCTAGTTGTTCTATTTTTGGTTCTCTATTAGTTATAATTTCCACAGCGATATCAATATCACTTTTTTCATTATCTGTTCCATTTCTAAAAGAACCAAATAAAATTATTGCTTTTGCAGAAGGATATTTTTCTCTTATTAAGTCTACTGCTCCAGACTCATAAATTGTTTGCAACGAAAGAGGAAATTTCCTTGTTATTAAAAAAGGATGATTGGGATTAGAAGTTATCCTCCAAGTTTTTCCAATTTCTTCTTTATTTAAAAATTTCATTCTTTCTAATTTTAACACTGCTTCTCTTGCGCTAGTTTTTGAAACTTTTATTGCTTGTGATAAATCATTTAGTCCAATTGATTGAGAAGGAAAAGAAAAAAAATAATTAAGTATTCTTTTATATGCTTCGCTAAACAGAAGTAAATCAATGCTTCTTAATTTATTTTGCATATAATCAATAATTATTAGAACTATTTAAGCTTTTTGGTTACCAACTGGTTTTTTAATTGCTCAATTGGATTTATTTGATACCATTTATCAATATAATTTTTAGTTAACTGCAAATGAATTAAACTTTTTTATTTTTCCCCTTCTAAATCTAAATAAGCTTTTGCTACTCCCGACCTCGCACGGCTTATAATATTTTAAATTACTGCCTACCACGAAGTCGCTCTGCTCCCGACCCCGCTCGGTTATTTAATTGTAAAATTTTGCCCTCGCAAAGTCGCTCGTTCTCCTAAAAATCCGTCGCAATTAGAGATTAATTTGTCCTCAATTTGAATTTTAGTTTCAGCGTTGGAAAGACAAATTAATAAAAAATTAAACTTTTTTATTTTTTCCCTTCTAAATCTAAATAAGCTTTTGCTTCTCCTAAAAATCCGTCGCAATTAGATACTAATTTTCCTTCAAATTGTTCTATTGTTGAGGGAATTATCCATTTTTCATAAACTCCTCTGAAAAATCTTAAAGTTGGGCTGGAATCATATTTTCCTTCATAATCACTTACCATAATTCCTTTCATGCTAATTTCAATTGAGCCTTTGTTGGTTTGTATTTTTTTCCCTTCTTTTTGAATTTCAATATTTTTCAGACCTATAATTTTTAAATCTACTTTAATTACATATTTAAAATAATCCGTAATTTTTTTCCCACCTTCCCATTCTATTGTAATCTCTTTTGCATCGCCGGTTATTTTTTCCGCATATTTGGATTCAGCGATATAAAAACCAAATTCTTCAGTTAAATAATCGTAACAGAATTTATAAAAACTTGAAAAAGAAAAGATTCCCTCATATTTTATTTTACTTGAAAAGATTTGGTTTTTTTCTGTCATTTGATAAGTTTCCTTAAGAATATTTATGATTTATGTTTTAAATATTTAACTAAATCCTGATACCCATAATAAGGATATCATCAAGCTGTCCTGTTTTTCCCTGTTTTATCCAGTCATTAATTGTTTTACCTAAAATTTCTTTTTGTTCTACCATTGGTTTTTCGCGAATAGAAAGTAAAAGTTCTTTTAGGTTTTTTGATTTAAATTTTTTTTCTTTAGGTCCGCCAATCTGATCTTGATAACCATCAGATAAAATATAAATCAAATCATTTTTTTGCAGGTTTATTTTGTTAAGCGAGAAATCTTTTAATATTTCCGAATATGCAACAGGCATTCTGTCTCCTTTATATTCAATTAATTCATTGTTTCTGATTAAATAAAGAGGATTATTGGCGCAGGCAAATTCAAGAGTGTTATGTGATTTGTTCCAGACACATAATGCAGAGTCCATTCCGTCTTTTTGTTCACCCGATTTTGAACTTGATTTTAATGAACTAATAATGCTTTTTCTGACATAATTAAAAATTTCATTTGGTTTTTCAATTTGTTTTTCATTTACTGCTTCGCTTAAAAGTCTTGAATTAAGCATGCTCATAAATGCTCCGGGAACTCCATGACCAGTGCAATCAGATGCAGAAAAATAAATTTTATTATTTTTCTCATTAAGCCAGTAAAAATCCCCGCTTACAATATCTTTTGGTTTGTATAAAACAAAACTATCGGGAAGCGCTCTCTTAAATTCTTCGTCGCGCGGAAGAATTGAAACCTGAATATTTTTAGCATAATTTATTGAATCCGTAATCTCTGTATTTTTTTCATCAATGATTTTTTTTGCTTTTTTATTGTTTCTATATAATTTATACAGCCCAAGAGAAAGCAGAGAAACTGCGCCCATACTTCCTCCTAAAATCCAGAGGCGTTTCGTCTGTTCATTTATTTTAGTTTCCTGCACTTCATTATCTTTTTTTAAAATTTCATTTTCCGCCTCTTTTTTCTCGCTTTGATATTTTGTCTCAAGCTCTGCAACCTGCCCCAAACTTTTTAAATTAACTAAAGAGTCTTTTATTTCAGAAAACTTTTTATAATATTTTAATGCGCTATCTGATTCTCCTTTTGCTTCATATACTTCTGATAAATTTTGAAAAATACTCTTTAAAAGACCTGGATTATTAATTTCTTTTTCAATATTTAGTGATTCTTTTAAATTATTCAAAGCTTGAGAAAAATTTTCTTTTTTTCTATGAATATTACTTATATTAATTAAATTTGATGCTATTCCCTCTTTATCTTCAGTTTCTTTATTTATTTCAATACTTTTTTGATAATAATCAAAAGCTTTAAACAAATCATTTTCTTTTTCATAAACACTTGCAATATTATCAAAACATATAGCTTCCTGGTTTTTATTTTTAATTTTATTTGCAATTTTAAGTGAATTAAAATAATATTTAAGAGCTTGTTCATTTTTATTCTGTTTATCAAAAATTATACCAATATTCCTTAAAACTATAGAAATTCCTAAACTATCTTTAAGATTTTTGCTAATATCTAAACTCTTATTAAAATATTTTAATGCTTCATTATTCTTTTCCTGACTCTCAAAAATCATTCCAAGATTATTAGAGATAGCTGAAATTCCACCACTATCTTTTAGATTTTCATAAATTTTTAAAGCATGAACATAATTTTCAACTGCTTCATTATAATCTCCTTGTGTTTTAAAAATAACACCTAATCCTTGAAACCCTTTTGCAATTCCTAAGCTGTCATTTTTATTTTTTTTAATTTCTAAATATTTTGAATAATTTTCTTTTGCTAATTCATATTCGCCTTTATAATAAAAATTTCCAGCTGTTTTAAGAAGAGTATCTTCCCCAAGGGATGACTCCTCAAAGGATGACTCTGGTGAGCCTCCTGCTGGGCTTTCATATTTGCAGGAATTAAAAAATAAACTTCCAATTAAACTTGTTCCAATTAATATGCTTGTTAGAGTTTTTTTCATATTTTAAGTAGGATTTAGCGATATTTAAAACTTTTGTTTTGTAATTATTATTAAGTTAATACATAATTTTTTCTTTCAAAAAAAATTTCCAAAATATTTATAAACTTCTTTTCTTTAATTAAATCATGAAAAAGAGTTTAGTGATTATAAGTTTTGCATTTATATTTTTATTAAGTATGTCAGTTGTTTCTGCTGGCTTTTGGGATTGGTTAACTGGGGATACTACTCGGATAAATAGTGGAGGGGATAGGCTTCCAGCAGCCGTTAAGTCTGGAGATTCTTCTTTAACATCTGGTTTAAGAGGTGCAGGAGCATCAAGTTCAGCAAAATCAAGAAAAAGTGCAGAATGCCCTCGTGGATGGGATGTAACATCAGCTAAAGATGAAAAAATTGGAAATTGCTGTGTGAAAGGGAAAAATGGTGAAAGATCTCCGGGATTATTCGGAAGAGGGTAATTATAAATTATCTATCATAAATATTTTTTCTATTAAATAATAAAATTGAATAAGTTTTAATGGCTTAAAACCAAAAACTATTTAAATTCCAATAAATTGGGAAGATTATTCCAAAATAATGGAAAGATGATAACAAAAGAATATACTATAATTGAATCATTTATAAGAGAGCCTTGGAAAGCTTTAACTTTTAAGCAGGTAAAAAATCTTTCTAAAAATAAATCTAATAATTATGTCCATACTACTTTAAAGAAGTTTGTAAGGGACGCTATTCTTATAGAAAATAAAGCAGGGAATGTTTTTTTATATTCGTTGGCAAAAAATGTCTTTGCTTTAAACACTATTGGATTTATTGCAGAGTATAAATCAAATAAAGCTAAACATCTGCCTCATAAAAACATACAAAAACTTCTTAGTAAAATAAAAACACCCTTTTATTCTTTTCTTATCGCTGGAAGCTATGCAAAGAATAAACAAAAACAATCTTCAGATCTGGATGTCGTAGTTGTTTGCGATGACGCGCAAAGACCAAAAACAATTCTCTCGCAAATAAAGTTAGAATCTGAACTAATGACGCCGGAAACTCATCTATATATTTTTACCAAATCTGAATTTTTACAAATGCTTCTTAGCAAAGATGAAAATTATGGAAAAGAAATTACCAGGAATAATCTAATCGTTACAGGAGCAAAACAATTTTATAATATAATAATGGAGGCAATAGAAAATGGATTCCGCGGTTAAAATTTATATCCAAAGAGCATTAAATGAAATTAGCGCTGCAAAACTTCTCTTTGAAGTATCCAACAATAAAGATAAAAAAGAAGATTTCAACATTGAAGAAGAAACAACTTTCTATAGCGCCGTGATATCTCATTCCTATTATTCTATTTTCTATACTGCCAAAGCAATACTTCTAACAAAAAATATTAAAATTTTTTCCCCTGAAGTTCATAAGAAAACATATAGTGCTTTTAAAGAACAATTTGTTGATTCCGGTGTCTTGGATATTGAATTACTTAATATTTATAAAAAAATGATAATAAGAGCCGACGAATTATTGCAAATATTTAAAGATGAAAAATGGAAACGCGGACATTTTACATATCAAACTATTCCTCAAGCAAACAAAGATCCTGCTAATCAATCTATACAAAATGCCGCTACTTTTTTAAAAAATATTAGAACAATAATTGAAAAGTAGCAGTCTCAACATAATAATTGTGTTAAACAATTTCTTTTTTTGAATAAGTTTTTTTTGCTAATTCATATTCGCCTTTATAATAAAAATTTCCAGCTGTTTTAAGAAGAGTATCCTCGGGTGAGATTTGTTTATTTTCTATTTGTTTTGTTTTAGGTTTTTCATAATTGCAAGAATTAAAAAATAAATTGCCAACTAAACCTGCGCTAACTAAAAGCGTTGCTAAATTTTTCATTATTTAAACAGGATTTAGAGATATTTAAATCTTACGGAGTTGTTATTATTTTACAATTAGGACAAGTTAAAATAGAAAACTATATAAACTCTAAAGGGGTAATATAATTATGTTACAGCCCTCTTTGCAGGATTGTGAAGCAATATTTTCTTATATAGAATCTTCTAACCAATTTTATCAAGATTTATTAGGATATAAACCAGAAAAAACAAGATTACAATCTTTAGATTATCAACATTGGAGAGATTTTTGTAAAAGAAAAAATTTAAATGAAAATTTACAAACTTCAACCAACTTAATACTTAAAGGCGAGGGTGTTTCAAGATACTTTATTCTTGAATAAACAAAAAAATGACAGAAATTGTTGGATTAAAATATCCTCTGAATGCACAAATTGAAGTTACAGAAGATTGTAATCATAAATGTTTCTATTGTTATAATTATTGGAGAGAAGATAAACCCGTAAATAAAAAAATGTCTTATGAATCAGCAGAAAAATTAATGGACATTCTTTTTAATCAGATAAAACCTTTTGATACAACAATAACTGGCGGAGAACCTTTAATGAATATGCCTGCTTCATTAGAGATTGCTAAAAGACTTTTTGAAAGAAAAGCTCCTTGTAGTATAAATACTAATCTATCTTTGTTAAATGCTAAAAGATTATATCAATTAAAAGAAGCAAATTCAAATATGATGTTCTTAGTTTCTTTACCTTATTTTCAGGAAGATTTGTTTAAAGAAATAACTGGACGAAGTAATCTAAGAAAGATTTTAAAAAATTTAGAAAATGTTATTAAAGAAGGGTTTAAGCCAACGATTAATATGGTTATTCATAAACTTAATAAAAACTCTGTTTATCAACAAGGAAAATTTCTTATAGAGAATTTTGGTATTAGTTCTTTTGCAACAACACCAGCATTAAAACCCGCATTTAGAGAAAATTCAGGTTATCATTTAGATAATGATGAAATGGTTTCTGTTTTAAGAGATTTGGTAAGATTAAGAAAAGAGTTTGGTATTAAAGTTAATGCTTTAGAAGTAATCCCTTATTGTGCTCTGCCTGAAGACTTAAGGAAAGATCAAACTTTTAGGAGAAGTTGTGGTGCAGGAAGAGCAACAATTCAAATTGCATATAATGGAGACGTAAGAACCTGCGGGCATTCTCCTTTTATAGAAGGAAATGTTTTTGAAGAACCTTTTAAAGATATTTGGGATAGATTAAATATCTTTAGGAAAAATGAATATGTTCCTGAAGAGTGTAAAGATTGTGTAGAAGTAATTTCTTGTTGTGGGGGATGCAGATATGAAGGATTACAAGAAGGGCAAAAATTGGATAAAAAAGATTCTAGAATGGTTGGAAAACTTGAAGAAAGAGTTTCGTTAAAAAAACTTCCCCCAATTGATGAAAATATCTTCTATAAAATTAATCTTTATGGAACAAGAAAAGAAAGTGAAGGTAGTTATATATTATATAATGGAAATACTCTTTTGGTTAATGAACAAATGAAGAATTTTGTTGAAGGAATAAAAACCCGGGGATTTAGACTAAATGATTTTCCAGAAAATTTAAGAGATAAGGCAAAAATATTCGGGAGAATTTTAAAAGCAGGAGACTTTTTATTAGAATGATTATTCAAAAAGGAAGATTTTTAATAAAGCATGAAGAAATAGACAGAGACTATTTGGAAAATTTTGATTTTAATAAACTTGAAGAAAAATATCAAGAAATCAAAAAATTTTATTCTTTTGAAGGAGATTTACAGAAGGTTAGAATTTGTTTTATTTATTCTTCTGAAGAATATTTATTTTTTTCAGGGTATCCAATTTATGAAAAATGGATGAGTGCATGTACTGGTTTTCATACCACAGTTTATATCTTTGCTCCTTCAGTTATTGAAAAATTTACTGAACATAAAAAGGAGAGTGTTTTTGGAACTCTTGTACACGAGCTATCTCACTTATTTTATGGTTATTCTAAGTTAACTGATTTGCCTTTGTTTAACGAAGGGATTGCCCAGTATTATCGTGATAAAATTTGTAATAATAAAATTAATTTTAATATTCCCTCGTTAAAAGGAGGAAAAGATTCAAGATATAATTATGGAGTGGGACATTTAATAGTTTGTTCAATTATGGAGCATTTTGGAGAATCTGGAGCAAATAAAATAATTAAATTTTTGAGAAGAGCATCTCCTCAAATGGAAGAAAAAGAGCTGTTTGGTTTGTTCAAAGAAGTTTTTGAGAAAAATGCAGATTCATTAATTGAATTGAAAGGAGGTAAAGAAAAATGAGTTTAGAAAATATTGATGGAATGGATTCTGCAATTTTGGAATCATTGGAGGGAGCAAAGATTCTTGCAGGGGCAAATTATGACTTGAAGAACGAAACATATAATCAAAATTATTTTTGTGATACTTGTGATTGTGTTTGTAATCAACCTTGTCATGGAGAAGGCCCTTGTTATAGTTTGTAAATATTTTTGTTTATGGCTCCTTTTTGGAGCCTTTTTTTCTTTTTAGGTAATTATTCCGGGACTTATTTGGAAAATGAATGAGAATCCAAAAGGAATGAAAACCTTATTATAATCTATTATATTTAATAATTAAATTCAAAATGATAACCAAAGAAGAATTTAATCTATTGTATATGCCCGTTGAAGAAGAGATCAAATTAATGAGGGATTATGATTATTTAAAAACTCCAATTGCAAAAACAAGAGATTCAGTAGGAACAAGTTCAAAAAGAGCAAGCGGGGTTTCTCCTGGACCGGCATGGATTGAGACGCTTGCTGCTGATGGTGAAACTATTTGTTATAAGAAAAAAGCAGGAACGCAATCAAGCGGAGTAAGAAGTTTATTTAGTAGAGGTAATTAATTCTTTTCTAATATAATTTTAAGAATATTTAATTTTAAAAGATAAATATTTAAATGATGTAGACGTATAAATATTATGAGTTACACAGAAATAAAAGAAAAAAATGGGAAGAAATATTATTATCGAGTTAAATCTTTTAGGGAAAAAGGAAAAGTAAATAAAAAAAGAGTTTATCTTGGCGTAAATCTTGATAAGAAAGCGCTTTCAAAATCAGAAGAAGAAGCTGATGGAGAATTAATGCTACTTTCAACGCTTTTAACAGATAAGGAAAAGCTGGGACTTGAAAAAATAAAGAAAAAATATTCTAAACAGCCAAAAGAAAATTTGGAAAATAGATATGAAACCTTTGTCTCATTATTTACATATGATTCTACAAATATTGAGGGCAACACTTTAACATTGCAGGAAACATCTCAATTATTGTTTGAAGGAATAACTCCGAGAAAATCATTAAGAGAAATAAACGAGGTAATTAATCATAGGGAGGCGTTTGATTATATCTTAAGTTACAAAGACGATATCAATAAAAAATTCTTGTTAAAATTGCACGAAATAGTTGTTAAGAATACCCTGAAATCAGAATTGGAAAGCCAAGAAGGAAGATATAGAAAAGTTCAGGTTTATATCAGAGGAACTAATTGGTTGCCTCCAAAACCGGTCAATGTTCCAAAGGAAATGAGTTACTTGCTGTCATGGTATTCTAAAAATAAGAAAAAATTGCACCCTTTAATTTTGGCTGTTTATTTTCATTCTGCTTTTGAAACAATTCATCCTTTTATTGATGGAAACGGAAGAGTTGGAAGATTACTGATTAATTTTATTTTGCATAAAAAAAAATATCCTATGGTTAATGTCCCAAAAGAAAAAAAATATGTTTATTATGGGGCTTTGGAAACATCGAGGAAAGAAGGAAATTTAAGACCGATAACAGCCTTTTTTCTAAATTTATTAATGGATGAAAAGATTGGGTTTTAATACGTCTACTGCACAATTATTAATTTAATCATTGTGGACGTAAGCTATGAACAAAATAAATTTTTTTAAAAACCATCGAAATATTTATAAACCCTTTTTTCTTATGTAAAATATGAAAAAGAGTTTGATGCTCATAAGTTTTGCGTTTATCTTTTTATTAAGTATGTCAATTGTTTCTGCTGGATGGTTTAGTGAATTATTTTCTAAAAAATCTACTGGAGAGATAACTATTACTGGCAATGTTGCTGGTTGTACTAAGGCTGGAAAAACTAATTGTGAAAATTGTGCTAAACCGAGCTCTTGTCAATTGAGAGGATGTACGTGGTATGATGTTTTACCTAGTGGTCAATCAGGTTGTAGCTCAGGAGCCCCTATAGACATAACGGAAAGTATTATAAAAGAAAAACCAAATTCTCCTGGAGTTAGTATAAGAGATGGAGTTAGTAAAAAAGATGAAATTAGAAATATAAGAGAAAAACCAAATCCTCTTGGAAAAGATTGGACTGCAACAACAGATATAGACGGTAATATTTGTTGGCAGAAAAAGGCAGGAACGCAATCAAGAGGAGTAAGAAGTTTATTTGGTAAATCTCGTTCATCTTAATTAAAAAATTTTCTGTTTTTAATATTTTTTTGTGATATTTTAATGATAAAATTGAATAAGTTTTAAATTCACATTCGCAACTACAAAGTTAATAATGGAAAGGCTTTTATATGCTTGATGAGTTATAAAAATATGGGAAAATATATTCAGTACGATCAAAAAAAATTAGAAGAAATTGTAAGAGAATTAAAAAAAAAGGAAAACAAAATTTTGCTTACTTCAGGATGTTTTGATATTCTTACTCCTGGGCATATTTCTTATTTAAAAAAAATTAAAAAAAATTATAAAGGAATTTTATTTGTAAATGTTGCTAATGATAAAAGAGTAAAATATCGTAAAGGGGATAAAAGACCGATAAATAGTTCTTATACGAGGGCGGTGGTGCTTTCAAATTCAGAAGTAGTTGATTATGTTACAATTCATCCCGAAATAAATTCAAGTCCTGCATTTCAACTTGCTTCAATAATAAAACCAGACATTTTAGTGCAATCAAGACCTTGGACAAAAGAATTAAGAAAAGAATTAGAATCTATTTTAAAAGAAAATATGCCTAAATTAATTAGATTAGAGGAAACTCAGTATAAGAAGAGGGGTCATACCACCGATATTGTAGCGATGATTTCTGAACGTCATGAAAAGCCCGAGAAATCTTACAACAATGTTAAATTTCTTATATCCAGTCTTTTAAAAATAAAACGTAATTATGAATTTTCTTTTGATGAATTAGCAACTTTTCTTTTAAAAATAAAAAGCAAAGAATATAGAAATCTTTTTTTAAAACCTCTTAATGAATAATCTATTTTTATCTGCAAGATCTGCAAACCAATTCACCATTAGCAGATTTATAAAGCCAGTCACGTTGACCGCATTCTCCGCAAATTCCTTCAGAAACTCTTTCTTTTAATTCTCCAAATCGTTTTAATTTTTCCGTTTCTTCTCTTATCTTTGATGCTTCTTCAAGTTCTGGATAAAATTCTGGTTTGAAATTTAAAATATCTTTTTGTGTAATCATCCCGACGAGTTTTCCATTTTGAGTTACAGGCAATCTTCTATATTTTTTCATTTTTTGAAGAGCTTCTTCTATACTTGTTTGGGGTTTAATTGTAACTATTTTTTTCATAGAAATTTCTCCTACTTTTATTTTTTTAAGGCCTTTTTCTGATTTTTTTATTATTGCCCATAAAATATCTTTTTGTGAAATAAATCCTGTAAGAGTTTGATTTTTATCTACAATTGGAAAACTTCCAACTTTATTTTTAACCATTTTTTTAGTGCATTCCAAAAGATTTGTGTCTGAATTGATTGTTAAAGGATTTCGAGTCATTACATCTGATACAATTATTCCGCTTTTCATTAATCTATCAAGTGATTAAAGGTTATAAATTTTACTGAAAGGTAGAATTGTTGAAAATTTCTTTTTTGTGAATTTTGATTTCAATTTTTTTAATAAAAAAGTTTAAAAACCACATCTTTCTATTTAATAGATGAAGCAAAAGAGTTTAGTGATAATGAGTTTTGCATTTATATTTTTATTAAGCATGTCAATTGTTTCCGCAGGATGGTTTAGTGAATTGTTTTCTGGAAAAGCTACTGGGAGCTCGATAAGAAATGTAGGTTTAGATGGAGATCCTGGGCCATCAGTTCCTCCTTTACCATCTGAAGAATCTAATTTTAGAAATTTGTGGGGTTTATTTGGAGGACCATTAAAACCAGTAGAAGTTCCAACAGTGCCCGTGGGTAGCGATACTATACTTCCAAGAGAAGATTTAGCTGAAGATGTAGGAGGAGATAGTATTGGTGGAAATGGTTGTGATCTTTTAGAAATAGAAGAGTTAGTTATATATCCAGGAGATGTTGGGGAAAATGGGGGCGTTTTAAATAATCGTTATGTTGACTTTAATGATAATGAAGAATTAATAATTGATGAAACATATGCTTATCCTTTAACTGAAGGAGGAAAGTATCTTGTTCCTATTCCAAATCAAGAATGTTATTGGGAAGCCTCTTATGAAGACGGCGAATTATACATGGTAACTGTCTGTAATGTTGCAGAAGAATCTTTGTTAGAACTTGATAGATAAAAGAAATTTTTTGTTTCTTTAAAAGAATTGTTACAAATTTAAAATATCTTTTTATGCAAACAATTTACCTGCTATTCTCTTATTTCAAAATAATTTGAAAGTTACTTCTGAACACGATAATCTTTAAATATTTTAAACATAAAAATTTTATATGTCTAAACCTTTAATTTTAATGCCGGAGGATATTCAGAGAATGATTGGCAAGGATGCTCAGAGAAATAATATTGCTGCCGCAAAAATGGTTGCAGAAGTTGTCAAGACTACTTTAGGACCTAAAGGAATGGATAAAATGCTGGTTTCTCCGACGAATGAAATTATTGTAACCAACGACGGCGTGACAATTTTAAATGAAATGCAAATTGAACATCCTGCCGCAAAAATGGTTGCAGAAGTCGCCAGGACGCAGGAATCTGAAATTGGCGACGGCACAACAAGCGCAGTCATGATTGCCGGAAAATTATTAGAAAATGCAGAAAAACTTTTAGATTTGAAAATTCATCCGACCGTTATTATCAAGGGCTATAAACTTGCTGCTGAAAAAGCTCAGGAAATTTTGAAAGAAATTTCATTTAAATTAGATAACTCTCAAGATAATCAAGATATTTTAAAACAAATTGCAATGACGGCTATGACTGGCAAGGGCGCAGAAGATTCAAAAGAAAAACTTGCTGAAATAATTATTAAAGCAATAAGACAGCTTAGAGGAGATAATCCAATTGAGAATCTTAATTTAAACAATATTAAAATAATAAAAGTCAAGGGAGAAAGCATCAAAGATAGCGAATTGATTTACGGAATTGTCTTGGAAAAAGAAAAAATTTCGCATGAAATGCCGTCGGAGATTAAAACAGCGAGAATCGCATTAGTTGACGTGCCATTAGAACTTAAAAATCCTGAAATTGATACAAAAATTTCTATTTCTTCTCCAGAACAATTGCAGGCATTTTTATTGCAGGAAGAGCAGACAATAAAACAAATGGTTAAAAATATTAAAGATTCCGGGGCAAATGTTGTTTTTTGTCAAAAAGGAATTGATGATTTTATGCAGTATCTACTGGCTAAAAATGGAATTTATGCATGCAGGCGGGTTGCCAGAAGCGATATGGAAAAACTTTCTAAAGCCACAGGAGCAAAAATTATTTCTAATTTAAAAGAGCTGACTCCTTTTGAGATTGGCGGAGCTGAATCTGTCAGAGAAGTTAAGCACGGCGAAAATATTTTGACTTATGTTTCTGGATGCAATAATCCAAAAGCTTTGACAATATTAATTCACGGCGGAACAGAGCATGTTATCGACGAAGTTGAGCGGGCAATGAAAGACGGCTTGGGAGATGTTTTTTGTGTTTTAAAATCAGGATTAATTGTTCTTGGCGGAGGGTGTGTTGAAGTTGAATTATCAAGAAGATTAAGAATTTTCTCGCAGTCTTTAAGCGGAAGAGAGAAGTTAGCAGTTGAAGAATTTGCAAATGCTTTGGAATTTATTCCGACGACATTAGCAGAAAATGCAGGATTGGATCCAATTGATATTTTAACTGAATTAAAATCTTTGCATGATTCTGGAAATATAAATGCTGGCTTGAATTTGTTTACAAATAAAATTGAAGATGTTTTGAAAGCAAGAATTATTGAGCCGTATAATATTAAAAAGCAGGCAATTGCTTCTGCTTCAGAAGTCGCTACAATGATTTTAAGAATTGACGACGTTATTGCTTCTGGAGGAAAAAAAGGAAATATGAAATCTGCTGGCGAGATGCCTGATTATATGGGCGGGTTGAGTTGAGAGGGGATATTTCTGGGTTGCTTATAATTGGGCGAGAGGTTATATTGAAGTGAGAAATTAATTTTTCAAGAATAATAAATTATTTCTGAATTAAGGGAGTTTCTCCCAAAATATTTCTTTTTGTTAAACTCCAGTCAAGTTTAATAAGGTCAATAACAAAATGGTTGTCTAAATTTAATTTATAATAAT
>JBBTBN010000016.1:0-5816 GCA_038043645.1 Nanobdellota archaeon
ATCGGGAGAAACTTTACTCCATCTTTAAAGATGGAGATTTCTACTTAATTAAAAAAAGAAATTGCAATTAAAAAGATAGAAACAGAAAAAAGAGAAAAGATTATTGAAGAATTAAATAAGCCGGTTTTAGATTTTTATGTTCCTGTTGATGCTGGACAGGTTTCATGTATTTACGGAAAAAGAAAAGTTAAAGATACGGAGGAATTTCACAGAGGAATAGATATTGGCATCATTAGAAATGCGTCATTAAAATTTGCTAAAAAACCGGATATTTTAGCTGTAGCTTCGGGCATTGTAGATTTTGCAGACTCTGAAGCGGGATACGGCAAAGTTGTAAAAATAAAACACAATAATAATTTAGAAACAATTTATGCTCATTTGAATAATTTTCTTGTTAAAAGGGGGGATAGTGTTTTAGCCCAGCAAAAAATAGGAGAAATGGGACGAAGCGGAAATTCTCGTTCAGATAAAAAATCCTCTAAAATCCATTTGCATTTTGAAGCAAGAAAAAATAACAAGCCATTTAATCCAAATAACTATTTTAAAGATTATAAAAAAATTGGAATAGATGATACTTTATACTCATTTATTTCTGAAATAGACAATAAGAGGGACTCTATTTATTCATTTATTCCTGAAACTTTCGCTGTTTCTTCTTTAGCGGTTGAAAATGAAAAACATCCTGAAAGAACAAATTTAAAAGATTATTATGAAATTCAAATAGAAGCATCATTAAACCATCTATCTAAAAATAAGATAAAAAATTTTGAAAAAATGTACGGATGTTCTGTAAAGGAAAATAAAATTAATGGAATGTATAAATATTCAATAAAAAAATTTAGCTCTCTTGAAGAAGCTTTAGGTTTCAGGAATTCCCTTAACTCTAAAAATAATTTGGGAATTCTTGTTTATAAAAATGACAAAGTATTTGAGACAAAATGGAAATTTTAAAATAAATTAAATAATCTTTTTAAGAACTTTTTCTTCAATTAAAAACATTTATAAACTTAAGTTCATACGTTTAAACTAATATGGAAACGTTTAAACTTGATTGGACTGCTCTTCAGCATAAAATATTTAGATTTTTGTGCATGAATGCCGGAAGAAATTTTAATCTAAGTGAAATAGCAAGAAATTTAAAAGTTTCTCCTACCGCTGTTTCAAAATCTCTTATTAATCTAAAAAAAGAAGAAATTGTTATAATTAAGGAGAGAGGCACTATGAATTTACTTTCTATAGAGCTCAATCTGGAAAATCAAAGAGTTATGGAATTAAAAAAAGTTGAAAACCTGGAAATGATTTATGAATCTGGATTGATTTCTTTTTTGTCGGAACATCTGCCTGGCACAACAATAATCTTATTTGGTAGTTATTCTAGAGGAGATGATACTTTTAGCTCAGATATAGACTTAGCAATCATTGGTAGAAAAGAAAAATCAATTGATTCATCTAAATTTGAAAAAATTCTTAAAAAAAAGATTGCGCTTAATTTCTATAACAATTTTAAAATCATAGACAAAAATCTTAAGAATAATCTTTTAAATGGAGTTGTTTTAAGTGGAGTATTGGAACTATGATATTAAATAATTTTGAAGAATTTTTAAGAAAAGGAGTTGTGAAGAAAGCGTTTTCAGATAATTTTCGTATAAATTCTATTATAAATGAAGCAGAACGAAAATTAGTTTTTC
The DNA here is from genome assembly GCA_038043645.1 of Nanobdellota archaeon. Taxonomy (GTDB): domain Archaea; phylum Nanobdellota; class Nanobdellia; order Pacearchaeales; family GW2011-AR1; genus JWKY01. The sequence continues at coordinate 1,689 of JBBTBN010000016.1, forward strand.
TTAAGAGAGATATGCTTGGAAAAGTTGGAATTGTTGAAGATAATTCAAATGACTTTATTGAAAAAATGTATGATATTTTAATAGAACTAATTAGAGCAAAAATGTTAAAAAATGGTTTTAAGGCACAGGGTGACGGGGCTCACGAAGCAGAAGTTTCGTATATGAGAAAAATTGGTTTTAGTGAAACAGATGTTTCTTTTATGAATGAGTTAAGATTTTTTAGAAATGGAATTAAATACTATGGAAAAAGAATGGATAAAGAGTATGCAGAAAAAGTTTTAAAATTCTTAAATAAATTATATCCCATATTAAAAAAAACATTAAATAAATTAAAATGAATAGAATAGACTTCAGAGATCAAATTTCAAATAATAAAAGAAAATCTTTTTTCTTAATTCTTATTGTTATCATTTTTATAGTCGCGCTTGGTTATGTAATCTCTATGGCTTTTTCTCCAGTATATTTTTCTTTTATTATGATTATTGCAATTATATTTTCAATGTTGTATATTCTGATTAGTTATTATAATTCTCATAAAATTGCAATTGCTTCAGTTGGAGCAAAACCAGCTTCGCGGGAAAAACATAAAATGTTTTACGATTTAGTTGAAGGATTAACTCTTGCTTCAGGACTTCCAATGCCTAAACTTTATGTTATGCCTTCACAACAAATTAATGCATTTGCCTCGGGCAGAGATCCAAGACACGCGGTAATTTGCGTGACTGAAGGAGCTTTAAATAAATTAGATAGACGAGAATTAGAGGGAGTCTTGGCTCATGAATTAGGACATGTGGGAAATTATGATATTAGATTTATTACGCTCGTTGCAGTACTGGTTGGAATGGTTGCAATTATCTCGCAGATTTTTTTAAGAAGTTTATTTTTTTCAGGAAGCGGGGATGGAAATAAAAAAAATGCAATATTTATTATAATTGGAATTGCTTTAGCTATTCTTGCTCCTATTGTTGTTTATTTAGTTCAAATGTCAATTTCAAGAAAACGCGAATATTCTGCCGACGCAACTGCTGTAAAATTTACTCGCTATCCCGACGGATTAATCAAAGCCTTAGAAAAAATAAAAAATGAACACGCTCCTGCTGAAACAAAAATCAATAAAGCTGTTGCCCCTTTATTTTTTGCAAATCCTTTTAAAAATCTTGGAAGCACACATCCACCAATAGAAAAAAGAATTGAAGCTTTGAAGAGAATGTAACTTTTAAAAATCCCAATTCATTTTATCATTCATGAATTTTATAAGAGGTTCTTTGCTGGTTTTTATTTCTGCATTAATTTTAATTTCTTTTTTAGTTTTAGGAATTTTTGCGACTTTAAATTATTCATTAAAATATGAGATAGTTAAACCACAGGTTCAATCTTTTATTAAGGAAATTGTTGAAAATGAAGTTAACGGAACTATAATTAACGAGCAAGTAAAAATCCTGCAAACCTATTGCAAGACAAATTCAGAATATTCTTTTTATGACGAAACAACAAATTATACTTTTGTAATCCCCTGCGAGGTAATTGCTAAAGGAACTGATGAAATAATTAATGAAGAGTCTAATCTTTTAATTGATGAATATTACTACAAAGAATATCAATGCGAGTTTTTGAAATGTTTTAAAGAGTCTGGAACTCAATGGGTTATAATTTCCCAGCATGCAAAAGATTTTTGGAAAAAGCAATTTTATATTTTTCTAATTATTTCAATTATTTTATCTGCTTTAATATTCTTATTAGTTGAAAAGAAAAATAATTTTCCAATTCTTCTTGGAGCATTATTAATTGCAGGATTTTTTCCTCTGCTTGTGCTTTCCGAAATTTCAAAATTTGCTCTTTCAAGTTTAGCTTCAGAAATTCCATTTGATTTAAGCCAAATTGCATTAATCTTCTTTAGCAGAGCAAATTCTGTTTTCTTAACGGGACTTATTATCGGAATAATTTTAATTGGAATAGGAATTTTTTTAAAATTATTAAAAATCGGGATTGAGATTGAAGAATGGATTGAGGGGAAAGAAGATGAAAAGAGTGAGAAAATAAATTAATTCCCCTTTTCCTTATCCCATTTTCTAACTAAATCATTTACGAACTTTTTATTTTCCGGAGTGCCATATTTTTTAATTTCTTTTATGCAATATGCGTCGCTCTCATTATTTAATTGTTCTGCTTTTATTTCTGTTTTTACAGCTTCTGCAACTTCTTTGGAAAATATAATTTCCTCTCCAAATGAAGTTAATCTTTTAGAATTTCCAATAAACTTGCCAAGACTTGTGAATTTTGTTAAGTCTCCTTCTTTTTTCATAATTACCTGACCATTATTTATAGAAATTCCGTAATTTATTTTTTGCTTGAATAATCTATTCTGCTCTGTTAAAGAAGTTTTTATTGATTGGGCAATTCTCAATGCCGTCGATTCATTCTTAAAAGTTCTTGTTTTTAATGGAGCAAAAACAAAGAAAAGATAATCCTGGTTTTCATAAGTCATTGCTTTATTATCTTCAGCAAAATCTATTGCTCTTTGAAGAATCTTTTCAGTATCTCCTTTTGTTTTTCCAATTTCTCTTAAATTTTTAACATGCAAACACACTGCAGTTGTTTTTTGGGGCTCTCCTTTTATTGACAAAGAAACAATTAAAGGATTTCTTGATTTTAATTTAGACGAAGTTTTTAGAGGAAGTTCAACTCCAGTCATCATAATTGGCTTTTCTTTTTTTGCAAATAAAGAAGGCATAAAACCAAAAAAAGTTCTTTTATGCTGTCTCTTAAAAAGCATATACGCCACATAACCCAAAATTAAAATAATAAAAATCCAAGCAAATGAAAACAATCCTCTTATTCCGGTTTTCTCTTTAGCGCTTATTGTTCTTCCCGTTAAAAAAGAACTTAATATTAATTCATCTCCTCCTTCTTCCAAAACAGATATTTGATATTCTCCGTCGGGAGCAGTCAACAAATATCTTTTGCTTTCATCTACATCAAGATTAGTATTTATAAAAATATTTTCCTCGCCTATTTTTATTGTTACAGAGTCATTGTAATGAACATTTCCAACATTTGTAATTATTAAAGTATTATTTACTAATGAAATATTAACATCTTTCTTTTCTTGAATAAAAAAAGTTGCTTCAGCGATTAAATTATCAAATTCCACATTTACTTCCCACACCGAAGATCTTTGATTATAATTAATTGGAATTTCTAAATATTCATTTGTAGCTTTTTCAGTTTGTTCTATTAATTTTTTTTCGTCGTCTTTAATTATTATCTTTACCAAAGAATCTATATTTTTTCCTGTCTGATCATGTAAAATTGCTTTTATTTTTACATTTGTTCCAGGCTCAATTTCTTTATCAAGGATAATCTCCAAGCTTGTTGGAACTTGAGTTATATCAATATTATAAGCCATAGCCCCAAAATTTGTCTTTTCATTAATTGTTTCTCCTGGCTCTTCTTCATACACGCTTAATTCTAATAAATATCTTCCAGCTTCCATTTTTTCTGGGAAAGTAATATCTATTGCAAAAAATCCATTATTTATTGTCTCGTGTTTACTTATTAAAACTGAATCTCCTTCAACAACTTTAAGGTCAATAAATCCATTTGCTGGCTCTCCATTCTCATTTGTTGCGCTGCCTTTTATTAAGATTGGAATTCCTGGAACAAATTTTGTATTGTTTGGCTCAGGAATCAAATTCATTTTATTTGAAACAATAAATTCGTTTGTTAAAGTATAATCTCCTTTAAAAGTTCCTTTTACTTTGCAATTTCCTTTAATTTCTCCAATTAAACTTTTTGTAAAAATCAGCGACGCCTCAACTTTTTTTTCTTCTCCAGATGAAAGACTTATTCCATTTTTATAAAAATTTATTGACTGGCCGTCGCAGATTAAATCCATAGAAAAAGTATCTGTTGCGCTTGTAAGAGTTTTTATTGTTGCAGAAATTGTTAAAGTATCTCCAATACTATAAACTTCATTTGGCTGATTGTGTATGATTATTTCTGCGCTTGCTAATGAAATAAGAAAAATTGTAAAAATTAAGAAAAAACCTGCTTTTTTTATCATACTAAATTCAGTAAAATTATATTTATAAATATTCTTATAGTCATTCTGAAGATTTAAAAATAACT
>JBBTBN010000017.1:0-3343 GCA_038043645.1 Nanobdellota archaeon
AAATGAAAAATAAAAAAAATTTAATTTTTAGATTTGCATTATTTTTATTATTTGGAATTATTTTATTAATCTTAAATATGTATTTTATTTCGGCTAAATCTCTTAATCCTAATGATGATAATAAAATTTCATTTATTGATTGGTTGAAAAATTCTTTTAAATTTACTGGAAATCAAATTGAAGAAGAAAGTTTAAATGAAATTGATTTAGCAGAATTTAATCTCCCAGAAAATTCCAATATACAAAAAGTAGAATTTGGAGAAGGGATTAGTTTTGCAAAACAAGAGAATTTAATAATTTTTTCTGGAAAAGGAAAAATCAAAACTCAAGTTGGTTCAAAAAATCAAATTGGAAAATATTATGAATATTCTTTGGGAGAAGATGGATATTTGACAATTAATTCTGAAACAGGGCAAATCGAAAGAGCTGAAAATATTAATTTAAATAAAAATGAAATTAATTTGGGTCGGGTTTTAGATAATTATCCTCCAAACATTAGAGGACTTAAAGGAGGAAAAATTATTTCTTATTCAAAAGAAAAGGGTTTATTGGATGTTGAATTGCCTGATGCAAGAACAATTAAAATAGAATCTGGAGATAATTTTGAAATTTTTTATGCAAATGGGGAAATCCAAATTTTGAATTTTGATGCAACAGAGAAAACAAAGTTGGAAATTTTTGAAGGGAAATTTTCTTTTGAAGAAGGGGGTGAAGTTTCAATGGATAAGCGTGTTTTGAAATCTTCTCGGATAATTGTAGAAAAAATTCCAAATCCCGGAAAAACAAGTTTTGAAACTTTTGTTGAAGGCCAAGCATATAAGGTCTCCGGGGTTGCGATTGAAAGTGATGTGATATTTTTTAAACCAGGAACTTTAGATCATTTAGGTTGGAGGGGAGAGGGAGATGAGTTTAGTGGTTTTTTGGTTTTTGATAATGAGGGTTTTCTTTCTATCCCTGCTTCTAAAAGTGCAGTAAATCAAGACGTCATAAAAATTGATATTCCTGCAGGTGCTCAAGGAATAAATAGGCCTGGAATTTCCGAGTCTGTTTATATTTTTTCGGACGAAAATATTGCAAAAGCGTCAGGAAAAAACAATTACATTGCAGATGAATTATTGATTAAAGATAGATTTTTGATTAATAATGCCGGAGTTGGAAAGTCTGGAGATAATTTTGAAGTCTCTTTTATTTCAAGGTCCGATTATTTTTCAGAATTTGAAGAAGGAGACCGATTAAGTTTTATAGCCGATGAAACAAAAAAAGGTTCTGCAACTTTTTACCCTGAGACTGTAGATGATGAAAAAATGATTTTTGAATTTATACCTTCTGCTGAAATAACTGGAGAAGGAATTTCAGTAGGAAATGACGGAACTGATAGTTCCTGGAAAAATGGGAAATTTATTTTTGAAAGTAATAAAGAAAAACCTTACAGCGATAAATCAGGAATTAATTTGCATATTCTTGCAAAATCCGGAATCCTCGAAGATAAAAGAGTTGTTGGAGTTTTGGCAGTTAATGATGGAAAGACGCTTTATTTTGACACAACAACTAAATCAAAAAAAGAGGTTGATCCTACAGAAGATTTTGAATCAGAATATAGGAAAATTGGCAGGGAGGCAATTTTAAAAGAAGAAGAAATTTTTTCTCCACAAAGTTTAGTTGAAGGGAGAGTTAGAGTTGATACAGTCGAACTTTTAGAAGACCCTGAAGATTTTAGAGAGTTTTTAGATGCAAAGAAAGAAATTATTAAATACAGGAATATTAATCGGCCGGTTTATGAAAAAAGGGCCCATGATTCAAAAGGCCTTATTATTGAGAAATATGTTGATGATTTGAAGATCCATATAGGTAAGGGAGATCCTCTTGAAGATTTTGAATCTACAAGAAACCCCTTCCTTAACTCAGAAGAAACCAAAGGTTATGAAGAATTTGCTGAAAGCGTCCTTACTTATCAAGACAAAAGAAGAGAATTTGAAAAAATTGGTTTTAAATCAGATGATTTCCCGAGTGTTTTTGGGAATGAAGAATTAAAAATTATCTCTGAAATTGCGACCAGCCATGGAATTAGTGAGCCGGAAGCAGAAAGATTTTTTATGACAGAAAAAAATTCTGATGGAACATTAAAATGGGGGGTTAAATTTGGCAAGCGTTTGTATTCTTTAGATTTAGATGTTTCAACAATTTCATTATGGAAATCTTATTACCCTAAAGATATGAGAAACTTTGAAGAATACAAAAAATATTATGAGAGAATAGTAAAGTAGTTTAATAATCTTCTCTCAAAAGTTTTTTAAGCTTAATCAAATATTTTTTATCCTTTTCCAAATCACCTGTCCTTCCTAATTCTCTATAAGAAATTGCTCGATTATTTATAGCAATAGACAAAACATAATTTAATTCATTTTTTTCTTCTTGAGAATTTGATTCGGATTTCCAGCCCTCTGTCAAATCTATCGCTCTTGTAAAATCCCCTATAGATTTTTCCAAATTATCCGATTTTGCATAACAGATTCCGCGACTTATATAAATTTTTGGCTCCTCGTAAAGTTTTAAGGCAAGATTGAAATTTTTAAGAGCATTCCCATAATCCTCTTCAGATTTTTGCTTTACAGCTTTGCATATATATCCCATGATGTTTTTTTCATTTAACGAAAGAGATTTATTATAATAGCGTATTGCTTTGGTGTAGTCATATCCGTTCATGTTCCCTTTTTTTTCTTTTTCTTCACAAAACAAATTTGCTTTTAACATATATGTGTTTGAGAGCAATTCTTTTTCATTTAGATTTTTAAGGAAATTATTTTCAATTACATCTTTACTGGATAAGCGACGCTTCTTAATATGATAATTGTCTGAATTTTCATCTGCCTCATTTTTTCCCCCTGAAATTTTTCCACCTGTTGTTTCAATATTTATGTCTCCTTTATTTACGAGATTATTTGAATTTAGTGGGTCATGTTTTCCATCAGGATCATATCTAACAAACATATGGGCTATACGATTTAATCTCAAAGGCAAGTATACTGGATAAAAGGGAATTCCATTTGCTTCGCCAATTGCTAAATAAATAAGTGAAGCCCTGTAACAAAGATCAATATTTTCTCTTTCTTTTATGTTAGACAATTTTTCAAGCATACCATTATAAATCTCTTCTGAGAGTTTCGCAACTTCGTCTTTTGTGTAAGTTTTGGGGTCTTTTTTTGGAATGTATGATTTTGAACCTTCAACTAACTCGTCAAGGGTTTTTAATGAAGGATAAACTTTGTATCCTGGAAGGTCATATTTTAAGCTATCTTCAATCATTAACATCTTGTGGGCAATTGTATTATACTTTGGAATATAA
>JBBTBN010000018.1:0-17307 GCA_038043645.1 Nanobdellota archaeon
CCAAATAATAAAAATAATGCAAATCTAAAAATTAAATTTTTTTTATTTTTCATTTTATCTTGCTTGTAACCCTTGAGGTTATAACCTTTATGAAATAAATTCCAAAATTTCAGGAATTTTTTTAATTCCATCTTCTTCAGTAAAATGTCCTTGCTTTTCTTTAATAATAATTTTGGCTCCAAGATTTTTTTTAAATTTTTCAATTTCATCAAGATGAACATAGGGATCATTTTTGGAAAAAATAGCTAAAAAATTATTGCAATGGTCAAGAACTCTGCCAAAATCTATTTTTGAATTTATCCAAGGATGGGCAATTTTAATTTCTTCTGCTTCTAAATTAATTAAATTAAACCAAGGCGCAATAAAAACGCATCCTGCAATTTTTTTATGTTTGTGAAGTTTTTCTAAAAAACGCATTATAGTTTGACAGCCGATGCTGTGTCCAATAAAATAAGTTTGTTCATCAACACTTTTAATATTTTCTTCAAGATATTTAACCCATTTTTCTATTTTTGGATTCTCGCTGTTAGGCATATCAAAAACACCAACTGGAATTCCTTTCTTTTCTAATTCTTTTTTAACCCAGCCATACCAATCACTTTCAGAATCTCCTCCCCATCTGTGAATTAAATAAACTTTTTGGTTTTTCATTTTTTAAATTATTTAAAGATAATCTCAACAGGTTTAATTTCAAATAAAAGATAATTGTCCTGAATTTTTTCAATTGTATCTGGGACAGGCAGGCTTTCAACATTAATCTCAATGCTATTTGCTGAATTTAATTCTGATTCTAAAAGATAATATTCTTGAGTTCCTCCTCCGGCCAAGGCTTTAGACACAAACTGGGAAGGGAATTCAATATCAAAACATTTCTTTTTTGTTAAGTCAAAAATACCTATTGGAATATCTACGCATTGTTCTTTTGTAGTTTTGCTGATTTCAAGAGATGAATCTTTATAAATTTGAACTTTAACATCATAAAAACCCTCGCTGAGTCCAATAACTTTTTGTTCTGGATAAACAATTGTTCTAGAACTTCCATCGTTAGAAATAAAATTAATTATTGCTTCGCCATCATAATCTGCCCCATCAAGTTTTAAATTAATAGGAAGCTCATAAACCCTGTCTAAATAAATGCTCAAAGAACTTCCCTCTTGAATTGTTGAAAAAGTTTCTTGCGCTTGTTTAAATCCTTTTGCTTTGGCGACGACAAATCCGTTTACACATTGTGGAAAATTGCTTTCTAAACTTCCAGAAGAAGTTTCACCGATTCTGCAACTCTCTCCGAAACATTCATAAAAAATTTCTGCATCAACAGATTTTGAATTAACATCAAAAACATTTATTTTTATTTGGGTATTTTTATTTTTGCATAATTCAATACTTTCTGCTTGAGAAACATTTACATCTAATGGCTTCCTTGGATTATTTCCCTGTATAATTACTGCCATTGGAAACTGAAAAATTTCCTGGTCTTTTGAAATCTGAACAAGAACAGGATATTTCATACTATAAACAAAATGATAAGGAACATAACAAAATCCTAAAATTCCCAAATCAGGCTGATTTCCGACGGGATTAACCAAGAGAAGATTTTCTTCTGAAGGCTCTACTTCAAAAGCTCTTGCCCACTCTCGTGAATTAATAAATCTGACTTCATAGTCTGACGAAACGGGCAAATCCACAACAAAATAATTATTCTCTTTCCCTTGATTCCTTAAAGCAAGAGTATTTGTTTCAATATTTTCTTCAAGTTCAGCAAAAACCTCGTCGGCATTCCAATAAAGCGGACTGCATGTAATTTCAACGCCATCAACTGGAGCATAAAGCCTTAAATTGTCAATAGCATATTTTTCCAAAAATAAATTTTTTTGTTCATGCTCATAAACAGACTTTGCAGAATCATAAAGATTTCCTAAATTAGATTTAACAATTTTATTATGCTCTTTTATAATTGCGCTCTCTTCTCCAAAATTAATTCCTAAATCCATTTTCAATTCAACTTTTATGTCTTTATCTCTGATAATTACGTCTGCCTCAGGAACTCCGCTTGAAATTTTATATCCTTCCTGATAATATTTTTCAAGGTTGCAATTCTTAATTTGCCCATTAATAAAATTTTCTAATTCGCTCTCCATAAATTCTTTTGACGGAACTTGTTCCCTCTCAATATTATTTCCAGAAACATAATACCAATAGGGAATTGGATTTCCTAAGAAATTTAATTGAGAAGAAAATGGCATAAAATCACTTCCTGATTCAAATTCCGGCAACTCAATATATCCTCCCTGAGATTCCAAGACATCAACTCCTGTGAGAACATCGTCTTCTAAACAAGATAAAAAAGCTGTTTCTATTGGCTGAATATTCGTTGGAACATCTATTTTTCCGATTTTGTTTTTAAATAAAAAGTAACCTGAAACACTCGCCACAATTAAAATTGCAATTATTATAAAAATTGTAACCTGACCTCTTTTTTTCATTAATAGAATAATAATTCAGCATATATAAAATTAATTAAAATCAATAAAAAGGATAAAATCAAACAATAAACAAATAAAGATTCACTCCCAATTGATAGTCATTTGAAAGTTATACCAAAGTAAGATTTATAAATAACCCTTTACACAGATAAAAATGGTTGGACTGAAAAGAAAGCTGTTAAATAAAGCAAAAATAAATTTAGTAAGCTTAGGACTAATAGGATTTTTGTCTAATGGTTTTTTCTCTTGTCAAAATTCTTCAAGTCAGCAAAATTCCAATCAAACCAGTAATTTAGAAGATACAATTATTAATTCACTGAAAAATAAAGATACGCTACTGAAGAGACAAGATAAAAAACAGGATTTTGTTCTTCATCTGTATCCAAATGATGAAAATTCGCGTAAAAAATTAGAAAATTTTAATTATCAAATAGATTCAATAATTAAAGAAGAATTAAATATTGACCCAAGATACAACTTTTCATATAAAGAATTGCAAAAATTTAACAGCTGGATAGATTATACTTTAAAAGAATCAAAAGAAAAAAATAAAATTTCTATAATAATTAATAAATCAGATTATACTCTTTATTTAATTGAAAAAGGAAAAATATATTCAAAATATCCAATTGAACTTGGAGGAAACCCTTTTGATGATAAACAAAAAGAAGGAGATTCCCGCACTCCTGAAGGATTATATAAAGTTTCAAAAAAATTAAATGAGGGACAAACTGCTTTTTATAAAGGACTTTTAATTAATTATCCTAATAAAGAAGATAGAAAAGCGGATAAAACAGGTAGCCTTATTGAAATTCATGGAGAGGGATCAGGTTTAGAAGGAAATAATGGGGGCAGTAATTGGACTTTAGGATGTGTAGCTTTATCTAATAAAGATATTGATAAAATCTTTCCATATCTAGATGGAAATACCAATATAGTTATAGTTAGATATACGACTAAATTGGATTCTTTAGTAAACGATTATTTAAAAGAGAGAATTTCCCGCAGATACAAATAAGTTCTAAAACTGCGCAACATATTTTCTTAAAAACATAAGCTTATTATCAGGAAAAACCAATCCTTTTTCTTCTGCAAAACCGGGCGTTAATTCTTCCCAAGATTTTTTTCCTTCTGCTATTTTTTTAATAAGCCCATAAATAACCGCATTATTCACTTGTCCTTCACCAGTATCTTTATCACATATTATCTGGGCTTTAGGATATTTTTCCTGCATTTCTGGAACACGCGTGTAACTTCCACAACTCCCAAAAAATAATATTTTATCAGTGTAACTTTCTTCTGAAAAAGTTTGATCTAAATGAAAACTATGACCTCTATGTCCGGCTAATATAAATTGATCACTTTCTATAATTTCTTTATTTTTTGGAATATCATCTGCAGAAACTAGCTCTAAATTAATTTTTATAGTCTTTTCTCCAATTTTTTCAATTAAAACTGCTTCATTTTTTTTTGTTTTAATTAAATCCATCCCATATTTTTCTTTAAATTCTTTTTGAGCTTGAGAAAACGCGGATTCATCATCGTAAAAATATAATTTTGCTGCAATTTCTTTTTTGTCCGAATATCTTTTTGGAATTGTTAAATCGATGGATATTTCTGGAAGTTCTTTTGAAATTTTCTTAGCTTCTTCAGTTAAAAAATTTTCATTTGATTTTAAAATATATCCGTAAGTAGCTTTTTGTTCTTTTGTTTTTGCATTATTATAATTTTCAATTAAAAAATTCTCTAAATCCTTTTTTTCGTTTTGATATTTTGGATCTTTATAAAAACTATCCAGGGTATTTGTTGCAAAAACTGCATTTTTAAGGAGTTCCTCTTGATCTTCTGCACTTAATTTTCTTTTAATAAAATCCTTAACAAAAACAGGATCTTGTTTTAATAAATCATTTAATTTCCCTCTAGATGCAACTTGAAAAGCAAAATTATCAAAGTTTTCTCCTTTTGGATCTATCTGTTTTATCTGCCCTATAAAATTGTCAGGAAGAGAACCATACACTTTATCAAATGTAGAAAAATATGCCTCTTCTGATTGAGAAATTAAATTATATTTTGCTTTAAAACTTAAATCTTTTATTATTGTCTCTCTAATCTCATCTTTTCCTTCTTGTCCTTCAACATCATGCATGTCATTAATATCATTTATAACTCTCTGAATCAAATCAGAATCTTTTTTTCCCTTTTCAACGTAATTATTCATAGCAGAAGCATAATTTTTTGCTAAAGTTTGCTTATCCTCAACATCTGTATAAGATAAATCAAAATCTCTAAAAATTACTGGATTAGCATTATATTTGTTGGCTATTTCAACTCCTTTTTTTATATCATCAAAATTCTTTCCATTATATTCTTTTAGAGAAGCAGAATAGTAAGGATACAAATCATAATCAATCCCTTTTTTTGAAATAACTTTTAATTCAATCATTTTGTCAGTAAGCTCTCCGGCTAAATTCAAGTCTATATTATTTTCCAACGCATTTCGCAAAAGACTTTCATAAATATCATCTAAATCATTTAAATCACCTTTCTCTTTAATTTTCTTATTAGTTGTTAGGATAAAATTCTTTATTTGATCTTTGGAATATTTTTTTTCAGCATTCTTATCAAAATAATTAAATTCATTAAGAGCTTCTTTAAGACCCTCTATTCCCCCCCTTGATTCATCTCCAGAAATTTCTATTGTTTTTGTAATTAAATCGGTAATTTCATCTTTTTTAAAACCTAGTCTAGAGGCTTCACTTGTTGCATCAAATAATTCGTATGATGAATCCGATAAAACTCTATCTGCATCATATTTTCCATTATCCTTTAATGATTGTGCAATTTTTTTTAAACCATCCTCTCCTAAATTCTCTTTAATTTCTAAAATATTCCTTAAATTAGAATTTATATAAGAATACTTTACATTTGAGGGATCTGTATCAAAAATTTTAGCCACACCAAAATTATCCACTATCATTTGCTCCTTGATATTTACAGAATCAGAACCAATAAAAATATTAACACTTTCATACCTGCCAGATAAAATGCCCTCTATTTTAACCGACTCAGAATCAATAATAAGTTCTTCATTATTTAACTTAAAATCAAATCCATTATTTTCTATTAATGTATTTCCTGCTTCAGAACTTTTATGAGTAATTTTTGGAAGATTTAAATCTCCTATATTTGTTCTTTGAATTTTTAATCCATCTCCTTTCATTACTTTTACAGAAAGCTTATCATTTTTTTCCACTTCACTCCAGCTTCCCTTAAGAAAATCTAAATCAATAGTTCCTGTTTTAGAACTTTTCGTCTCTAAAACTCCCTGAGAAAATTTAACCCAATTTCCAGCATAGTTTTTTAAATCAAAAGATTCTTTTGCAATTAAAATAGGCTCATCACTGACAGACAATTTCATATTATTAAATCCTGCTGACCCAGATTTTATTAAAAAACCTTTTTTATCAATAAACACTTCTCCGCTTGCAAGAATTCCGCCCCCTATATTAACTTCTTGTCCTTTAATAAAAAATCCTTTTTCCAAGGCTAAATCATCTGCGCTAATAATTGCAACATTTTTATTAACATAATATTTGTTTTCTTTTTGATTGTAATATACTCTTTCTCCTTTATCTAAATGAATCTCAACACCATTAATCCAATAATATCCTCCATTTTTATCAGCAGTTAAATCAGCCTCAATTATACTTCCATATTGATCTACTTTTATATAACTTGGATGTAAAGATTTATCAGCTGACAGAATATTTTCAAATTTATTTCCATCAATTTCTACAAAAGTCTCTACTTCAAAAATAGATTTTTCTGTAAAGAGAATTGTTGCTATTTTTCCGTCCTCTGAAACTTCATAAGTTACATCTCCTTGAGAAGAGACATCAATACCTTCTGTTTCTGGAATTTCCTGTCCAGGCAAAAAAATTTCTTGGCTTAATAAAAAATTAAATTGCATAATCGCAATTAATAAAACAATTCCGTAAATTAAAATATTTTTATTTTTCATTATGCAAAACTCCTGTTTTGTATCTGAACGAAGTGAAGTGGAAAAACGAAGTTTTTTCATTTTAATATTTGTTTGCAAAAATCCATTCCAAAGCCTGGTTATTTAATTTTGAATTTTCGTCTATAAAATTAAAGATTACTCCTTCATTGGTGCTATTCATATCAACATATAAACCTTTTTCTGTAGCCTCATTTAAACAGGTTATACATACTCCTTCAGAATTTAAATCTTGAATTATAAAATTTGAAATAACATTATAAACACTTCCAAATCTAATTGGAACTTCTGTTTGAAAATTTTTAAGTCTTGAAACACCCTCTCCTTTTTTTATTGTTAAAGGATAATTGACATCTAAAAAAACTTCATTGTCTAATATTTCAGTTTTTGCTTCAAAATTTCCCTGTTCAATTTCATAATCTGGAAAATCCGCAAAATTCAAAGAACAAAGAAAAAATTTCCTGTTTACATAATCTGAAATCTCATTTTGAATTTTTTCTTTAGAGGGCATTAAATTTTCCCCACCTAAAATATAATATGTTACTCCGGCACTTGTGATATTTTCCGGATCATTATACCCTCCTCTTTTTGCAATATCATAAACTGCGGATTCCAAAGTTTCATCTAAACATTCCTGAACAAACTTTTGTATTGGAGCGACTTCAGGATTAATCGTTTCAAATTTTCTAAGAGTTCCGTTAAAAACAAAAAACAAAGCTACTGCTCCAATAATTAAAATTGCAATTATTATAAAAATTGTAACCTGACCTCTTTTTTTCATTAATAGAATAATAATTCAGCATATATAAAATTAATTATCTTGCCACCCTTGTCTCGTCACCATTGTGGTGATGGTGGAATTCAATAAGTAGGATATTCTCTTAGATATTTGAAACTTTCAATAAGAATAAAAACACCTGCAAGAAGAAGGACCCATTTATTTAAACTAAATAAAAAATCTGGAAGTTTTACTATTACAAATCCAATATTAGCGATATACAATGCTACAATAAGATATATCAAAGATATCCATACTCTTTTTGTCATAAATAAATTTATTAATTAAATTATTTAAATCTTTCTAAGGTGTTTGTTGAAAATTTTATTTGGTATTTTTATGCAAAAAATGATATTAAAGTTCACTCCAAATCAGTAATCACTTCTAAATGATAAAATACCAAAATCTTATAAAGAGGCCTTTATTATTCAAGAGTATGGTTGAATTAAAAAAAAGATTAGCCATCGGAATATCTGGATTAGCATTATTATCAAGTATGTCGTTATACTCTCAAGATTATCAAATAAATCCTGAATTTTCAAATAAAGTAAATATAGAAAACAAAGTCATAAATTATTCGCTAAATGATACAATTAAAGAGGAAAAAATTATTCCTAAAAGAAAAGAATTTGTAGAAAATGCAAGAGGGTATCTTGGAACAGAATATATTTGGGGCGGAAGGCTCACTAAAAAAAATCCTGGTCTTGATTGTTTAGGCTTAATTTTTTTAGCTTATTCAAAAACTTACGAAACTAAATGGACTGGGATTAGCGTTAACCCAAGTGAAATAGTTAAAAAAGAACAATTAGGAAAACCAGTTAAAGAATTAGATGGAATTTTAACTAAGGATATTGATTTTTCAAAATTAGAAGAAGGAGATGTAATTTATTTATTAACAACCGATTCAATAAAGGACAATTCTTTAGCAGAAATAAATAAAATAAAATACTGGCCTTGGCATACTGGGATTTATTCAAATAAAGAAAAAAATTTATTTTTAGATGCATTTCCCGGAAATAAAGTGATTGAAGAAGATTTTTCAGAAGTTCTCAATCAAAAACCAACAAAAGCAATTTTTGTGACAAGAATATATTAATTATATTTAATTTTTTGGAGGAGAAATCACAATAAGATAATCATATTCAGGAACCATTTTCCCGTCTTTAATTGCCCCTATAAATAAAGAAGATTTTCCTTGTTCTCTTAAATATTCATTATATTCTCTCGCTTTCTTTGGAAATTTTGTTTCATCATAATAAGTAGGGTTTGCATTTATAAAATTTTTTTCTCCTGTTCCTCTAATGAGAGCATGACCTAAAGTAAGAATACGCTCTTCATTCTTTGAATTTAAATATGTTTGTTGGGCAACCCCGTCCAAAATCTCAGAGGATTCACTGATAGAAGCACGCATTAAAAAAACAATTGAGCCAGGAGGAATATTTTTTACAGAATCTTTTGCAGTTTCTTCTCCAACAATTTCTATAGGTTCTATAATAGAACTACTCCATCCTTTTTTTTCAAGAGTTTCAACTAACTTAAGATTAGGGGGAAAATCTTTTAAAGAACTTCCAGGATATGTTTTTACTAAACTACATTGAACAAGACCAATGCAATCATATCCTTTTATACTAGGAACAGGAATTTGTTTCCTTTTTTCATTTTCTTCTCTATCATAATAAACATTTCCTTTTCCTCCCCAAACAAATGCAGAATCTCCTATTTGGTCCTCTGCAAATGAATAAATTTTTTCTCCAATATCACTTTCAAAATTATATAAAGAATTCCCTAATAAAGATTTATCAAAAGTAAAAACATTTCCTCCTAAAGGATCAAAAATACTATAACCATTATCATTATCAATAGAAACTCTTTTAGTTTTTAAGAGGTCTGAACTAAGAACTGATTTTACTGAAAATTGATTTTTTGTATTAAGATCTCCAATATCTGTTGTAAGCTGTCCTGATTCAAATTTAAAAATATGCCTTCCATTTTCTATAATTGTTGTTCCGATTTTAGAAGGGGTATGAATAATCTGTCCCGGTAAAAAATTACCCCTTTGATTAATTAATTCAATTCCATCTCCTTCTAAAACCTTAATATTAAGAACACGCTCTTCATTATCTTTAAGACCTTCATTAGTAAATTTAAAAATTTCATTTCCTTCAAGAAAGTTTAAATTAATACCAATAGGGCCATATTTGCTTTGAATTTTTAATCCATTATTTGTATGCTGAATAAAATTTTCTTTATATTCAGATAAATCCCTTAGAGGATTTTTTTCAATTAAAATTTTATTATGACCTTGAGGGGTTATTTGCATCTTATTATAAATAAAATTTCCACCTTTAACCAAATATCCGTTTTCTTGAAGAGAAACTTCTCCAGAATTTAAAAAGAGCTCATTAAAAAAATTTATTTTGCCTCCAGAAATAGGTAAATTAGTAAATTGTTCTTTTTTAATATCTAAAATATCAACATTTTGTAAGTGAAAGCTGGCTAGACTATCTAGGGAGCCTGAATAATAAACAACCCTTGAATTTGGCTGAGCTTTCAAAGTTAGTCCGTTAATTAAAAAATTGGCTCCTTGTTCATTTGCAGTTAAATCTGCTTGGAGAATTTTTCCAGCATTATCAATTTTTATATAGCTTGGATTTAATGATTCCCTTGCAGGCAGAATATTTTCAAATCTAACGCCTTTAATTTCAGCAAAACCTCCTTTAGTAAATTCTAATTGGATAATCTCTTGTCCATATTCTGAAACAACTTTGTAATCAACTTTTTCTGAATCAAAAGAGACAACGCCTTCATCAAGTTCAATTTCCTGCGCCGGAACAAAACTAATATTTACAATTAAAATTAATAAAATCACAATTCCAAAAAATTTATTTTTTATTTTATTTTTCATTTTTCTAAAATTTTCTTGATATTTGATGCAAATTTAATTGCATTTTCGATTGATTCTTTAGCAGGATTAATATTTGCCTGAGCAAGGGTATAGTAGGTAAAATGCCCCCTCTTCCATTTTTCATGGGAAAATAAACTCAACAATTCATTTGCTTTAATAATCATTTCATTATAAATTTTAAATAATTCAGCATCTAATTTTCCATTATCAACAAAATTTTTCTTAAATTCCAAAAATGTTTTCTTATGTTCATCAGGTAATTTCGTTTTAATTCCTTTTGTCAGCAAAATAGCTTTGGCGCAATAAAAAATAGAATAATAACAATGAGAAATAACTGCAGAATAAAAAGTATCATCTGGATTTGCGCCAAGCTCAATTTTCACTTTTTCTATTGCAGAAAGATTAAACATAGCTTTTGCCAGCCTAATTTCATGTTCAGCCCTCTCTAAATAAAGTCTAACCTTTAAATCCATTTTCAATTGCCTCTTTTATGATTAAATAATAATTTTCAGCCCCAAAAATCAAAATCTTTTTTTCAAAAATAAGTTTAGCATAATTTTGCTCCTTATTCAATAACATTTCTAAAAATTCATTTTTAGTAAAAACATAAATATGGGCTGGGGGAATCATGAGTTCACCTTTATTTTTCAAAATAGTAAAAATCTTCTTTGAATCATCTTTATTCTCAACTAAAACAACGACATCTAAATCAGATTTTTTAGTTGCTTTTCCTTCGGCATAACTTCCAGCAATAATAAATGAAAAATAAACAATCGGGATTGAACCAATTAATTCAAGAATATTCTTCATTGGAAGTTTTTTAGAAATGCTCAATTTTTCCAAAAGAGAAAAATAATTTAATGTTAATTGATTATCAAGATCAACGGAGCAAATACTTGAAGCTCCTTTTGTTTTTACTTTAATAATTCCCATTTTTTTTAACTTATCAACTGCTCTAAAAATCCAATTATAAGATTTCTTATTAATTTTTTTCATAATCTCTCTTATAGTATACTCTCCAAACAAATTATTCTTAAATAATTCAACTATCTTTAATTCCTCTTTTGTTATTATTAGAGTTTTTACCATTATCTTTTTTTTAGTATAAGATTATACTTTTTTAAGTATTTAAATTATTTTCTCTTTTTCTGTCCCTTTGCAATCTCTTTTTGATTTATAGTTTTTTCCATCATTGCAGTTTCTTATTTTAATATTCTAAAGCAAACCTAAAATTATATTGTGCAGGTTCAAGCACATTTTCTTCAAATAGATAAGTTTCATCAACAATATTATAAATAATTGCATTGTTTTCTTTTTTAGTTTGCGCCATTATGGAAAGTCCTTCTTTTGTCTGTAAGTCCAATAAACAACTCATGCAAATTTCCCCCGTATTTTTAAGATGCTCATTAACGATAAAATCAGTTACATTATAAATTATTCCCAGTCTCGCTGGAATTTTTATTCCCTCAAATTTTTCAATTCTAGTTTTTTCTTCATTTCTAATTATGGTTAAAGGATAATTTACATTTAAAATAACTTCATCATCTAAAATAATTGTCTGAGTTGTTATTTTTCCCTGTTTTATCTGAAAATCTTCAAATTCTGTAAAATTATTTGCGCATGAAATCAAAGCGCCATTAACATATTTTGAAATTTCTAATTCAATTTTTTCTTTAGAAGGCATTAAATTTTTATTCTCTTTAATATAATAAGGAATTCCCATTTCAGTAGATTCTTTTGGAGGAAAAAAGTATCCTCCGTTCTGGCCTATAAAATATAACGCATCCTGTCCAACATCTTTAATGCACACTTCAACAAAATTTTGTATTGGGGCAATTTCAGGAGAATAAACTTCTTTTTTTTCAATTCCCCCTCTAGAAGTAAAAAACAAAACAACTCCTGCAATAATTAAAATTGCAATGATTATAAAAATTGTAACTTGAGCCTTCTGATTTTTCATCTGCATATTAATAATAGAATATCCAACTTTAAAAAACATGCTTCTTCCCGCATCAACAATTTTATAAACTCCTTTCTTTAATTAAAAATATGGAAGCAAAATCAAAGATTTTGCATTCATTAGCTAAATAGCAAATTTATCAAATGGCTGGATTAAATGGAGTAAAAATAAAATTAATGCCTGATTCTCCAAATGTAAATTTAAAAGAAATTGAAGAAGAAGCAAAAGAAATTGTAAAATCTTTAGGAGGAATTAATAGAGAATATTCAATTGAGCCAATTGCTTTTGGATTAAAAGCAGTGATAGCTTTTTTTCAGTTTCCAGAAGACGACGAAATTGAAAAGGTTGAAGAATCTTTTAAAAAAATAAAAAATGTGCAATCAGTTCAATTAACTGATATGCGAAAGATTGCTTGATTTCGAAATATGAAAAGATATTCTTTAATATCTCCTTCAAAAAATAAATATTTTTTAGTTCGGCATACAGAATGTATAAGCAATATTAAAAAAATTTCAAGCTATGGATGGGAAAAGGAAGATGTTTTGACAGAAACTGGAATAGAACAAGCAAAAAAATTAGGAAATAAATTAAAAGATTATAAAATAGATTTAGTATTTTGTTCTCCTTTTACCAGAACAAGACAAACTTTTGAGATTATTAATAAAAAATTAAAAATTGATTATAAAAAAATATTTTTTGATAAACGATTAATAGAAAATAATTTTGGAATTGCAGACGAAAAGCACTATGACGAATATCACAAACTTTTTGTTTCAGAAGAAGCATATTTTGAAACTCCCGTTCCATTAGGAGAAAATTATGCAGATGTAAAAAAGAGAGCAAATAATTTTCTATCAGAAGTTGAATCAAAATATAGAAATAAAAAAATTTTAATAATCTCGCATGGTTTTACCTTGCGTATGATTGAATTAGTTGCTATGAATCTAAGTATAAAAGAATGCATTGAGCATTTAAGAGACAGCCATTTTGTCCAAAGAGAAGAAATTAGACCTTTGAAATTTCCGAAAAAATAAAATCACCAACAAATTTATTAATCAATTCCCTTATTAATTTTACATGACATTGCCACCAGAACAAACAGACCAAATTAAAAAGCAAATCATTAACCAGATTGAATCAACTTTTCCAGAAGATAAGAAAACATCCGCCATTCAGCAAATTGAATCAATGAATGATTCTGAATTAGAAAACTTTTTAGCGCAGAACAATCTAATAAAAAATTCAGAAACCGAAGGAGAGCAATGTATTTTTTGTTCTATTATCTCTGAAAAAATCCCGAGTTATAAAATATCTGAAAATGAATCAGCTGTTGCTGTTCTGGAAATAAATCCCGTTTCAAGAGGCCATATAATAATAATCCCAAAAGTTCATGTTCAAGAAATATCTAAAGAAACTCAAGATTTTGCAAAAGAACTTTCATTAAAATTAAAAGAAAAACTTTCGGCGAAAGAGATGCAGATAGAAGAATCAGAAATGTTTGGACATAAAATAATAAACATCGTCCCAATTTATGACGACAAAACCCTCAATGGAAAAAGACAGCCCGCTCCAAAAGATATTTTAGAAAATCTGCAGAAAGAATTAACTCAAGAAAGTAAAAAAGAAATTAAAGAAAAAATTCCTGAAAAACAAGAAGAAAAAGAAATAATTTCTGATAAAACGCATTGGCTTCCAAAAAGAATTCCATAATCTTGGAAGTTCTCGCGCCCTTTAGGGTGTTACCGAAGAGGATTCCTTAAAACTTAATTCCAAAAATACAGCCAAATTCCGCTTCTAAAAAACCAAAAATAAATTAAAACTAAAAAAGCAATTAAGAAAGCAGGGCTAAACGGAATTCCTTGTCTAACAAAAACATATTTATTTTTTTTAAGAATTCTAATTTCTTTTTTAGTCAAACCATCCCAGCTTTTTTTTATTGTTTTATTTCCAATTCTAACATCTTTGTAAAGCCAATCTCCTTCTGTTAAATTTTCAGGAGAAATTTTTTTTATCATACACACTTCATCAAGAGATCTGGCGCTTAGATAAAAATATGGAAGAATAAAAATTAATATTCCAAAGTAAATCATAAAGCCGTCTGAAAATCCCAAGACAATAAAAAATAAAGCCAAAAAAAGACTAAGAATAAAAAGAGTTTTATTTTGTTTAAATTGTTTTGAAAATTCTCCTTTAAATTTTTTAAAGTGGCTGAAAATTAAAGCTCCGCTGACAAACAATCCATAAAGAGCTCCAGCAAAAAGAAACAAAATTAAAAATAAAACAAAGACTTTCAAATTAACAAAAAAGCTGTCTGAAAACGGCAGAATAACTCCTAAAGCAAAAAGTAATTTTGCATCTCCGCCAGCAAACATTCTGCAATAATACAAAAGATTTCCAAGAATAAAGAAAATCCCCAAGCCGATTAATCCCTGAAAAAAGAAATTAAATCCTGTCCCGTCTTCAGTTCCATTAAATAAAGAATAAAAAAATCTAAATCCAAGAGCAAAAATTATTAAGCTGAAATTTACCCAGTTTGCAATTTCTCTTTTTTTCAAATCCTGAACAACAGCAAAGATCATCCAAACTAAAGCCAAGACAATTAAAAAAATTATCTGAAACATAAAATAAAAATGTGAGAGAGATTTATAAATTTAGGTTAAAAGAGGATTTATATAAATCTTTAACAACCAAAATCTTTAAAAGTTTGATAATCATAAGAATTACATAATAGAAATCTCTGATTTCTAAAAATAAGTATAAGGAGGTAAAAATGAAAAAAAATTTAATAATTGTAAGTTTTGCACTTATATTTTTATTAAGTCTGTCAATTGTTTCTGCTTCATGGTTTAGTGATTTGTTTTCTGAAAAATCTACTGGAGAGATATCTGTTACAGGCAATACTATTTCGTGTAGTCCGAATCGTCCATGTAAAAATGGAGGATGTGAAGGAGGAATATGTGTAGACGGAAATGGTGTTCCTGTAATCGCTAAAGAATCACCAAAAGATGATTTAACAAAAGCAGAAACAAGTAAGGGACTTTTTGGAAGGTCATCTTCTAAAAGATCTTCTCCAACAGCAAAGTTAGAACGATCTAATGCAGATTCTCCTGGAGCAGAATGGATTGCAACAACAGATATGAATGGTAATACTTGTTGGAAGAAAGGTTAATTGATTACATATAAATTTTATTTTTTTATTTATTCTTTCGTTCTTTTTTTAAGAACATAGTAATAACTTTGTTTAAAATTCTTACTTTTTCAGTTCAATAACTCTATACTTTCCGCCTTTTTTATAAGGATGAAGCTTCTTTTCTTTTAATTTATCTTTCTTTTTTCTTCGTCCTTCAGAATAATTATCGTCCATCTTAAAATTTCAGAATTTCTAAATATCTTGATTAGCGCAAGAATAAGCTTTCAGAACATCCCCCTCTAAATATTGAACTACATCACCGACGCTCTTTTCTATACAATCAGCTTTTGCTGACGCTTCTGTTTTTGCAAGAGATAAAATTTGATTGCAACTAATTGAAGGGCATTCAGCAATATTATATTTTATTTTTAGAGCTGAATTTCCAGATAAAAAATTACAATTAACTTCTTTTAATTTAGCATCTTCTGCTCTTAAATCCCTTGGTTGAGAACAGAAGGCATAATTTTGATTGGTACTGCACGCAATATTACAGGCGTCGCTGATTGAATCAACATTGCTTTTTGATAAAAACGGATTAATTTTAGACCAACCGACACTAAATCCCAAAATTAAAAATACAAGAACTAAAACTGCTAAAATTAACAAGATTATAGTTGTTGTGCTTAATTCCTGCCCCTTTTTATTCATAATATTTAGACGATTTTTTTATTTATAAAACTTGCGTTGAACTAATCAACATAATATTTCACAGAAATCAAAAGCTTTTCTTCTGACCAGTCTTTTTTATCAAAACTCAACCCTCCAAATTTAAAATCTGTTGTAGTTTTATTAATTTCAAAATATCTTCCTTCTTCGTTGATATAAAAATTTTCTTCCAACAAAAGAATTTCCCGAATCTCTTCGCCATTTAAATTTTTAGAATTATAAAAATTATATTCATTTACATTTGAATTCATTTGTTCTATTAAATCGGACCCAAAAAAAGTGTTTTCAACGAAAAGACTTGAAGCATAAAAACTAATCAAAGCCAAAGCGCAAACTGCAAAAGCGCCTAAAACTAAAATTGCTGTCGGAACATCTCCGCGTTTATTTCTCATTTTTTTCTAAATTAAATTTAATTTGCTGAAATTTTGAATTAAAATCTTCATAAAATTTTTCTTCCCGATTCATTTTATCCAGACTTTCAAAAACTTTTTCTTGAACAGCTGAATCCTCAATTGAAAAATAAGAAAACAAAGATTCTTCCATAACAACATCTTGAGTCCTTCCATCTGTTTTATAATCAGTTATTTTTAATTTAGATAAAAGACTTGTAGCATAAAGTGAAATTCCAAGTAAAACAAGGATTATCAAAGTTGCAACTATCCAAGTCATTGCTTCACTTGTTTGTCCCCGCTTATTTAACATTTTTTTCAGTTTTTCTAACTGCAGATAAAACATTTATTTTATAAAAATTATCTGAATCATCTAAAGAATAAAAATCTCTGTCAACGCATTTCGCCAATTTTTTATACTCTTTTTCTCCTTGCGCTATTTTACAATCAGTATAAAGATTAAAATTTCCGTCAGAGATGCTAAAAACTTTTACTCCAGGGGAGACCCCTTCGGGGCCATTATTTAAATCATAAAAATCAGCTTGTAAAAAATATTCTTCTCTCTCACTTTTAAGTTCTGTTTCAAAAACAAGATTGCATTTTTCTTTTAAATTAAAATTTTCATTAAAATCTTTATTTTCGTTAAATAATTCTTGATTAAGCTTCCCTTTTTCAGACAAACAATTTACAACTTTATTAATCATAATATTTGCTTCTGCATCGCGGACATCATAAGGCGTTCCATAAAATAAGCTGACCATTGCAACAACAGCGCCGGCAACGATAATCAAA
This sequence comes from Nanobdellota archaeon, assembly GCA_038043645.1. Taxonomy (GTDB): domain Archaea; phylum Nanobdellota; class Nanobdellia; order Pacearchaeales; family GW2011-AR1; genus JWKY01. The sequence goes on from JBBTBN010000018.1 coordinate 17,182, forward strand.
ATTGCAAACCAATAAATTGACAAAATCTTTTCAGCTCCGTGTTTATTTTTTATTATCATTTTTCATTTATCGTAAAAATATATTCCTGTATATTTTTATTTTTAATTATCATTTTTCATTTATTGT
>JBBTBN010000019.1:0-3480 GCA_038043645.1 Nanobdellota archaeon
GCTATTTGATATATGTATAAGGAGGTTAGTTTAGTCCGGATTTGACCTAATCACCAAGAAATATTTTATTTTTTTATATCCATCCCTTCTTAAAAATTCCTTCATCCCTGATTTCAAAAGAAAACTCTTTTTGCTTGATGCTCCGGTGTTTTAATAAAATTGCTTTCTTTTTTCCACTTTCGTTTTTTAGTTCAATGATGCACTTGCTCCAATATTTAAATAAATCTCCTCCTACAATATTTGCTTCTCCCTTCAATCCTTTTTTCCAATCTTCTTCTGAAACAAATCCAGAATAAACTTGGTTGGTAATTAAAATTGGAATTTCCTGTTTTCTTGAAATTTCAGCTAAGACCCTCATTTGATTCGCAATCTCTCGATTAATATTTTTAATATCTAAATCATTTTTGGATTGAACAGCGTCGCCTAACTCAAGCCGATATAACATCGCCATTCCATCAACAACAATTAATCCAATCTGCTCTTTTTTTACTGCAATTAAAAGTTTTTCAAAACATTGTTTTTGTTCTTCAAAATTTGTCGGTTTCAGCAAAAAAATATTTTCCAAAATTTTCTCATGATTTTCGCCGACTATTTGTTTCACTCTGTCAACAGAAAATCCGCCTTCTGTATCAATAAAAATAACTTTTTTATTATTTTTAGACTGACTGCAGGAAGCCAAAATTGAAAAATTTGTTTTTCCAGAGCCCGGAGGACCTGCAATCATTGTGATAATATCTTTTTCATATCCTCCATTAAGCCAGGCATTTAAATCAAAGCTTCCAGTTGAAATTTTTGTCATTTTACAAATATTTATCTTTTCTTAAAGAAGAAATTATTTTATTAGTTATTTCAGATATTTCATAATTCTCAAAATTAGTTATATATTTAGCTTCTAAGATTTCATTAGAAGGTTTTAAGCTTCCTCTTAATATTCCAAAATAAACTTTTGCTTCTAAATCTGATTTTGAGTTTGGAGTTTTACCAATAAAAGAATTGTAAAAATTGTAAATTTTAACTTGCTGTTCTGAAACTGATAATTCCTCATTTAATTCTCTGAACAAGCAATTATAATCAGATTCTTTATTTTCAAGCTTCCCTCCAGGCAATATCCAAAGATTTTTTGTTCTTACTAAAAGCAATCCCTCTTCACTTATTTCTGCTAAATATATTCCTTTCATTTTAATTTCCTATTGAAATGAATAAAAAACTTCCTGTTTTTCTTTTCTCATAAACGAAAATAAAATTAAGGATTAATAAGCATTATTGCTCTGCAATAATTCATCAATCAATTTATATAAAAATTGATAAAAGGATTATTGTCTTTAATTATTTCATCTTCCCAAAATCTTTTTCAATTTTGTCCAAATCTTTTGTGATTGCTGAAACAGCGTCTTTAATTGCTTTTTTAGGGTTTTTTCCTTTTACAGCAAGAATCGGTTTTTTTGTGGGATGTTCTCTTTTCCAAGCAGAAAATTTTACATCGGAATCTTTATTTAAATAAACCCTTAAAATTTCTGTAAGAGTCAAATTATCAAGCTGAACTTCAATAGATTCTTTGTCCTGGTTTAAAATTTCCATATTAAGAAATCATAAATTTAGTTTAAAAATCTTTAGTTTATGAAAATTAATTTTATTTGGAGAAATATTTCAGTTAAAAAATTAATCTTTGCATTAATGAGAGTAAGCCTTGCTCAATTCCTCTTCCAATTCATTAACTCTTGCTTGCGCAATTGCAAAACCAATTTCCGCATAAGAAAGATTTAATTTTTTTAATGAATAATTAAAATCAGGGTCAATTGCATGCAGTTTAAATTTAAATTCTTCGCTGGAAGTTCTGGCAAGTTCTTCTAAAACTCCTCTTTGAAGTAAAATATGTTTGTCTCCTATAATCAAATCATGTTCATCTATTAAGTCTCTAAAATAAGTGACTTTTATTTTCTGATCAGAGTATAATTCTTTTCTCATTTAATCCTCTTTCCTCTCGCTAAAAGTAATTCTGTCTATTTCTTCCCGAGTCAACATTCTCATATCTCCGAAATTTTTATCTGTTTTGTTTTCTTTTTCTTCCTGCCCTAATTCTTCATCTTTTCTTTTTTCTTTATTTTTATTAAGAAATCCTATTTTTTTCCAGTAAGGAACTTTGATTTCTTCTTTTTTTTCTTCGGCATTTACTTCTGAACTGCTTTTGTTAAAGTTGGAATTTTGTTTTAATTGATTATTGAAAAGAGTAACTCCTAAACAAGTTTGAAGTTTTCTTATAAAGGGTAAATAGTTATCGGGCAAAATTCCCCTTTCAACTAATTTAATTGATGCCTCTGGTTCTCCAATGGTCTCTGCAAGCTGTTTCTGTGTCTGTTTCATACTTCTTCGAGCATTAAAAATTGTCCAATGATAATTTCTAACTAAACCTTCTTCAAATTGCGGTTGAATTTGTTTTAAATTCGGAAAAGATAATTGAATCTTTTTTTCAAGAGGTTTTCTTATTTCTGATTTTTTTAATCCAATTTGTTCTTCTCTTCTAATTTTTTCTTTGTGTCCAATTGGATCAAGGCCAGCCATTGTAGAAAGTCTTTCATAAACCGTCAGATTTCTTTCAGATTCCCGAAGCTGTCCAACTCTTTTTAGAACTAAAATCTTTTCTTTAATAGAACATTCTTCGCAAACCGGCACAACGCCTTCTTGCACAATTGCGCTAAAAAGCGTGGCGTTCTCTCTTTTAACTCCACAAATAAAACATTCCATGATAGAACAGAGAAACTGCCTCTTTTTAAGATTTCTATATTAGAATATAATCAATCTAAAAGTTTTTCAAGATCTTTAACCGAACTTAATTCATTAATTATCTGCTTATTGTCAATAATTAAGACAGGATATTGTTGGAGATCATAATTTTCTAAAATAGAATTTAGGGCAATTATATTACTATCAACTGCTATTGGAATTAAAATTATTTCATTTCCGCGAGTTTCTTTTAAATCAGAGAGAATCTTAGACCAGACGTTGTTTGTAGCTTTTTCAGTTAAATCATCCGTATTAAAATTATAGATATAAACAATAGTATGAGTAAAATCATCTTTGCAGATTTCTTTGGTTTTCATAGTATTTATCCATAAAAAAGTTCTCATTATATCATATTTTTTATGCTCTGCATCTATTTTATCTGTTATTCGTCCTGCTTTTTCATATTCATCCAAAATTTTTGCTTCGTCATAAATACGATTAGCAAAATTAATATTAGAATTTATTAAAGTCCCGCAACTTAGATTATTCAGATTTGCAAAATTATTCAAGGCAAAAATATCCATTAAAGAATTTTCAGATTGAATATAATATTCCTCAATAACTTCTACCCTCTTGTTTTCAAAAACAAGTCCAGATAAGAAACCCAAAATAAAAATTAAAAGAGTCAGTATTAAAGCTTCCCAAAAAACTCGTTTTTTATTTTGTAGCATTTGATTTGTTAAGTATTTTAGTTTTCTT
>JBBTBN010000019.1:3580-30879 GCA_038043645.1 Nanobdellota archaeon
TGTTCGTTCTTTTTTTAAAATAAAAACTCGTTTTTTATTTTGTAGCATTTGATTTGTTAAGTATTTTAGTTTTCTTTTATATTGAAGTTTTTCTTTAAACTCTGTTCTTTTAGAGTTTTTTGAACGAACTTGTTCGTTCTTTTTTTAAAATAAAAACTCGTTTTTTATTTTGTAGCATTTGATTTACCATTTCACGTCTCCTTTTAAAAATTTATATAATGAAATTATTAAAATTATTGGATATAGAATCAAATAAAACAACATATAAAAACCCACCGTAAACCAATTTTCTTTTTTGTATTTATCTTCTTTAATATTTGAGAGAGCAAAAATTGTATAAAATAAACTAAGAAAAAAAACGGCAAGTCCAAAAAAGATTAAAGAACTTATGGTAAGATTAATATCGCTCAAATTAAGAACTGCTGTTTGCGCCTGAACAGAATAACTTGCAGATAAATATTTTAAAGCAATTGTCCTTATAATCCTGTAGCCAAAAATTCCTATCCCAAATAATCCAATAACCCAAGACAAAACAAAAAAAGGCAAGATAAAATTTCCAAGAGTTCCTTTTTTTAAAAAAGTTCCTTTATATTTGCTGATGGTCTGCAAACCGCCGATATTCCATCTGTTTCTTTGATTAATCCATTCCTTGATTTTGGCGGGGGCAACGCTATAAACTCTCGACGAAACGGCCATTTTAATTTTATATCCTTTATACTGCAAATGCCAAGTGATTTCAATATCTTCAGTTAAATTTTTTTCGTCAAAACCTTTCACGTCCTCAAAAGCGGATTTTCTGTAAATTGCTAATGGCCCTGGAGTTACATAAATAGAATCTAAAAATTCCAAAAGTTTCCTTGAAAATTTAATGACTTTATATTCAATTGACTGAAGCCTTAAAATAAAATTATTTCTATTTCTGACTAGCACAGTAGAGGTAACTGCTCCAACTTTTTTATCATCAAAAAAACCAATCATATAATTTACAGAATCTTTTTCAGGCAGGGAATCATCGTCAGTAAATCCAATTAATTCTGTATTAACAAATTTCGCCCCGTAATTTTTTGCTCCTGCAGAACAGCCAGTATTTTTTGGTGTTTGCACAACTTTTATTTTATACGGATATTTTTTTTCATATTCTTTTGCAATTGCATAAGAATTATCTGTTGAACAATCATCAACAACAATTATTTTTCTTAGTTGACTATATTTTAAATTTAACAGTCCATTAATTGTATCTGCAATATGCTCTCCGCCATTATAACACGGAACGACGATGCTTAAGGAATATTCTTTAGTGATTGGAGGAGTTAAAAAAAATTCTCTTTTATTTTGAAGATAGGTTAAAAGAAATAAAAACAAAAAGTAGAATGCTAAAAAGGAATATACTAAAAATACAATTGTAATAAAATCCATAATAAATCAGACAAAAAGTTCTTTTTTAAGATTTATGTTGTTTGATTGTTGGTTTAATTCAAGGACTACATATAAGACTCAAAAACGCAACACTTAATTAACTCTTCCTTCTTTAGTTTATATGGAGAACGAACTAACTTTTAACAAAGGAGTAAAAAAACCTCTACTTTGGATTATTTTGTCCAGTATTGGAATTTTTATTTCAATTTACTTTAATATTTTTCCATTATTAATTATCCCTTTTTGTTTAGCTTCATTAATATTAATTCTTATTGCAGGAAAATTAGAAAACAGGTCATATTTGCATTATTTATTTTTATTGATATTATTTCTTTTTGTATTGGTTTTTTTAAAGAATTTTCAAAATATAACCCCTATTGGTTTATTAATTTTGATTACAATTTCTTTGATGGGAAAAACCATAAAATCTTATGGTGGAATAATTTTTGAAAAAATAATTTGGAAAACAAAATTTATAAAAAATAGTTGGGAAAAAACCAGCAAAAGAGCTTTAAGTAGGCGTTATTTTGAATTTTTATTGGTATTGCCAATATTCATAATTATTCATTTATATAATATATACTTCTTTTTTAATTTAAATGATAAAATAATGTCTAGTCAGCAAATGGGAATTGCAATTATCTTCGCTTTCTTATTTTTTTGGATAATAAAAAATAACAAAAAAGTTACAAATGATCCCAAAAAAATTGCATTTATGTTTTTTATTATAGGAATTGCAATTATTTTCTTTGATCTCTTTCTCTCAATAATTCAATTCTTGAATGGAAACCCGATAGCAACTCAAACATTTATTTATTCAGTAATTTTCTTTTTGGGATTCTTGATTTTTTTCTTAATTCCAGATTGGCATAGAAAAATATGGAATTACAAGGATTAAATCAATTTTTATTATAAAATTTTCAAGAATTATACAAGTTTATATCTTTTTCTTAATTCGAAGGACATTTAGCTGGAAGAGTTATTGAATCGCAAATAAATTCTTCATTCCAACTTTTTATATTGTAATCATAAAAACTCTCGCTTGCACAATACACAAGTTCATTATCTTTCTCAATATTAAGATTAGAAGATATTCCATGAATATCAATTCCTTCATTTAAAACAGATCCTCCTTTATTTGGCTCTGTTAATTTATCTACGTCATTTCCGTTTACTGCAAAATTATAAGTAAAATTTCTGGAAGCTTTCAAAGTAATATGGGAAGCCGTAGTTGTACATCTTTCTTTTTTTGGAATAAGCTCACTATAATCCGTTTCCATCCCCAACCACTTCCCCGTTTCACAATAATTACACTGATTTTTCCAATCTATTTCCTCATTAGGTATTTTCTTAACATATTTTCCAGCATTATTCCATTCCATTAAATAATCATCCCAACCAACACTAAGAATTTCAAAGTCATTTTCTGTCAAGGGTTTTCTTTTTTCCGTTTTATCTATAGAGAATATAGAAATTAAAACAAGAGCAAGAACAACAAGAACTCCTATAACTAACCATAAAATTAAATTTTTGTTTTCTTTTTTCATTTTATTTTTAACGCATTAATTAATGCAAGATATACTATTTAAGTTTTACTACATTAATTAATGCGATATGGTCGAGGTTAAAATACAAAAAAGGATTTCTAAACAAGGAAAGAACGAATATTTTACTTATGTTGTTACAATTCCAAAAACAATAATTGATTCTGTTCCAGAATTAAAGAAAACAGATAAATTTGAATTAACTCTTGAAAAAGGAAAAATTATTTTAAACCCAAAAACAAACTAATTTTGTTCTAAACAAAATTTTATAAACCTTGTAATTATAATTATAATATGGAAAAAATGGTCACAATATCTGAAAGAAAATATAAAATGTTGTTAGAAAGTTCTGAGGTAGATACTGAATTAGTTGAAAAAATAAAAAGAAGTTTAGAAGATGTTAAAAATGGCAGAATTAGGGAGTGGAAAGATTAATTTTTATTTACTTTATTTAGTTCATTTATAGAATCAATAAGCAAAATCATGATGTCTAAAAGTTATAAAGTATATTCTATTTTCTTTAACTTCAAATCTTAAAACAAAAGATCCTAATTGTGTTCTTTGTTCTCCTTTTAAAACATTTCTTAAGTGTTTAATGTGATGAGGTTCAATAAGAATGCTCTTAATTTTTTTCTTTATTCTTTCAAACATTGTTTTATCTTTTTTTTCAAGTTTTTCTAATTGTCTTTTAAATTCATCTGAAAAAACAGATTCATGCATTTTATATTGAAGCAAAGAAATTATCTAAATCTTCTTCTGATTTACAAATAGTGATTTTTCCTTCTTTTATATCCTGTTCCCCTCTTTCGATACTTTTTTGAAAATCCTTATCTAAAAGTAAAAATCCTTGTTTTAATTCATTCAACATAGTTTCTATTTGAACTATTTTTTTCATATATTCGTTAGAGTTAATGCGTTGTATTTCCATATCAAATAAAATGTAATCTAATTTAAATAATTTTCTATCCTTCCTTTTCCTCTAAAGATTCTTGTAATGTATTTTTTGTATTTTCCAAATCAGCCACACTAAAATAATCATAAAAATCGTCGCTTAAATTCAACTCATGAGTGTGCCCCATTTTTTTTCTCGTTATTAACGCCAAATCATTAAATTTTTTTATGTGCTCATAAGCTTTATTTCCCCTGATTTTAATTATAACTGATTGTTTAATTGGCTGTTTAAATGCAATAATCGCCAGAGTTTCCTGCTCGGCTTTAGTAAATTCTGAACGCCCGCCGGCAAGTTGATTTACTATATTTGAATATTCCTGACGAACATCCATTTTCCACATTGAATTTTTTTCAATAATTTCAATTGCAGAATCCTCCTTTGAATATTTGTCTTTTAATCTATCTATTAAATCCTGAAGAATAATTGGGTTTAAATCAGTAAGAGAAATTAATTCTGGAATTGTTAAAAATTTCCCAGAAATAAAAAATATTGCTTCAAGTTTTTTCAAATTCTCTTTTTGTTTTGTCTCTTCAATTTCTTCAAGAGTTTCGCTGGTTTGCATATCATATTAATGAAAGAATAGTTTTTAAGGATTATTAATAAACATCTTAATTTTTTTATAATCTTTTTCCCATTTCAATAACGAGTTCCTCAAGTTTTTTCTTAGAAAATTCTTGAACTTCTTGCGGAACCCAACTCCAAGAAGTGTAATTTTTAAGATTAGAATAATTATTATGGGCGTAAAAAGTTTCAACATTTTTTATTGCTATCTTTGTTCCCTCTTTTTTGAGCCAATCTTTAATTGATTCTGGAATATTTTCTTGTTTAGAAATTCCAAAGAAATAATTTGGAATTTCCTGATCATAACTTCCCTTTAAACGAATATTGAGCGCCTCTCTAACCCCCTCTCTAGCTCTCTCTTGGAGATTAGTCGGAATTTTCAGATCTTTTTCAAAGGATAAAAGAGAATCAAAATTTCCGTGTTTAATATGATAATTGATACTGTTTTCAATTGCTAAATTAAATTTATTTTTAGCATATTTTCTTATTTCTAATAGATAATTTTCATTCTCAGAAATTTCAAGAAGTGGAGAATAAAACCCTTCTGAAACATAAAAATCAACATACTTAATTCCAGCTTTCTCTCTGATTTCTTTAGGATATTCATTATAATAAGATAAACTATATAATTCCTCCTTTTTATCAATCTCACATTTATTCAAACGGGAGAGAACTTCAAGACACTCTTCTCCAGCTAAAATTCTTGTTTTAAGAGAATATCTATCATCACCAAGAATATTTTTAATTTCATAAATAGAATCTTTTTCTCTATAAGCCTCTAACATCCTTTTTCCAGCTTTATCTTTTGCTTCTTGATTTGGATGATTTGTAGCAATAAATTTAATCTCATCCAAGCTAAGTGCCTTTTTCTTTTCTTGTTTTTTGTTAAATAAGTTTATCATTTTTTTGTTTTTATTTGTTTATTTAGTTGTAATTGTATAGTAGTTCTACGAAAACCCATATATTTAAATATTTATCCTACCATTTAGTAGGATAGATGGACACAGAAATTTTAGAAGATTTAGGATTAACTCCCACAGAAATAAAAATTTATATCTCTTTATTAGAATTAGGGGTTTCTTCAGCTGGAAAAATCTTGGAAAAATCAAAACTTCCAAATTCAACAGTCCACAGAGATTTAAATTCTTTAATAGAAAAAGGATTAATCTCATTTATTCTAGAGGGAAAAAGGAAAATTTACAAAGCAACAAATCCCGAGAATTTCTTTGAATTTATTCAAGACAAAAAAAGGAAATTTGAAGAAATATTGCCGGAACTAAAAGAAAAACAAAAAAGAGGAGTCAAAGAGGAATATGCAACAATCTACAAAGGAGTTAAAGGAATAAAAGAAGTTTATAATATAATGATTAATACTAAAGGAAAAGAATATAATACCTTTGGAGGCGGGTCAATCACAGTTGAAATAATGGGGGAAACATGGTGGCTTAATTTGCATAAAAGAAGAGTGCAAAATAAATTAAAATCAAGACAGGTCTTTGATGATACGGTAAGAAAAATAGGAAAAGAGATAAAAAAGAATCCGATTACAAATATAAAGTATGTTGATAAAAGTTTTGCGCAATTTCAAGAAACAGTAATTGTTGGAGATAAAGTGGCAATAGCGGTTTTTTCAGAAAATCCTTACGCTTTTTTAATCAATGATAAAAATGTTGCAGATTCATATAGAAAACATTTTGAATTTTTATGGAGAATTGCTAAAAAATGAGAAAATCCTTAAAAATAATTTTAATTATTTTTTTCTCTCTTTTAGTTCTCTGGTTTTTAATCAGATTAATAAGCCCGAGAGAAATAGATGATGTTTCTCCAGGAATTCCGTGTGAAAATGAAAAAGAATATATTGAAAAATCTGAATATCTCTGGGTTATTCCTTTATTAAATAATATTTCTATTGCAGAAAACAAAACATGGTGCAATGAAATTTTAGCAATGAATAAAACTCTGGGTATGCATGGAATAAAACATACTTACTGGGAATTCAAAATAGAAAATATTTCGCAGGAAGAATTGCAGGAAGGAATTAAAATTTTTGAAGAATGTTTTGGATATAAACCTAAAAATTTTAAAGCTCCTCAATTAAGGTTGAACGAAAAAAATAAAAATTTAATTGGAGAAAATCATTTGATTATAAAATCTAAATTAAATCAAGCAATACATAAAGTTTATCATTGTGATGATACAGGAGTTTTAAGCAATAAATTTATAGATTTATTTTAAACACTAAATCTTTAAAAAAGATATTTTAAATAGATAATACATGAAAAATTTATGGTCAAAAATTGAAAAGCCAATTAAAATCGTGGCATTATTTAGCGCGCTAACTTTTTCTCAAAACATTAAAGCTCAAAATACTTTTGATTCTTTAAATAAAAATCCTCAAGATTTTCTTAAAGTAGGTTTAGGTTTTCAAGTATGGGACAAAATTAAACCTTATAAAAATTTTAATTATCTTGATGTAGGATTTGAAAAAATATTAACAAAAGGCATAAATTTAGATGGAGGTTTTGATTATGGGAGCCAAAAAGAAGAAACAGATAATGAAATATCTGAATTAGTAAAGTTGTCTATTAGGATAGGATTAAATAAATATTTTTTAGTGTCTGACGATAAACAATTTTCTTTTTATGCTCGAGGCGGAGCAAAATATATTTTAATGTCAGAAACACAAATAAAAGATAATGGAGTTACAATAGGTTTTTATTATGGGGCTGGAATTGAAAACGCATTAAATTCAGAAATAAGTATTTTTTTGGAGACAGGTATGAATAAAGCAGAAATAAGAACATATACAAATAAATTAGATATAGGTGGTCCGACCTTAGAATTTGGAATAAAAACTTTTTCTCTTAATTCCAAAAAGAAAGAGGTTTTTATAAATTAGCATAAATAAAACAGAAATAAAATTTTTTATGAAAATTAAAGATTAAACCTTAAAATGGCTACTCCCGACCACACTCATTTTGGGTTTGTAATGTTTGTCTCGCGAAATCACTCTGCTCGCACTTTACTCTTGTTATTTTTTATTTTAGTTAGTCAAGAGCAAAATGCTCGCCCATTCCAGATAAATTAAAAAATTGTTTTCCTTCTTTTGTCGAAGCTGGCTGAAACACCTTAGCAAAGCAAGGACTTATGAGGAAAAGAATTAAACACTAAATCTTAAAATAGCACCCATCCCAGATAAATTAAAAAATTGTTTTCCTTCTTCTGTCTCTGTTGAAATTATTTCTACCTTTGAATTAATTCCATCTGCAAGTTTTTTTAATTCAAATAATAAAGACTTATCAATTCCTTTAGATAAAAGTAAAATGTCAACAGCTCCGTATTGAATAGCTTTTCTTATTTTATCTTCTTTATATGCAGTCTTATCAGGATTTTGTCCTAATGTTTCAAAAAAGTTATCTAAAATTTTTTTCTCGCGAATTATTTCTTGTTTTGATAAAAGATTTTGAGACTTTGCAACAAGCTCTTTTATCCCAGATTCATCACTTCCCCCGATATCAAGCTTACCCAAAACTTTTTCTTGAAGTTTTGTCGGCAAATATTCTCCGTCTAAAAATTCATCTTTAGTGGGAATTGGGCCCCCAATAATAATTCCTCCTAATTTAGGATTATCAAAAAATGTTTCTTTCATTGTATTTGCAATTCTTTTATAAAAATCTCTTGTAAGTCCTTCGGTGATTCTGTGAAAACGCTGACTACTTTGACCACCAGCCCTAACTTTTGATGGAACACCCGAAGTCATTTTTTGAATAATTTCAATTCTTTTTCCTTCGAGAATTCCAATAGTTGCTTCTTTTCTGTCCATGACTAATAATCCATAAATTTCTGAAACGGCTAATTGTTCTTTAAGAGGCTCGAGGACAAATTCTTTATCACATCTGTAAAGCCTGATTTTTAGAGGCATTAAAGGTTCAATGCTCCACAACCTTAAATCATCCTGTCCTTCAATTTTAGAAATATTCCCGCAAAAAATAGCCAGCCCGTTTTCAGGAGTTCTTTTAAATTCTTTTAAATGTCGGACAATTTTTTCCAAAGCTTCTGTAACATTTTTTCTTGTTGAAGTGGATTTAATATTCTTTGCCGTAGATTGTTCTGCTTCAAGTTGTTTCTGAACTGAAACCGCTTCATATCCTGCAGAAATATAAACCGTTATTAATTCTGTCTGTCTTCCGCGATAACCTTCTAATTCTTCAACAATTTCAGAAAGTTCATCTTTGGTTAATTTCATTTTTGTATTAGTTCTTCTGTTTTATTAATGAAATCCAAAACTTTATTTTCATAGTCAGTTATTATTTTTTGGTTGAATTTGATGTTTGTTGCATAACTCGCATCTTTCCTGTCTTCTTTAAGGCGGGTATAGAGTTCTGCGTCTTCTTTGTTTATGGAAAGTTCATTTAATAATCTTGCTTCATCTTTTGTTATGGAATATTCTTTTATTAGAATGAGAATTGTTGCATAATGATTTTTTGAAGAATAATTTTTATTTGTAATTAAAGCTAAAGCTGAATGGTAAAGAGCATAGTAAAGTGTTACGATAAGCCAGTCATTGAATTTATTATGTTGTTTGTTTAATTTATAGAATTCTAAATTGTGTCTTGCTTTTTTTATGTGAGATTGCGCTAATTCTTTGTTTTCTTGGATTATTTTAATATGCTTTTTCTTAATTAAAAAATTTAATTCTTTTTCTAAAAATTTTTTATCTGCAAATAACTTATTAATATTCATTCAAAATTACCTCATAAAAGTTTTGTTCTTTGTAAATTGGAAAGCCCGTTTTTCTTGCTTGGACTATTATATCGTCTTTATTATTAATGAATTGCTGTATTGTTGTGTGAAATAATGATATGGGGTGCTTTGAAGTTATTTCCGCTTCTTTTTTGTTTTTTGTTAAATCTGTTTTTTTGTTAGTTATTATTAAAATATCTATATCACTTTCTTTTTGTTCTTCTTTTCTTGATGCTGAACCAAAGAGAATTATTGTGTATATTTCTTGAGAGATATTTTTTAAGAAATTTCTTAAAGGAGTTTTTACTCCTGTATTTAAATCATTGAATTTTTGCATTGCTATTTCTGAGAATTTTAAAGCAAAAATCTTTTTATCCTTTATTTTATAGAAGGTATTTGATTTGGTTTTTTCTTGTGTTAGAGCGTTATTTTTTATGAGTTTATTTAATGTGTTTGTGAGAGAGCTGTCTGATAGTTCTGATAATTCTTTTATTTCATTAAAATAAAGAGATGATTTCTTGCTTTTGAAATATGATTTGTAAATCTTGTCTTCTGGTTTCATCTTAAAGATTCTAATAACGAATTATTTATAAAGCTTCTGTTTTTGGAGTGATTGCTTCTGTTTTTGAAGTTAAAGATTTCATAAAAATAATAGGGGGGAAGTTTATAAAATTAGAGATTAAAAAACTAATCCATAAGAATAAGATAAAATTTTTACTTTGTAATGACATCTTAAGGAACATTTATAAATCTTAAAATTCAATATGATAAATGATAAAAAATTTACTTACAGGCATTCTTTTAGCAGGAAGCACTATGCTTTACGGGCAAGATTCTAATGAAAGCTATAAAAAAATTAGTGAATTATATAGAGAGCAAGGAGAAAAAATAGAATATAAAGATTATTCTAAAATCCCTTGGGAACAATTAGATACAAATGAAATTAAGATAAAAAATTTAGAAGAAATAGTCATAGAACGAAGAATAAACAATGAAAAATCATACAAAGATACAATTTTTTCACAAGCCAAAAAATTAGGATATGATGAAGAAAAAATTAAAAACTTATCTGCAAAAGAAGCAATTGAATTAGCAATCTCAATAGATACCTCTAGATATGAATATTGCCTTACATATAAAGATAGCTCATTTATTAAAAAATATGGAAAAGATAGATTATCAGAAGATGAATATTTCTCAATAGGATTAGGAAAATGCAATAATTATAGTGATTCATTTAAATCAATAATTAATGAATTAAAAACAATAAATGAAAATTTAAAAAATGTTTATGTAATTAGAAAAGAAGGGAGAATGGATTCAGATTGGAGAAAACAAGCAAACCATGCATGGAATCAATTAATTTTATTGACAAAAGATTCTCTTTATTTTTCAGATATAGATATAACTAATTGTGATGCTAACAAAGGAAATATGTTAGAAGCAAAATATTTTGACTTTGAAGATGAATCTAAAACCTCTACATTAATAAAATTATATCATCAAGAATCTGAAATTATCCATTCTCTTGATACAACTCTCTGGACTAAAATAGATAATTCTGTAAAAAATTTAGATAAAGAAAAAGAATTTACAATTAGTTTTATAACAAGATTCAAAGAGACAGGAAAAGAAAAAGATGGAACATTTTATAAAACTCTTAAAAAAATAGATGAATTAAACCAAACTAATTCAATATTTAAAAGAAAGAAATTTAAAAAGATAGTAAGTGAATTAGATTCTTTAAATAAACTTAATAATAATTTATTTCAAGAAGAAATTGAGATGATTGATAGTATTCCGTATTTTTTTAATAAAATATCTATAGAAATAACTAATGAATTTTTTAAAAAAGACACCTCTTCAAATGCTAAAATAAATGAAATCTATGAAGATTTAAAAGATAAATATAATTTTAAAAAAGATGTTTTAATAACCAGAAATATTCAGGGAAATTGGTATGGATATTCATTAGCATCTGATTCTTATAATATAGGAGAATTTTTAATTAAAAGAAATAAAGACTTAAACATAAAATATTAAACTTCATTTTACTTTAAATTATGACACGCTTTTAAATCTTTTTCAAAATCTTTTAATTCTTTTGGAATTTTTATTCCCGAAATTTCATTCCTCAAACTTATATTTTTTAGTTTTTTCTCTTTCCAAACATTTGAATTAAATTCCAAGATATTATGAACGTCAATCAATTTGGATTTCCCAATATTGTGCTTCGGCCACTCTGCTTTTAACAAATCAATTCCTTTTTCCTTAGCAATGGTTGTCGTAATTTGCGGAATAATTGGATAAAGCAAAAATAAAATTCTTTCAAGCAAATAATGTAAAGTGTGTTTAGCAGAATCACTTTCCTCTTTCGTGAATTTCTCATCGGAGTTGTAAGCCCTTGCCTTGACAATTTCTATGTAATTCGAGGCAAATTTATCCCATAAAAATTTTCGGAGCCGCAGAGCCGGATTGTAAAAATCGTAACGTTTGTAATTCTCGTCGCAAAACTCCGTCAGCTCTTCAATGTAATCAATAAAAAGTTTGTCAAGGTTAGCCAGCCGGGGCTTTTTCTTCGGTTTCTCAAACATCATAATAAATTTTGAGACATTCAAAAGTTTGTTTAAAGTTTTTAATTCAGCAGAAATTCTCTCTTCAGAACATTTTAAATCATTCTTTGACAAGTCCCCCCCTATTGCAGACCAAAATCTTATTGCTTCTGCGCCGTAATTTTTCAAAAGTTTTTGCGGGGGAATTATATTTCCTTTTGATTTAGACATTTTATATCCCTTAGAATCAACAATGTGCTGATTAATCCAAACATCTTTAAAACAAGATTTTTTTGTTTCTAAATATCCTCTTAATAAAGTGTAATAAAGCCAGGTTCTGATAATTTCTTTTCCCTGTGGCCTCAGAGAACATGGATAAGATTTTTTGAAAAAATTGTCATCAATTTTGTATTTTAAGATTATTAATTCAGAGATTGAAGAATCCATCCAAGTATCAAAAACTCTTATTTCTCCTTCCCATTTAAAATTAAAATCTTTTACTAAACCAACTTTTTTTCCATTTTTCCAAACTTCAAAATCTTTTTCAGGAGATAGTTTCCAAGGTTCATAATAATTTCCAGATTTTCCCAAAACATAATATTTTTCTTTGCCTTGAATAAAACTCCATAGGGGAATTGGTGTAGCATAAAATCTTCGTCTGGAAATTGGCCAATCAATTGAAATTGAATTAATCCAATCAAAGAGAATTTTTTTTGATTCTTTTGGGAAAAAATTAATTTTTTCTGAAATTTTTTTAATTTCTTTTTTAGATTCTAATTGCTTCAAATAATATTCCGGCATTTGAATAAATTCAATTTCAGCTCCGCTTCTTTCTGAAACAGGGGTTCTGTGAATTATCTGTTCTTGTCTTTCTAATAAATTTTTTTCTTTGAGCATCTCAATAATTTTCTGGCGGGCTTCTCTGACTTTTAATCCACTTAAAAATCCTGCAATAGAATTCATTGTTCCGTTTTTTTCTATTGCAATTTTAGGAATTAAATTCTGTTCTCTGAAAAACTGAATATCTGAAAGATCTCCGGCAGAGCACATCATAACAATTCCTGTCCCTTTTTCTTGGTCAGCTAAAGGATTTGATTTTATTGGAATTTCTTTTTCGTAAATTGGAGAAATTGCTGTTTTTCCCTCTAACTTTTTATAGCGCTCGTCTTTAGGATTAAAAATAACCGCCCCGCAAGTGCAAATTAATTCCGGGCGCGTTGTAGCAATAATAATTTCTTGCCCAGTTTCTTTTACTTTCCATTTCACATAATTAAATATGCTGGGAACATCTTTATATTCAATTTCAGAATCAGCGAGGGTTGTTTGCAATTTGGGGTCCCAATTATTTATTCTTGAATCTTCATAAATTAATCCTTTCTTAAAAAGTTCAATAAAAGTTGCCTGAGTTATTGCTCTATATTCTGGAGAATCTGTTTCGTAAACTGCGCCAATATGATTGCCTTTTTTATATGAAGTAAAAGAAATTCCTAGTTTTGCAAAGCTATCTGCAGTTTCTGTGGATGTTTCTTCTAAAAGTTTTTTGCATGCATCAATAAATTTATTTCTTCCTTCTCTAAACGGCGAAATATTAAATTTTTTTTCAGCAGCCATTTCAATCGGCAGACCATTTCTATCAAGCCCTAACGGAAAGAGAACCTGAAAATTTTTCATTCTTTTATATCTTGCAAAAAAATCCATGTAACAATAAGTTATTGCTTGTCCAATATGAACCGGCGCATTTACATACGGCGGAGGAGTGTCAATTGAGTAAATCTTTTTCTTAGATTTTAAATCAAATTTAAATTGTTCAGAATTTTTCCATTCTTCTATAATTGATTTTTCAACTTCTGAATTCCAATTTTTAATATCCTTTAATTGCATAAATTATAAAAGAAAGCTGAGATTAAAAAGATTGCTCAACTTAAAATTTTACAAATACGAATGAAGAGTATAAATCTTTTTAAATAAAACAACAATTAAATTATTGAAGATGATAGTGCTTGATATAGAAACAACAGGAGTATATCCAGAAAAAAATTCTATGGTAAGTATTGGCGCTGTTGATTTTTCAAAACCTGAAAATCAATTTTATGCAGAGTGCAGAATTTGGGAAGGCGCTGAAATTACGCAAGAAGCACTTAACATAAATGGATTTACTAAGGAGCAAATCACAAATACAAATAAACATTCTTTAGAAGAAGCTGTTGGAAAATTTATTCAATGGATGGAAAAAATAGAAGATAAAACACTTGCAGGAGAAAACCCTTCATTTGATAGGGATTTTTTAAAAAATTCTGTGGAGAGATGCGGAATTAATTATCGCCTTGGGCATAGAATAATAGATTTGCATAGTCTTTCTTATGCTCATCATCTAAAAAGAGGATTAATTCCTCCAGCAAAAAATGGAAGAACAGATTTGAATTTAAACAAAACTTTAGTTTATGTTGGACTTCCTTCAGAACCAAAATCGCACAACGCACTTACTGGAGCAAAAATGGAAGCAGAAGCGTTTTCAAGATTAATTTATGGAAAAAATCTTTTGCCTGAATTTGAAAAATATAAAATTCCTGATTATCTTAAATAATCTCCAGCTTTTTCTTTCCTCGGATAATTATTTTTCTATTTTTTAATTTTTTCTGCAATTCTCTGTCAAGTGTTGCAACCAAAATTTCTGGATTTTTCTTTGAATAATTAATTATTGAATTATCAACATTTTTTCCTGCTAAATTAATTTTACTAAAATTGTTTTTTTCTAAAAGTTTAAGGGCTGAAGATTGTTTTAATTTTTTAAGTTCATCTATAACCTCCTCGGGAATTAAAATTTTTAATCCCATAAATTCCAATTCTTCAAAAAAATCTATTTTTTGTTTTATGCAAGTCAAAATAAAATTTGTGTCTAATAATGCTGGTTTCATCTTAAAAAGAAAGAAGAGGAATATAAAAACTTAACATTTATTAATTAGATTTTCTATTATAATATATGCGTGAAACCGATAACATTCTAAGAATTCTTGAAGAAACAAAAATAGCGATTGAAACCGGAAATTATTCAAAAATTAAAAACTTGAGCAATCAAACAATTAATACTGCTTCGCTGACACAGGATCCAGACAACATTGCTGTTGCAGTCGTGGTTTATTCTTTAAATAAAATTCTTGAAAGAGAACATTATAAACAATATCCAGAGTGGGAAAAAATTCACAAAATAATAATTTATTCTCTTGAATGTTCAATAGAAGATCTTGAAAAAAATGATTTAAAAGATTTTAGAAAAGATTTTGAAAATATTAGGTCGTGCATTAAAAAAATTTCAGGAAAATTAAGAGAATATATTCAAGATGTTTTTAGAAAAGCCCAGATAAATAAAGCTTCCAGAATTTATGAACATGGAATTTCTATGGAACAAACAGCAAAACTTCTTGGAATTACAATGTTTGAGCTGGCGGATTATGTCGGCAAAACAGGAATATCAGATGTGCCGGAAAATAGAACCCTTGACACAAAATCAAGAATTAAACTTGCAGAAGAAATTTTTAAATGAAAATTAAAAATAAAACTTTAGTTTTAGGAATTGTAATTTTAATAATAGTTTTTTTATTATTTCAAATCAATTTTATAAATTCTCAGGAACTTACAGAAATTACGGAAATAAGTTCACAGGAGTTTTCTTATTATGGAGAAAATGTAGAATTAATTGATGATTCTCTTGTCTGTAAAACTGGTTTTGAAAAATGCAAAATAGAAATTCGTAAAGGAGACATAACAACAACTATTGAAGCAACTCCTGGAATAAAAATATCTCCGCTGGGAAAAATCAGCGTCGTTGAATCTGGCTCTGAATTTAGTTTAAATGGAAATTCTTTTTCAAACATTCAATCCGGAGACATCATTATAGATCAATCAACAGGAGCCATTAAAAATGCAGATTTTTTAACCAATGCTGACGGAGGAAAATATAATCTTAATGAAAATGAATTTAATGTTCCTGGAAATAAAAAATTTGTTTATTCTTCTACAGAAGGAATATATCAATTACCCGACGGAGCTGAAGTTTTAGAAGCTCAAAAAAATATTCAAATAAAAACTTTAAAAAATGAGTTTATAGAATATAAAGGAAATAAAATAAGCGGGATTTTGAATTTTGATGAAAATGGAAATATGCTTGTAAGACATACTGGCGCAGGAGAAACAAAATTCAACAATGTTGATATTAAGATATCCGGAGCAAAGGAAGAAACTCAAGGAGTTAACATCTTCACAAGCCTTGAAGAAGCAAAAATCTCGGGAGTTAAAAATTATGTTATTTTTGGAAATGAATTTAATGTTAATCTTGGCGATACAAAAAAATCCGGGAATGTCCATATTAAATTTAAAGAAGAAAATTCTTATGTCGGCGTTGGAGAAAATGGGCTCTTTGAAATTACAGCAGGAAAAAGGGCAAATGAAATAAGTTCAAGTATAACTATTAAAAAAGGAACAGACACTGAACTCCCGATTGTAGACAATAAAGGATTTAGAATTTTAAATGACCATACTAGTTCTAATATTAAATTTGGCGCTCAGGGAGAAGCTGAAAGTGTTTCCATAAATAAATATGATTCTGGAAAAGGAAAAGAACAGGTTCCGATGCTTGTTAGAAATCAATTAAATAAAAAGTATAACGAAAAAGAAATACAAATTGCCTCTCTTTATTCAGATAAAGCAGAAAAAATTTATTTCACAAGCAACTTGGATTTTCAAGAATCAGTAAAAATAGCAAATGCATTAAAATATGAAGAGTATTTTAAGCCAGAAACAGCTAAAGAAATTCCCTTTATGCAGGATGTTTTTGAAAAAAATGTTGTTGTAACTATAGATACTGTTGCAATGATAGATGATAAAGATTTTATTGCAAAATTTCAAGATTATAAATCAAGTTACAAAGGACTAAGAAGTTCTCAAAAAATATATGAAGATAAATATTTTCAAGAGGAATATTTAACAAGAGAGAAATATGATGGTCAGGCAGAACTTGTTTACAATGAAGCTAAAAAAATAGTAAATGATCCTTCCAATTCTTTTACAGATATAAATAATAAATTATCAGAACTTTATAAAGATGAATTTTTGATAGATTACTTTCCAACACTTGAAAATCCAGATCCTAATTTTAAGACGCAGGTTAGAGATATTGTAGAATTTTATTACGAAGCAGAAAAATCGGGACCTCTTCCCTCAGGATCATCTCAATTTTCTTTAGCCCAAAATGAGAAAATAAAAGTAGACTATCTTGTTAATCAAAAGGGTTATTCTCTTAGCGATGCAATAGACGAAGTTTTAAAAATTGGACCTAAGGTAATGTTTAGTGATCCGAATATTCCAGCACAAAAATGGTGGGGGATGTTTAAAAAATAAATTTATTTTTCAATTTTTTTTTTGGCTTTTTCTTCTTCAAATTTTTTTTCAAAGAAATTCAAATCCTTTTTAGATAAAAAAATCCAAGGATAGAAAAGCTCTATTGATTTAAGATAATTATTTTTTGCTTTTTCAAAATTTCCTAAATTCTCATACGCAAAACGTCTTTTAGCATAAGCGCTAAATAAAAGATTTCCAGATTTTTTAGGCTCACATTCTAAATTAATTCTTTCATATATTAAATCTACAGCTTTTGTGCAATTCTCTATAGTTTTTTTATTATCTTTTTTTCTATGAAGATGATAACCAGCCAGTTCTATGTATGTTTCCGGCTCTTGACTTAATTCCAATGATTTTTCATAATAAAAAGCTGGTTTTTCATCTTTTAAAGGTCCTGAATTTAATTTTCCCCAATATTCGAGTTTTTCTAAAGTTCTTGCTGTTGTCAAATAAGTCATAAAACAATTTGGAAACAATGAAATTGATTTTTTACAATCTTCAAATTTTTTATCAAATTCTGTATCTCCATAATAATCTGTCCTCATAAGATAAGCTAATCCAAAGAGTTCTTTTTCAGTTAAGTTTTTGAGCCAAGGTTTTTTTTCTAATTCTTTTTTTGATAAACATTTTTTATGAATAAAATATTCATCTGAATATTCTCCTTTTTCAGTGTTTTGAATTTCCCCTGTTGTTGTTTCGATATTTATGTCTTCTTTATTTGCTGGATTTCCTTGGTTTAAAGGGTCGTGTTTTCCATCAGGATCATACCTTACGAAAACGTGTCCAGGCACTCTTGGAAGTAAGGATACATAAAATGGAATTCCATTAGCCTCTCCTATTGCAAAATATATAAGAGACATCTTATAGCAAAGATCGTCCCTTTCTTTTATATCGGGCAATTTTTCCATAATCCTTTCATAAACATTTTTAGAAAGCTCGGCAATTTCCTCTTTTGCGTAAGTTTTGGGGTCTTTTTTTAGGATATAGTTTTTTGAATTTTCTATTAGCTCGTCAAGTGTTTTCAATCTTGGATAAGGAGGACCATCATTAATGCTATCTTCCATTTCAAGCATAATATGTGCCGTAGTATTATATTTAGATAAATAAAGTTCAAGATTTTCTAATTTTTCAATGGAGCGGTATGCTTCTGAAAATTTTTCTTTCTCTACCAAATTACGATATATTTCATACTTTATTTTCCATGCTTCTATAAGTTTTGGATTTGTTTCCAATGCTTTATCACAATATAACAAAGTTTTATCAAAGTCTTTACTTTCGCATTTTTTTTCTTTTTCAAAACTTTCTTTAGCTTTTTTCAAAAAATTGATTGAAATCAATTCTTTTTCGTTTAAATTTCTAAAATAAATACTGTTTTCTAATTCTTTTATTTTTTTATTTTCCATTTCTCCAAAGAAAAAATTTTTATGAAGAATTATTCCTCCATTAATTAGATTTATATTTATACTTATATTCTCTTTTTCTTTATCGTTTTGGTTATACTCTATAAATGTATTCTCCGGGAATTCTGGAGTAATTATTATATCAAAATTAAGGCTATTTGCTTCACCAATTGCAGAATAAATAAGTGAGTTTTCAAATGAATAATCTATTGATTTATTGTTTCTAATTTTTTTTGAAACCGATTTGATTTCTGAAAATATTTTTTGTGAAATTAATTTTATTTCTTCAATTGAATATTTTTCTTTTTTGATAATATAATTTTTGGAGTTATCTATTAAGGCGTCAAGAGTTTTAAGGCTTGGAGAAGTATTAAAAGAAATGTTATCTACACTATCTTCAATCATTAACATTTCATGGGTTCTGGTATTATATTTTGGTTTGTAATTTTCTTGAGCATTTACATTAAAAAAACCAGCTGTTAAACCCAACGTAATTAAACCAGCACTTGCTAAACCCAATTTCAACTTTTTTAATAATCCCTTTTCTCTACCCATAGTAGAAAGTATAAATGCATGCTTATAAATATACTTTTTTATGTAATTTTATAGTAACTACTTATAGCGGGTGATTTTTTAAATAATTTTATATATGATTTTTTCTTTATTTTTCCATGTTAAAAAAGAAGAAAGCTCAGCTTACTATTTTTATCATTATTGCAATTTTTATCATCGCGGTTGTTGTATTCTTTTTTGTTCTTCGTGGAAACCTTAATTTACCTGGAAAACCCATTTCTCCGGAAACAGCTGAAATACGAAATTTTGTTCAATGATGTCTTGATGATTCTTTGGAAAAAGTAGTTTTTAGAATCGGTGAAAACGGCGGATATTATTTACTTCCGAAATCTTCAACACCTCTTTTAGAAATTCCGTATTATATTAAGAATAATCAAAATTTAATGCCTTCAAAAGAAACAATTCAAAATGAGATTTCAAAAGGAGTTGCAAGAGAATTAATTTTTTGTTTAGAAAATTTTGCATCATTTACAGAATATGAAATCACAGAAGGAAAGATGACTCAACCAGAAGTTGTTATAGAACCAGAAAGAATTTTGGTTGAGGTAAATTATCCCTTGACAATAAAAAAAGGGGAAAGCCGTTCAAAAATTGAGGATTTTAATTCAGAAGTTCCCATAAGATTAGGGATAATTTATGACGCTGTTTCTGAATTTATTGATGAAGATTTAAAAGAAGAAGGGATTTGTTTGGATTGTTTTTTAATCGCCTTTACTCCTTCTAATTTGAAGAGCAATGTTTTTTGGGAAATTGATGGGACCGCTATTTTTATTGTTAGGGATTTCGAATCAATTATAGATGAAAAAGAATTTGTCTTTAACTTTGCAAATGAATATAAATCATAAAAACAGGATGTTAATATCAACAAATAAAATGACCCCAAACAAATTCCTAATTTTTGATTCAAGCAGTTTAATAAGTTTATCACTAAATGGATTGCTGGAAGAATTAAAAAAATTAAAAGAAATCTTTAATGGAGAATTTATTATAACAAAAGAAGTAAAAGAAGAAGTTGTGGATATTCCCCTAAAAATAAAAAAATACGAGCTTGAAGCTTTAAAAATTCAGGATTTAATTGATGAGGGTTGTTTAAGTATGCCGAATAATTTTGGAATTCAAGATAAAGAAATAACAAATCTAACAATTAAATTAATGAATTTTGCGAATACTATGTTTATTGGAAATAGAAATGAAATTCAGTTAATACAACTTGGTGAGGCTTCTTGTCTTGCATTAAGCAAAATTATGAATGAAAGAAAAATTAAAAATGTTTTAGTGATTGATGAAAGAACAACGAGGATGTTAGTTGAAAAGCCAGAAAATTTAAAGGAGCTTTTAGAAAAGAAAATGCACCTTAAAATTAAATTAAAAGAAAGCGACTTTAAAGAATTTAAGGGGTTAAAAATAATTCGTTCAGCAGAATTAATGTATCTGGCTTATAAAAATAATTTAATAAGATGGAAAAATAAAAAAGTGCTGGACGCTTTACTTTATGCGCTTAAGTTTAAAGGGTGCGCTATTTCTGAAAATGAAATTGAAGAAATAAAACAAATTGGATAGGTTTTTATCTGAAAAAATAAAAAAATTAAATAGGAAATAATAAAAAGAGTTTTTTCTTATTCTTATTAAGGGTGCGTAGTATACTGGTATTATGTCTGCCTCCAGAGCAGAAGAAGGGGGTTCGATTCCCTCCGCGCCCATCATTGGAATCTTATTCAAAGGGGGTTTCCCTAAAGGGATTACCTAAAGGCATCGATTCTCTCCGCGCCCATTGATACTGGGCATTTCCGTTAAGTAACCTTTAAAAAGAAAAACTTTTTTATTTAATATGCAAAAATGTAATAACCAGACTGACGGAATGAACTCTAAATATCAATGTAAAAAAGCTGTGTCTTCTTTGTTTAATTTATCAAATAAAAACCAGATATTGATTTTATTAATTTCTTTTGTAATTCTCTCCCAGTTAATTGTTGCTCAAGAAAATATATCTGAGAATCAAACAGAGATAAATGCTTCCTTAAATAATTTTACTAAAATAAATGTCTCCGATAATCAACCGCCAACATTAATTATCAATTTCCCTTATGGTAATATTGATTCTTTAACCCCCGAAATCTCCATATCTGTAAACGATTCAGAAGGAAATCTTGAAAAATGTTGGTATGATGTAAAAAGGGCATCTAACGGAAATATAGAGATAAGTTTTGGATGGATTTCTGATTGTCAAAAAGAAACAATTCCAGAAGGTTTTTTACAAAACAATTTAAAGTATATAATTAATGTTTCAGTAAATGATACATATGGAAATACTTTTTCTTCAACAGCTTCTTTTATAACGCCTCAAATAAAAATTCCGAACACACCCAATACAATTATCACTAATATCAATAACACAAATATTACTAATCAGAGCAACACTGAAAATAAATTTTTTCAACTTTTTATAAATATAAAGATTTGGTTTAAAAATCTCTTTGGAATTAATGTATAAGCAATTATGGAAAAAGATTTAATATAATTAAATAAAGCTTTATTTCTAATTTTCAAACTCAATATTTATATACCTCATTTATTTAAATAAAATATGGCAGCAACACCTCCTGGACCAAGAAAGAGAAAATTAGATTATAATGTTGACCAATCAACATATGATGATTTTGCTAAAGCTTGTTCTAGAAAAGGCATGGCTCCTCAAGTAGTTTTAGAACAGGCAATGAGAAAATTTGCGCAAACAGGGCAGATATAAATTAAACATTAATTATTTTTTCTTAATAACTTTTAATTTTTTTTCAGGATTATCTTTTTTTATTATTTCTATTTTAGATTTTTCAAAAGAAAGTATTTTCTTCTTATGGTCTTGCTGAGAAAAAATAATACCCAAAATTAAAATTAAAAAAATTATTGTTAGAGAGATAATAAAAGCGGTGACATTTACAACAGCATCAAAAATTTTATAATAAGCTATTCCGATAATAAAAACAATTGCCGTAATTAAAGTTATTCCCAAAATCTTTAAATTTCTCATTTTATTTTTTAAGGGAATGACCATTAAATATCTTTAGCATTGGGAAAAGGAAGTGAAATTTATTGCTCTGCATACCCTTAAAAATATCAGAAATTTATTTTTATTATGGATAAAAAAGTAGAAATTATGGCTCCTGTAGGTTCATATGAAAGTCTTGAAGCAGCAATAAAAGCCGGCGCAAATTCTGTTTATTTTGGGATTGAACAATTAAATATGAGAGCAAGAGCTTCAAATAATTTTACTTTAGAAGATTTAAAAAAAATTGTTAAGAGGTGCGATAAATCAGGAATTAAAACTTATTTAACTTTAAACACAATTTTATATGATCATGATATTTTTTTGATGCGCAAAATATGCGACTCTGCAAAAAAAGCAGGAATAAGCGCAGTAATTGTCAGCGATATATCGGCAATTAATTATGCAAATTCAATTGGATTAAAAGTTCATATTTCTACACAAACAAATGTTTCTAATTTAGAAGCTGTAAAATTTTATTCAAAATTCGCAGACGTTGTTGTTTTAGCGAGAGAATTAACTTTACAGCAAATAAAAAATATCTGCGCTGAAATTAAAAAACAAAATATTAAAGGACCCTCCGGAAAACTTGTTGAAATAGAAATTTTTGTTCATGGCGCTTTATGCGTTGCTATTTCTGGAAAATGTTATATGAGCCTTGCAACTTCTAATGCTTCTGCAAATAGAGGAGCATGCCTGCAAAACTGCAGAAAATCTTATAGAGTTATAGACGATGAAACGGGAGATGAGTTGAAAATAGATAACAAATATATAATGTCTCCAAAAGATTTATGCACAATTGGCTTCATTGATAAATTATTAGATTCTGGAATTAGTGTTTTAAAAATAGAAGGCAGAGGACGAAGTCCTGATTATGTTTATGCTGTTACAAAAGCTTATAGAGAAGCTGTTGAAAGTGTTTTAAATAAAACTTATACTAAAGAAAAAATTAATAATTGGATTAAAGAATTAGAAAAAGTATATAATCGAGGTTTTTGGCATGGAGGATATTATCTTGGAAAAAAATTAGGAGAATGGAGCGGAGGTTATGGAAATCAATCTAAAAAAGAAAAAGTTTTTATTGGGATTGCAAGACATTATTTTCCTAAAACAAAAATTGGAGAATTTTTCTTGCAATCTGGTAAAATAGAAATAGGCGACGAAATTATTATTACTGGAAAAACTACCGGAATAATCCATCAAAAAATTGAGAGTTTATTTGTTGATGAAAAACCTGCAAGCAAAGCAAAAAAAGGAGAGGTAATCACAATAAAAGTGAATGAAAAAATTAAAAAAAATGATAAATTATACGTTGTAAAAGATAGAAAAGAAATGCAGGGCACTTTTGGAAAAATTCCAATAATACAAAATGGTTAAAATTATTCATTATAGAAAAAATTGCATTGGATGCAATTCATGTGTTGAACTTGATCCTAAAAACTGGAAAATGTGTTCAAAAGACGGAAAAGCTGACTTAATTGGCGCTAAAAATAAAAAAGGAATTTATCAAAAAGAAATAAATGAAATTGAAAAAGAAAATGCGCAAAAAGCTGTAGATTCCTGTCCCGTAAAGATAATTAAAATTGAAAATTAAAATGAAAAAGAAAAAAATATATTTAGATAATTCAGCATCAACAAAAGTTGATGAAAAAGTTTTGAAAGCAATGATTCCTTATTTTAGCGAAAAATATGCTAATGCTTCTTCAAAACACGAGGCAGGACAACAAATTAGAGAAGTTGTTGAAAACTCAAGAAAAATTATTTCTAAAACAATTAATGCAAAACCAAATGAAATAATTTTTACATCTGGAGGAACAGAGTCAAACAACTTTGCATTAAAAGGGTTATTTTTTTATAATAAACAAAACAATTCAGAAAAAAATCACATTATCACCACAAAAATAGAACATGCTTCTATTTTAGAAACTTGCAAATGGTTTGAGAAACAAGGAGCAAAAATAACTTATTTAGATGTTGATGAACAAGGATTTATTGATTTAAAACAACTTGAAAAATCTATTACAAAAAAAACTTTTCTTGTTTCTATAATTCATGGAAATAATGAAATTGGAACAATTCAAGATTTAGAAAAAATTGGAAAAATTTGCAAAGAAAAAAAAGTTTTATTTCATACAGATGCCTGTCAGAGTTTTACAAAAATTCCTATTGATGTAAAAAAATTAAGTTTAGATTTAATTAGTTTAAATTCTCATAAGATTCACGGACCAAAAGGAGTTGGAGCATTATATATTAAAGAAAGCGTTAAAATAATTCCACTAATTCACGGCGGAGGACATGAATTTCAAATGCGTTCAGGAACAGAAAATGTTTCTGGAATTATTGGTTTTGCAGAGGCTGTGAAAATCGCTGATAAAAAAGATGTAATCAAAATGAAAAAATTACAAAACAAATTAATTGAGGAAATTTTGAGAATACCAAATACAAAATTAAATGGCTCTAAAGAAAAAAGATTATGTAATAATGTTAATGTTTCATTTAAGGATATTGATGGAGAAACAATTGCAAGTTACTTAGAAAAAGAAAAAATTTATATTTCTACTGGTTCTGCTTGTCAGTCGCATGAATCAAGCCACGTCTTAAAAGCAATTGGATTAAAGGAAAATGAAATAAATGGTTCTATAAGAATTTCGCTCAGTAAATATACAACAGAGAAAGACATTGATTATTTTTTGGAACAAATTAAAAAAATTGTTGAGAAATTGAGAAAAAGATAATTTAACAAATTTTATAAACAATCCATTAAATAAAGATCATATAAAAAATTATGACTGAAAAACAATACGGCGGTTCAACAGGCAGGGAAAACAAACCCGTAAAAATTAGTGAAACATCTAATATTCAAAAAAAATCTCCATCTAAAAACACAAAGACAACTAAATTAGAAATTTCAAAATCAAATCAAACTAATGAACAAAAAATCCTTCTCGCAGGGCAAATAGCATCTGAAGTTAAGGAATATGCAAAATCAATTATCAAAAAAGATATGCCTCTTTTAGAAATAGCAGAAAAAATTGAAAATAAAATAATTGAACTTGGCGGGAAACCTGCTTTTCCTGTTAATACTTCAATAAATGAAATTGCAGCTCATTATACTTCGGGCCACAACGATACTTCAACTGCTCACGGATTATTAAAAATAGATTTAGGGGTTCACATTGACGGCTGGATAGCAGATACAGCGATATCAATTGATTTAGAAAACTCAGAAGAAAATAAAAAACTCATTCAAGCAAGCAAAGACGCTTTAGATAATGCTATAGAAATTATTAACAAAAAAGAAAATCCAACAACAGGAGAAATAGGAAAAACAATTCAAGAAACAATTGAATCCAAAGGATTTTTGCCAATAATAAATCTTTCAGGACATCAAATTGAACAATATAATTTGCATGCTGGATTAACAATCCCCAATATAGATAATAAATCCACAGAAATAATTTCACCAGGGCTTTATGCAATTGAGCCTTTTGTAACTCAAGGCAATGGAAAAGTAAGAGACGGAAAATCTTCAGGAATTTATATGTTAACAAATCCAAAAACTCCAAGAACACCAATGGCAAGAGAAATTTTAGAATTTATTGCTAAAGAATATCAAACACTGCCTTTTTGCTCTCGCTGGCTTGTAAAAAAATTTGGAATAAAGGTTATGTTTGCATTAAAACAACTTGAAGAAAATGGAAGCTTGCATCAATTCCCGCAATTAGTTGAATCTTCAAATTCAAAAGTTGCTCAAACAGAACATACTTTATTAATAACAGAAAAAGAAGTTAAAGTTACAACAGAATAAAAAAGTTACAATAGAATAAAGGATGTTTGTTCCCGAAGGGCGATATTACTTCATTTTGAGTATGAGAAAATTTAGATAATAAATTTTCACTTAAACAGAACATACTTTATTAATAACAGAAAAAGGAGTTGAAATTACAACAAAATAAAGTAAGTTTGCTCCCGAAGGGCGACATTCATTCATTTGAAGTATGAAAAAATTTATATAATAAATTTTTAAATGTTTTTGTTTAAAAAAATATTTTAAAATTGCTAAATTGATAATGGAGTTATTATTACGACCAAGGATTAATTCATTTTAAAATTGGAAGAGGTCTGAGAAAATTTAAAGAGATTTTCCAAATTTTTTTCAAGAAATTTATCTTTGCATATTTTCTGACTTTTATATTTGTCTATATATTTTACCCAGCCATTTTGAGATTTATTATAATTAAGCTCAATAATCTCGCCTTTTTCAAAAAGATTATCTTTTGAAACCCATTTAAAATAAATTTTATCCTTGACAATTTTAGAATATTCTAAAGGAACTTCCATAAAACTTGAATCTTTTAAAGAATCAATTATAATCTCTTTTTTTAATATTTCATCATATATTTTTTTATAATGAATTGCGGGTTCAACTCTTGTGATTATATCTCCTTCATTAAATTCAGATATATGTTTTGATTTTTGGGAGGTCATTTTAAAATAATTTTTCAGCAAGAGCGTATAAACCTACGCCAGCACCAAAAACTGAAACAGCTTGATAAAAAGCACTTCCAGCAAATTTTACTCCAGGTATTCCGTCAACTACACCAGACTTATCTTCCTTGAAATCTTTATAAATTTGATAAACCCCATAAATCGGCAACCATTGTTTCCAATTTTCTTTTTCTGTTTTTTGTTCTAATGTTTTGTTTGTGTTTGTCATTTTCCTTCTCCTTCTAATTTTTCTTCAAGCCCATTTGCTTTCTTTTTGCTAAATGATTCTTTTAATATTTTAGGAAGATTTTTTAATCCATACACTTGAACAAAAGGGCAAAAATAATCTTCAATTTTATTATATAATCCAATATTTAAAACAAATGCATCTTTGTTTTTTTCTTTAATTACATTTCCTAATGTTGCATATTGAATTAAAAAATCTTTAACTCCTTTAGAATAATTTACCAATCCTGCTAAATTTACTCCCTTTGAATCTCCTCCAATATCATTTCCACCTATTGCGAAGTTTGCTCCATTTGAATTTCCTTCAATATTATTTCCAACTACTGCTAAATTTACTCCATTTGAATTTCCTTCAATATTATTTCCAACTACTGCTAAATTTACTCCATT
>JBBTBN010000019.1:30979-31247 GCA_038043645.1 Nanobdellota archaeon
TGAATTTCCTTCAATATAATTTACCAATCCTGCTAAATTTGCTCCATTTGAATTTCCTTCTACTCTCTTGTAAATTATATTTGCATCTAAGCCAGAGAAGTTTTCATATTCGCTCCAGATAAATGGTATTTTTATTTTGTTTGTCATAACATATATAGAAAAACAGACTATTTAAATGTTTCGGTTTTGTTGTCTTTTAGAAATAGTAACAATTATCTATTGCTTAATCATAAACTCTCGGTCTTTTATCAATCTTAGAAATCAAAAT
>JBBTBN010000020.1:0-2854 GCA_038043645.1 Nanobdellota archaeon
TGAAGAAATAAGCAACGGAGTAATTTTAGAAATTAATCCCAAAATTATAAATGGAAAATTAGCAATGGATAAAAATTCTTTAGTTCAAAGATTAAAAGAAAATGACCCTTTAGTAAAATTCGTTCCATTTGGATTTAAAATAAAAGAACAAGATTTAATTGAATTTCAAAAAAATAAATATATAATTGAAAGATATGGAAAAGAAGGAGCAGAAAAAATTGCAGAAGTTGCTTCAAAATATAAAAATAACCCTTACATCTGGAGTTTTAATTCTGATTCTGTTAATGAAGAAAAAACAAGAATGTCGGTTTTGAGCAGCTACTGGGACTTTGGCGACGGGTTGGTTGTTAATGGCGACGGCTGGTATGATTACGACGGTGGTCATGCTTTTGGGGTAGAAAAATAAAATTTTTTTAAAATCTTTTTATAATTTAAACGAGTAACTAATTAATTTATTTTAAAATTTACTTCATCTCCAACTTTCAATCCAATTTCCTCAGCAATTCCAGAATTTATTTCTAAAACATATAATGCTTTTTCATCGGGAGTAAAACTTTCACAAATATCTTTTAAACAAGGCTGAGCATTATTTTCAATGAAAACAATTTCTTTAGCTGAATTAATCCAAATTATATCTAATGGAATTAAAGTGTTTTTCATCCAAAAATTATGAAAATCTTCTTTTGGAAATATAAATAACATTCCTGAATTTTCATTTAAAGATTCTCTGAACATTAAACCTTTTGAAAGTTCCTCCTGACTTGAAACAACTTCAACATCAAAACAATTTTCAGAGAAGCAAACTTGGCTTTCATTTGTTCTAAAAATAAAATATATGAATAATGCAAATAAAATGATTAAAAATGTCAATAGCCACAATTTATTTTTCACTTCAAAACCTTCCCAGTTTCTGCATACCATAAATACAAATCAAGTTCTCCCAACGAGAGATTTGTTTTTTCAGCAATTTTTCTCAATAAATTTTCAATTTCAATATATTTTTTTGGAGCAAGAGATTTTGATTTAGGTTTCTTCCCAGAGGGGATCCCTTCGGGGTCAATTAAATTATTTCTTGCAAGCAAATCAATAATATGAAAATCAATTATTGCCAAGTTTTTATAGCCGATATTTCTTAAAAAATGCGAAGATTCTTTCATTCCAAGTCCTTTAATATTTTTGACAATCCAATTTCTTGCTTCTGATTCATTTTTAAAATTTCTTAAAATTTCTTTTATATTGTTTTTATATTCTCTTGCTTCAAAGATATATTTTGCTCTTGTGTTTGGAAATCTGTGTCCTAATGCGGAGAGTTTTTTTGCTAAATCTTCTTCAGACAAAGTTAAAAATCCGTCATTAACTGCGTTTTGAATTTTAATTCCGCCTTGCGCAGAAAAATTTGCAGTAAGAAGACAAAAGCATAATTCTTTAAAAATTTCATTTGAGGAGCTTTTGCCTAATTTAGAAAATTCATTCATGCGAAAATCTATAATTTTCTTAATTTCAGATTTTTTTAGGTTTTCAATTTTATTAATTAACTGATTCATTTTAAATCTTTTACCATAAAAGCGGTATGTTTTGATAATTTATATTTATTTTTTTTATAAAAATTAACTGCCTTTGATTTATGATAAGTCTCCAGATATATCGCTTTATAATTTTCTTTTCTCAATTTTCTCTCAATTTCCCTTATAGCTTCTGAGCCAATTCCCTTTTCGCGATATTTTCCTAAAATAGCAAAATCCTTTATCTCAGCGATATTTCCGTTAGGAATTACACCTTTTCTTATCACAATCAAACCAATAATTTTCATTCTCTCAAGAAAAACAAATACCTCTCCGATAAGGAATTCATGTTTTATGTGTTCAAAAGCGGTTTTATCTGTCCATCTATCAGAATAAGGCTTATCATTAAACACTTCTTTGAATAATTTAGAGATTTCTTTTAGTTCGCTTTTTTTTGCCTTTATTATTTTCATTTTAGTTTTCCAATTTCTTCAAGCAGTTTATTTTTTTCTCTTCGTGAAGTATAAGTTTTTCCAAAACGCACAAGTGTTTCGTTGATTTTGCTCCAATATTTTTTAGGAAAAAGTTTTTTTAGCTCTTCTTCAACTTTATGGGGGTTTTTATTTTTGCTCCAGTTGAGGTAATTTGAAATATAATGAACATGGGTGTCAACTCCAAGGGCATTTTGACCTTTTTCAGCCAAAAAAACATTCGCTGTTTTTCTTCCAACTCCCGAAAGCTTGATTAGTTCATCAATAGACTCTGGAATTTTTGATTTGTATTCTTTAACTAAAATTTTAGCGCAATTTAAAATATTTTTTGATTTATTTTTATAAAAATTTACTGACTTAATTATTTTTTCAATTTCTTTAGTATTCGCTTTGGATAATTTTTCTGCTGTTGGATATTCTTTAAATAATATTTTTCCAACTCTTATGGTTGTCTCATCTTTTGTTCTTGCTGATAAAATTATAGAAATTAATGTTTGGAATTGAGAGTTCCAAGATTCTGCCGCAAGGCGCATTTTGTTTCCATAATTCTCTAAGAGCTTAAGTTGCTTTAATGCTATTTTTTGATTCATATTAATTTAACTGAAGATAAATTTAAAAAAGTTTGTTTTGATAAGTGTTTAGTTAGAAATATATATTACAAAATACCTAATTTGATATATATGTTAAAACTTGAGGATTAGTTTTTTAACTTGGTTTTTCTTTTAAAATTTATGAATATTTCTAAAAATAAATTCTATCGTGATGATCAAAATCAGCGAACAAAATAAAATTATTTGCTAAATCAACTTTAAAAGTTAAAACAAAACTATTATCAATATGAACTCTCTTAAATTCTTTTAA
>JBBTBN010000021.1:0-14191 GCA_038043645.1 Nanobdellota archaeon
ACTCTTTTAAGAAGAGATAGAGCACAAATTACTGTGGTGACGCCGAGTGAAGAAGAAGAGTGTGAAACATATGTTCTATATCAAAAACCAGAAGAAACAATTGTAACTCCTTCTGGAATTAAAATAACTCTTTATGAAACAGATCAATACGCAGAAACTTTAGTGCTTATTATAGATGGTGTGAAATCGAATCACAAAGCTAGAAAAACATTTACCTTGCCCTCTGGAGAAATTGTAACAATTGGAGAAGTGGGGGATGGATTTGTTGCTATTAAAGTTTGCCCAGAAGAAGAAGTTCCAGGACACAAACATTTAATTGTTAATGTTGATGATACAGGTTATAAAAGTTCAGGAAAGTTTTCAAGAGATAATGCGAATAATGCCGTGTTTATTGAAATTGGATGTCCTCTTGGACAAGTTGCTGTAGATGCTGGTTTTAATCTTGTGCTTAAAGACAACATAATTAAAACTGATAGATTACCTGCATTAACTGACCTTTTGCATGATTGGGTTAATACTAAAAACTCTGGCGCAGCTATAAGTTTCTTTGACCCAGATAGTGTAATAGATATAGAACAATCTATTGCTTATGTATATTGCGCAAAAACTGAAGAAGCATTAGATCTCCCTACAGCGCATTTTCCGACTTACTAATTTAATTTTTTATTTTTTTTTTCAAGGGCTTTTTGCCCTTGAGTCTTTTTTATTTTTTTTATTACAAATTATCAATTTAATCCTGAAGATATTTTTTCTTAATATAATCAATAAAAGGTTTTTCATTTTTCTCAATCTGATATTTATCCAAAACATCATAATAATTTTCAGTATCTTCTACGGGAATATCCACTAAAGGGTATGCCTTTTTCCATAAAATCCAGTTCATTAATAATCTTGATAATCTTGAATTTCCGTCTACAAAAGGCTGTATTGAAATTAATTTCAAATGAACTAAAGAAGCCAGTTCAAGCGCATGCAATTTCCGACTTCCAATATGATACCATTTTAAAAAATTTTTGAGCTCTCTTTCAACTTCATTCCATTTTGGAGGAATATAAGGTGTTCCTGCTATCTTTACATCTCTTTTTAATTCACTTCTTAATTTTCCCGCTATAGAATCATCTACTCCAGAAAATAAAATTTTGTGCAACTTTTTAATGAATTTAACATCTAACTTGCCTTTATATTTTGTTATAGCAAGAATTCCTTTTTCATGATTTTCAAGTTCTTTTGCAGTTCTCAAACTTTTAAATTCTTTAGGCATAATTCCCTCTCTTAAAATCAAGGAAGTCTGCCTCAAAGTTACATCAATTCCTGCAAGTTTACTGCTGTCATAAGTAAATCTTATAATAAACTCCTGGAATTTTTCTTTTTTTTCCAGCGGACTTATTTTTTTGAGTTCATTATTATAATTTGTTTTCTTTTTTTCTATTTTTTCAACATCTTCATTAGAAAAAAATCTGTATCTTCCGCTAATTAACTCTTTTAAAAATTCTTTTTTTAATTGTTCTAATCTTGCTTTTGATGGAAGGATTTTTCCGATATATTTTTTCTTTTGAATAACTTTTTTTCCTTTTCTAATTGAATGAATCAAAATCCAATATTCTTTATTTTTGATTTTTATTTTTTTAATGAATACCATAACAAAGTTATGTACTACTCTTATTTAAACCTTTTGGTTATGTACTACTTTTCAAGTTTTTCATTTAATAGAATCCTGCAAAATCTAAAATCTTTAATTTTACCCCTTCATTCTGCTTTTTCCATATTCTTCAAAATACAAGAGATTATCTAATTCTATTTTTCTTTTTTGTTTTGTCTTTGCAATTTCAGATTCATAACCAATTGGAAAAAAAGCTTCAACATTAATTTCTTTTGGAATTTCAAGAATTTTTTTAACCTGTTCATCTACAAAATGTCCAATCCAGCAGGTTGATAATTTCAAATCTTCTAATTTTAATAAAAAGTTTTGTATTCCTGCTCCCGCCTGCTGTTTTAAATAATTTTCACCGCGTTCTTCATAAGCATTCAAAGTTCTTGAAGGATTTGAGCAAACAACGACGACATATTGAGCATCTGCAACAAATTCCTGTTGGCTTGCTTCTGAAAGTTTTTGTATTTTTTCTTTATCAGATACAAGAATAAATTTCAGGCTATACAAATTTCCAGCCATTGGAGCATATCTTGCTAAATCTATGGCTTCAATTATTTTTCTCCAGTCTGGTTTTTTCTTTGAAAATTTTTTTACAGATTTTCGCGATTTAATTATTTTGTCTAGTTCCATTAATTAAATTAATTAATTGGGATATTTAAATTTAGGGTTTATTGAGAGTGTTAAGTATTCTGGAGATGAATAAGGGTGTTAAGTTGCGGGAGTTTTCATTTTTTTCTTTTTAAATTGACTTTAATAAGTTGTCCTACTTCAAGTCCAAATTCACTATAATCACGAGTAGTCATAAAAACAATAAATAATATTAAACCTGCTCCACCTATAAGTTTAGATATTGAATCACCAAAGAGAATAAGATATCCAAAAAGAAAAAGGATAAATATAAAAATTATAGTTAGAATTATTCCAATAATTGCCCCTATTTTCTCTTTATTATACATCTACATTTCCTCCCGCACCCTTGTCTTTTTTATCATTATCTGAAAATGCTTTAATAAATTCTGAACCTAACCAAATTCCCCCAAGAATTATTCCAATCGTTATTATAGCTTTTCCAATATCTTCATCTTTCATATTATTTCAATAATTCTAATTCTTTTAACTTTTTTAATCTTCCCTATAAGTAGTTTAAGTGTTCGTGTTTTTTAGGTAGTTTTTTATATGGGATTTTTCTTATTACTTTATGACTATAGAGACAGACTTTAAGGTTGGTCAGTTTGGGAAGATTGGAGAGCATATGGTTGGTTTTGAACTTTCTAAAAGAGGTTGGATTATATTTTATCCCCCTTATGATGAAAGAACAGATATAGTTGCTATGAAATTTCAGTGTAAAAAGTGTAAGTCTCCTTGGTTTAATGAACATAGAATTGCGTGTTTAAACGATAAATGCCCCGAATTTGAAAAACCTATAACCAGTATTAATTCTAAGAAAGAATATAAAAATAAGATTTGTAAAAAATGTGAAAATATAGAAAAAAGGACAGAAGATAATGCTCAAAGAGGAATATGTCAGAAATGTAAAGGAATTATGGAAGAAATTGCCTTGTGTCCAAAATGTCATAAAGAAATAGGGATATTGGGTAAAAATTGTTCTAAATTTCCTGAATGTGATAGTAATAAATATGAAGTATTATTTAGATCTATACAAGTAAAATCTTCTCACTTAGTAGATAAGGAAAAAAATATAGGTTTTAATTTTAAATATCAAGATTTGATTGATGATGACAGACATTTTTTAATAGTTTATAACAGACAGATAATAAAAGATATTGAAAGACATTTTTATTGGGTTTTAACAAAAGATGATTTTATGAAAATAAAAAATATGAATACTACTTCTTTTAAGATATATCAAAATGATAGGGGACATTTCTCTCTCAAAGCATTAGAAAAATATAAATTTAACGAAGAAGAATTTTATAAAGTTCAAAAAGAAAAATTAAAAGCATTGAAAGATAATAAGAAAAAGGATTTTGAAAAGTTACTAAAAAAACAACAAAGTATAGATGTATTTAGAAAATTAGATTAAATTTTAACTTCTTCAAATTTCATTTCATTATTTCTTATATTGTCTTTTATTGCATTTCCAAATAAGTCTTTTCTTATTTCACAACCTACCCCTATTCTCCCTAATCTATTTGCAACAATACAAGAAGTAAAACTACCTGCAAAAGGGTCTAAAACTAATTCATCTTTATAGGTAAAGAAATTAACCGCCATTTCAGGTATATCTTTTGGAAAAGGAGCAGTATGCCCAAGTTTGTTTACCCCCCCTCTACCAATTTTTATTACGGGAGAAAATCTTAATACATCTCTTCTCCACTTTTTTACTAAATCGTGATTTATTATGTTATTTTCTCTGTTCTCTAAATTTTGAACAATATTGGTTTTTAATGAAAATCTTTTTCCCCTATTACTTGCACTTCTCTCAAAACATTTGGGATTTTTACATTCCCAAGATTGAATACCAATATCTGATTGGGTATTTCCACTTACTCTCAAACTTCCACAAACAGGACAAGGGTATTTTGTTTTGTCCAATCTATGTTTATGAAATATTAAAATATGTTCATAACAATTTGCGGGATATTGATATAATGGATATGGTCTGTTTCCATTCTTGTGTCTTTGACTTTGAACTTCTCCTTTATCCCAAATAAAATCGTCTACAAAAGTAAAACCACATTCTTCAAAGATTTTTGTGAAGTAAACACCCAAAGGCAATCTTCTATCTCCCCAAACAGACTTGGTGTATAAGTTATCATTACCAGAAATATCTCCAACATTAAAAACAAAAACTCTATGATTATCTAAAACCCTGTATGCTTCTTTAATTATCTTTTTCATATCTTCTAAATAATCATTTATATTTTTCCACTGCGAATATTCTCTTGCATTATAATAGGGGGGAGAGGTAACCATTAAGTGTATACTTTCAGAAGGCATTTTTTTAAGATAATTTATACAATCCCCCCAAATAATTTTCACTTTGTTATTATTTTCATATGAGAAGTTAAATAACTCTTTATTATAATTTGAACTATTCTCTCTCTGATATTTCTTTTTTATATGGAAATTATATCCTTTTCCATATTTATCAACAACCTTAGATGGTTCAGTTTCTTTTATTTTTGAAACATCAATTAAGAAAGATTTTAATTCTTTCTCATTAAAAATCAATTTTAGATATTTCTCATTTTCTTTTTCTAAGAAACTTAAATAATTACTTTCCATTCTTCTTTAACTTCTTTTTAATTTCTGGATGTTCTCTCAATAAACTATTAACAAGAGGAGAAAATTTTGCTCCACGAGAATTAGATTGTATTTCTTTTATTGCTTCAATAACATCATTATCTAAGGTTACACCTACCCCTTTTTTACACCCCATTATGATTAAAGAGTTTTCTGTTTTATAAACATTTTTATTATTCATATTAATTATATTTCTTATATTTATGTAACTTATATAATAAATCATATTTATAAATCTTTTGTAAGAAAAAACGCAAGACAGGGCTTAACTCCTGCTAATAAGGTAGGTATAGGAGTTAATGGAAATAGATGGAATACTTTATTATTAAATTCAATTAAACAGCAAAAAGCCACTAACTTAACAGGCGAGGAGAAAATGTCTATAACGCCCTAATTCCTAACACTCTAGTGATTATTCACCTCCCCAATCTCCCCACCCCCTAAACATTTTGTTCCCTGATATAAAACAATTGCTTGCCCCTGCGAAACACCGGTAATTTCTTTGTTTAAAATTATTTTTAATCCTTTATTTTTATATTGCAAAACCGAAGGCAAAAGCTCTCCAACCTGCCGTATTCTTGACAAAACTTTTGAATTATTTTTTGGTTTTTCATTTATCCAATGAAAATTTTTTATATAAATTTCTTTTCTGTAATTTAATTTATGGCCTTCTGGAGCAGCGACGATTATATTTTTATTTGGAATTTTTTTTGCAACATACCATTTTTTTTGCATTTTTTCTGGCTTTAAAACTTCAATTCCATATCTTGAACCAATTCTCTGTCCAATCGTGTAATAATATATTCCGTCGTGTTCTCCGATTTTATTCCCTTCAGGATCTAAGATAATTCCTTTTTTTGGTTTTATTCTTTTTTTAAGAAATTCTTTAAGATTTATTTTTCCAATAAAACATATCCCAACTGTTCCTTTTTTATTATAATTTGGAAATTTATTTTTCTTAGCAATTTCCCTAACTTCTTTTTTTGTATGCTCTCCAATTGGAAATAAAATATTTTTTAATTCATCTTGTTTTATTCTATATAAAAAATATGATTGATCTTTTGATTCATCTTTTGCTCTAAGCAAATCATATTTTCCTTTGTTGCTTTTTATCCTCGCATAATGTCCTGTTGCTACGAAGTCACAACCAAGTTTTTTAGCTTCTTTAATTAAAAGAGGAAATTTTATTTTATCATTGCAGTCAATGTCTGGATTTGGTGTAATTCCTTTTTGATAATTTTTAAACATAACGTCGACAACATCTTTTTTATATAATTTTTCAAAATTTAATGTAATAAATTTAATTCCTAATTTTGTTGCAATTTTCATAGCAATTCTTTTTTCTTCTCTCCAAGAGCATTCGCCGGTTAATTTATTTTTTGTATCGCTCCAATTTACCATGAATGCGCCGATTACTTCATATCCTTGTTTTTTTAATAAAAGCGCAGCCACGCTACTATCAACACCGCCCGACATTGCGACGAGGACTTTCGCGGAGGGTAAATTTAAATTATTAATTGCCGAGCGAGAGTCGGAGCAGAGGACTTTTATTTTGCTTTTTTGTTTCATGATATTATATAATAATTTTAGTTTAAAAAGAAAACGCTCTAGGCTGAAATTAGGAATTTTATTAAACTAAAATTTAACGCCCCAGGCAGGATTTGAACCTGCGACCCCATGGTTTCTTTGTATTCTTTTTACCTAACAGCCATGTGCTCTACCACTGAGCTACCGGGGCATTACGCGGAAGTTAACTTTTATATATTTTAAAACATATCTGAGCGTGATGTCACGTAGGGGCATTACGCGGAAGTTAACTTTTATATATTTTAAAACCTCTACTGAGCGTGGTGTCACGTAGGGATATCTTTTAGAAAAAGATAATTCATATTTAAAAGTTTGTTTATTCTTGAAAATTTGTGTTTTCTTTAGAATTATATTTTTTGTTTGTCAAAATTTTTCCTTCTTAATTTCTTTTAGTCCTAAATCCAAAATTGGTTGAGGATGACTTCTTTCTAAAAAGGCATAAACATTTGCGTGTTTGGATCCTTTTATTAACATAATAATTGCATTTTGAGCATTTTCCATATTTTCTGAGTTTCCCATAATTCCTATTCTATTTCCATTTATCTCAAGATAACAATCTGTAAGATGTGAAAGAGTCATTAATGCTCTTCCCAATTTTCCGACGATTCTGCTTTTTATTCTCGCAATATTCTTACCACGCATATAATCTTTTATATTTAAAACTTCAAAAATTAAATCCTTTTTTTTTATTAGGAGCGCTCTTTTATTTGAGAATCCGAAATTTATTGCGTCGATAACTTTCTCTGCAAGATGTTCGTTTTCCGGCAAACCATCAACATAAACTTCATTGTCTTGTTTTGAAACTTTTACATTAAGCTCTTTT
Organism: Nanobdellota archaeon; assembly: GCA_038043645.1. Taxonomy (GTDB): domain Archaea; phylum Nanobdellota; class Nanobdellia; order Pacearchaeales; family GW2011-AR1; genus JWKY01. Next base: position 7,329 of record JBBTBN010000021.1, read on the forward strand.
TCAAGCATTCCTCTTAGTTTGATAATTTTTGGTTGATTGTCTAAAATTATTTTTTTCATATTTTAAATAGAATAATAATTTTTTAAATATCTTGCGGTTTTGATTAAAAATTTATTTTTTATATAGAATTAATTTGTTTTATTAAAATTCCTTTTCTTCAGTTTTTATATAGCCGTTTCTTTTTAACCATTCAATCTGGTTTGAATGATATTTTAAAACAACATCTCCTTTTGTATTGTCAAGTTCCCAAGGTTCAATAATTACAACGTCGTTGGGTCGTAGCCAAAGTTTTCTTTTTAATCTCCCTGGAACTCTGCAATTTCTTTCTTTTCCATCAAGGCAGTTTACTTTCATTTTATTTCCTCCGTATCTTTGCTCTATAGTTCCAATTACTTCTCTGCCTTTTGGAAGAGGCGCGCGAGTTACTTGTGAGGGTTCTTCTTGACCTTTTGATTGCTTTTTTTGATACATTTTATTATTAGAATAAGAAGATGGTTTATAAAATTTACATTAACACCAGCGCAAACGGAATTCCTTGAATTGTTTTGATAGAATCTTTAGAAATTAATCCTGCTTTAATCGCGCAATTTGTTGATCTTTCTCCGACAATATTAAATGTCGCATCTTCGCTTTTCATATCTTTTATAATTTGAATTACTTCCTGCTCTGTTTTTTTCTCGCCTTTATAAAAACTTTCTTTAACATTTAATTGAAAAAGGTCTTCTTCAAAACATTTTCCTAATAATTCAGAATCACAAATTGCTACCAGGTCTCTATACGATTTTATAATGTTTACTAACATAAATGAAAATAAAAAAGGGTTAGTTATAAATTTTTGGTTATTTTATTTATTTAAGTCCACCCATTCTACAGACAGTTGTTCCACAGCCAGGGCATTTTCCTTTTGCAATTTTTGTGCCTTTTTTTGTCTTGCTTTCTTTTCCATCTTTCATTTCAACCATCTTTTTACACTTTACGCAATATCCTTGTGTCATTTTTATTTTAACCTCCACTCGTTTAATTGGAAATTCTATGAATTTCTTATTTGTTTTAAGGAAATTTCTTTTATAAATCTTCTGAAATTGCTGATTCTATCGAAAATCTCAATTTATTGTGAGTTTAGATAATTTTATTAATCTGATTCATTTTTAAGAATTATGAAAAAACTTTTTATTTTTTTAATTTTTATGTTATTTTTTATCCTTTTAATTGGAACAATAGAAGCAACAATAGAAACAAATTATTATATTTATGAAAAAAAAGTTTTAGTCAGGCATTCTTTTGATTCAGAGTCTGATTTGAAATTAAGAATTCCCAAGGATTTTGCTAATCTTGAAATAAATTCAGAATATAAATTAGAAGAATTTGCAAATTATTATTTAATAAAAATTAATTCAACTGATAACTTTTCCATAAGTTATATTACTCAATCTATGGTAGATAAATCAAATGACAGATATTTTTTTGTTTTAAGAAATTATTTAAATGAATCCCAAAATATTAGGTTAGTTCTTCCAGAATCAGCTGTTTTATTAGAAGAGGGCATAGTTTCCCCTGAGCCAGATTTAATCTCCAGCGATGGAAGAAGTGTTATTTTTATGTGGAAAGATTATAATGAAAAGCAAATAGTTGTTGATTATGAATTTTTAGAAGATAAAAATTTTATTTATTATTTAGTGTTTGGTTTTTTGATTCTGGTTTTTTTAGTTTACATTTTATCTGAAAGAAAAAAACATAAAAAAATATTAAAAAAAGTTCAAATAAAAACGAAAAAGGCAAAACCTAAAAGTGAAATAATTGAAGAGCATCTTATTGAAAGTGAAAGAGCAATAATAACTGAATTAAAAAAAGCAAATAAAAAGGAATTATGGCAGAAACAACTGCAAACAAGCACTGGATTTAGCAAGGCTAAATTAAGCAGAGTAATTAGAAATCTTGAATCAAGAAATTTAATTCAAAAAATTCCTTACGGAAATACAAATAAAATAAAATTAAAATTCAAATAATTTTTTGGTTTTATTAAATAAAAATAAGTTTCAACTTGTTCCATCTTGTTTCAAGGATTTATTAAATAGTATTTATTCTTGTGATTTTTATGAAAAACAAAAAATTCTGTTTAGCAGAATTTTATAATATAATTGAAAGGAGGTTATAAAAAATAAAATGAATACAAAAATATTTTCAGTATTTGTAATGTCTATCTTGATGTTGTCTTTAATGGGAACTTTTGTTTTAGCTGAAGGTGACGACGATACTGCAGTAAGCAGCGCTAATAGTGGACTTTCAACAGCTGAAATAAGTACCGCTACAGCTGATGAAAATGCAGAAAGTTCTTCAGGAATTTTTAGTGATAAATTCAAACTTTTATTTGCTAATAAAGGTAAAAAAGCAGACATTAGAATGAATATTGCATCAAAAAAAATGAATGAACTTAAGAAAGCAGAAGACAATCCCGAGAAAATCAAAAAGATTGCAAAAGAATATGAAGTTGAATTAGATAATGCTTTAAAAAGTTTTGATGAAATTGCAATTGACGGCGATAAAGAACAAGTTATTCATGCTTTGAAGAAAACCGTTATTATGAAATACCGGCTTGAAACTCATGGAGAAAAGATTTCTGAAGTTCATGCAAGAATTTTAGTAAGACAATCAGAAAAAATGAATGCAGAACAAACTGCCCATTTAACAGAAGTTTTTAGCAGTATAAATGACAATGTTGTTTCTAAAATTTCTGAAATTGAAGAACGTCAAGAAAATTTAATTGCTAGATTAGTAGTTCTTGGTTTAAGTGAAGAAGAAGTTAGAACTAAATTAGCAAAATTTGAAGCTTCTTTAGATGAAAAAAGGCAATCAAGAGATAATCAATTTAAAGAAAGAATTAAAGCCGAAATGAAAGCAGATAAAGACGGCAGAATTAAACAGAAATTTGAATTTAGGACAGAGGGCAAAGATAATTCTAAAATCAAATTTGAAACAAAAATAGATTCTGAAGATGACTCTGATGACGAAGTTATAAGCTTAAATTAAATACATAAGATTTTTATTTTTTATTTCTAAAGCCAGGAACAAATTTCCTGGACTTTTTTATTTTTCTAAAGATTTATTTTAATTGAATAAAAACCCTTAAAAACTAATGGAACATATATGTTCCATATGGAACAAAGAGACTGCAAACTTGAGATTATTAATGAATTAATTGGGAAAAAAGAGCACATTCGTGGATTGGCTAAAAAATTAAAAACAAACCATACAACTATTCTAAGAAAACTTAAGAGATTATCCAAAGAGAATGTTTTGGATTTTAAGGATGAGGGACGAAATAAAGTTTATTTTTTAAAAAAAACTTCTGAAGCAAAGACACATGTTTTTATGTCTGAACAATATAAATCAGCTAAAATATTAAAAGAATATCCAAATTTAAGAAACATTTTTGAGAAAATTCAAAAAGATAGAAAAATTAAATTAGCAATTTTGTTTGGATCTTATGCTAAAAAGCTTGCAAAAAAAGAAAGCGACATAGATATTTATATTGAAACAGCAAATATAAAATTAAAAAATGAGCTGGAAAAAATAAACTCAAGATTAAGCATTAAAATAGGAAAATATAATAAAGATAATTTACTCATCAAAGAGATTGAAAAAAATCATGTCATAATAAAAGGGGTTGAAATTTTTTATGAAAAATATAAAATTTTTGATTAAACTAAAAAAAGAGGGAAAAATTAATTTAATGGCTTCCAGTGAAGAAGTCAAAGAATCTTACTTAAAAGATTCGGAGAGTTATTTTATTTCTTCAAAAATGTTATTTAAAGATAACAGATTAAAAGAATCAACTCAACTTATTTATTTTAGTGTTTATTATTCAATCTTAGCTCTTTTATTTAAGGTGGGGGTAAAAAGTGAGAATCATTTAGGCTCAATAATTTTGCTAAAAGAACTTTTTAGTTTAGATAATTTATTTGTTTTAATGCTTCAAAAAAAAAGAGTTGGAACTTATTATCCTGATTTTGAGTTGGAAAAACAAGAACTTAATGGATTAATTCAAAAAGCAGAAGAATTTAATCTAAATTTGCTTGATTTTATCTCAAAATTAACTAATGAACAAATTAAAATTTATAGAAATAAATTTATCAATCTTTTAAAATAAAATGCCAGAATATAGAAAACCCGATGTAAAAGATATTCTTAGAAAATATGGAGCAAAAATAGAAGGAAAAGTTGGTCCAGCATCTGCAAATCTTGCTGGAGGATATACTTCTGCTTATGCTTCTTTTAAACAAGAAATGGCTCCTGAACTTTCTAAATATGAGAAATGGTGCAAAAGCCTTGGCAACGTAATAAAATTAAAAGTCTCTGAAAAAGATGCGATTAAAATAAAAAAACAACTTGATATTGCTCATTTAGATATTGAACCCTGGCAGGCTCTTGGTTTGGGAGTAATGGTCTTTATTACAATTTTCTTTTTTGGTTTATTTTTTTCTGTAGCTAGTCTATTAATTACTGAAAATTTTCCAGTTTTATTTTTTCTTTTAATTGTTTTTGTTTCAATTTTTTTATTTTATTATATTAATAGCTATCCTGAAAGACTGGCAAATAAGTGGAGATTAAAAGCAAGTTCACAAATGGTTCCTGCAATACTTTATGTTGTCGTTTATATGAGGCATACTTCCAATTTGGAAAAAGCAATTGAATTTGCTTCAAGAAATTTGCAATATCCTCTTTCATTGGATTTTAAAAAAATATTTTATAATGTTGAAATTGGAAAGTTTTCAACTATTAAAGAGAGCTTGGATAATTATCTTGAAACTTGGAGGGATTATTCCGTTGAGTTTGTAGAATCTTTTCATTTAATTGAAAGCAGTTTATTTGAATCAGATGAAGCAAGAAGAATTCAGACTTTAGAAAAATCTTTGCAAGTTGTTCTTGACGGAATTTATGATAAGATGTTAAAGTTTAGCCATGATGTTAATGCCCCTTTGACTAATGTTTATATGCTCGCTGTTATGCTTCCTGTTTTAGGGATTGCTTTGATTCCTCTTGCTTCTGCAATGATTGGCGGACTTTTAACAGCAACGCATGTTTTTATCCTCTATAATTTATTAATTCCTTTTGTTGCATTTTTTATGTTAGATAAAATTCTTTTATTGCGTCCAGGAGGTCATGGAGAGTCTAAACTACTGGAAAAAAATCCCCGATATTCTGAATATACCAACAATAGCCATTATACTCGGGCATTTTTAATTTGCCTGCCTTTATTTATTATTGGACTTATCCCTCTACTAGTTCAAGTAGGAGCAATTCAAGATTTTACTTTTGGACAAATTGGTCTTGGTTTTTTTGGAGAAAATGTGAATTTTTTTGATTTCAAGCAAGTTGGTGGAAAAAATGTCGGGCCCTTTGGCGTCGGAGCTTTATTTTTAGGAATGTTCATTCCTTTGAGTGTTGCATTATTTTTTTCAATATCTTATCGTGGAAAAACTAAAAATTTAATTAAAGAAAGAGCTAAAACAATTCAATTAGAAAGTGAATTTAATAATTCTTTATTTCAATTGGGAAACAGACTTGGCAACGGAGTTCCGCCTGAACTTGCATTTGGAAGAGTTGCAGAATCTTCAAGAGGATTGGTAACCGAAGATTTTTTTAGAAGAGTTAATTATAATATTAAACAGGGAGGAATGGATGTTGATAAAGCAATTTTTGATCCTCGTCGTGGAGCATTAATTTATTATCCTTCTGATTTAATTGCAACAAGTATGAGAATTTTAATTGAATCAAGCAAAAAGGGATTGAAAATTGCAGCTATTGCTTTAATGAGTATTTCAGAATATGTTAAAAATATTGGAAAGATTAAACAAAGATTAAATGATTTGCTTGCAGAAGTTGTTTCAAGTATGAAAAGCAACATGACTTTTTTAGCGCCGTTGCTATCTGGAATTGTCGTCGGTCTGGCGGCAATGATTACCTCTATTTTAAATCAGCTAAATCTCGCGCAATTAGAAGGAGGCGCAGAACTCGGTGGAATAAGCAATCTTACTAATATTTTTGATTTAACAACAGTCATTCCGCCTTATTATTTGCAAATCGCAATTGGAATTTATTTAATTCAGATAATTTTTATTTTAACCAGTACTTTGGTTACAATTGATTCTGGAGAGGACAAATTACAGAGGACAAATAAAATTGCAGACAATTTAAGCAAGGGAATTGGGTTATTTTTTATTACAGCATTAATTTCAACATTTATTTTATTTGTATTAAGCGCTGTTGTATTGGGCGGGTTAGTGTAAAATTTAAGAAAAATTAGCTAAAGAAAGAGTTAATAGAAAAGTTTAATTATCTCAAAAGTAATTTATTTTTATGAATGTTGAACAAATCATAGCAACCTTAAATTTTTCTCTTATTGACTTAGTTTTTGTTGAATTATTATTAACTGCAATATTTGTTGTAGATAGAGATGGTAAAATTAAATATACCTTTGATTATCTATTTGGATTAAGTAAATATAAAGCAAGTGAATATTATGTATATGGGGTCATTATTTTGGGAGTAACTTACTTCTATTTATCAAATTACTTTCAAGATAGAATAATTAGTTTTTTAATCACAAAGTTAGGCGTTTATTATCTTTCATTATTGTTTTTTATTCTGTTATTCTTTATTATCTTCTGGATTAGTAAAGTCATTCTTGGAAGAAATTGGAATTTTAGATTAGTGTCAATTCCCATTATATTCTTCATAGGATTAACCGCTTTATTTATAATCCTTTTAGCTATATGGCCACCTAATTAATAAATTAAACAATCTTCAACTCACTAATGCTCATCTCACTAATTTTTTTTTGATATTTTTTTTGCCAGTTTTCA
>JBBTBN010000021.1:14291-22060 GCA_038043645.1 Nanobdellota archaeon
CTCACTAATGCTCATCTCACTAATTTTTTTTTGATATTTTTTTTGCCAGTTTTCAATAAATTCTTTTAAAGTAAAATTAATTTTCTCGCGCGCATAAATTCTTCCCGCTTTTTCAAACGAGTTTTTGCGCTCTTTTCTAAATTGTTTAACGTTTGATTTGTCTTTTAAAAAAGGGCCTTGTTTAATAATTTCCTGTTTCTTTTTTGCAACAAAAAAACAATGTGCATTATTATTTTGATCATAATCAAATCCTTTATTTTTTACTTCAAAAAACATTTTAATTTCATTTTCCAGATGATTATAAAATTTTAATAATTTGCTTCCTGCAACAGCGCCTTTTGGTTTTTTGGTTTTTAATTCCAATAAAATAAATTCATATTTTTTCTTTAGAGCGTCTTTTTTTATTTTTTCTAAATCCCATTTTACGATTTCAAAATATTTTATTGAGGGATTTTTTAAAAATTTCTTTGACGCTTGCTTGAATTTCTCAAAAGTCTCTTCCGACAAGGCAGCAAGAGCATTTCTCTGTTTGTAAGTCGGATCAACAAGAATTATTGGAGAAGTTAATTTAGAGCTGTTCATATCTAATAAAACATCATTTTTCTTTTTGTAATGTTTTTCTATGTCTATGATTATTTTTTCTTTTGCATTATAATTTGCTATAGTTTTTATGAAGTTTAAAAAACTTTTATAGTGATAAATCAATAATTCAAGAGAATATCCTGAAAATCCGTTGATATAAGATTCAGCGCCATAGGTTTTTGTTGCATAGCAAAATGCTTTTGCTATTTTAATTTCATCTAAAATCTTTTGATTTTTTATTTTTTTATTAATATATTTAACGTGTGAATATGACAAATCAGTTATGTTCTCTGCTTTTTTAGGGTCAGTTGCTTTTATTACTGGAATTAATTCAATGACAAAATCTTTTGATTCATTTATTTGAAAATAGTCTCTTGATCCATGAATTATGGACACTCCCTTAATTCCTTTTAATAATTTTTTTGTAAGTTTTGAAATATTTTGCCCCTTAAATTTTTCAGAAAACATAAGAAAAATATCTACATCATAATTATCTTTTTTAATGATTGTTTTTTTTGCAAAACTTCCGCCTTCAAAAAGAACAGCATCAAATTTCTGTCTTTTTATCTGTTTTTCAATTTTTTCTTTAAATTGTTTTAAATATTTATTAATTTTTTCTAAATCTTGTTTTGGAGGCTCTACTTTTTCTAAAATCTCTCTTAGAATTAATTGAATATTTTTTGTCTGCGCCATTAATTAAATTAGACATTAATATTTATAAAGATATTCTCCTCAAAAAAAGTTTATTTTGTTATCCAACTAAAAATTTATATATTTGATTCTTCTTTTTCTCTTTATGAAAATATTAGATTTTCCAGAACTTTGTCAGACATATGAATATGACTGCGGGGCAACAGCGTTGGAAGCTGTGTTTATTTATTATGGCATTGAAATAAAAGAAGGATTGATAATAAATCAGGCAAAGACTTCAAAATCAAGAGGAACATCTGTAAAACACATAGAAATTACTGCAAAAAAATACGGATTTAAAGTGGATTCAAAAGAAATAGATATTCCAGATATAAAAAAATATATTGACAAAAAAATACCTGTTATACTTTTGTTGCAGGCTTGGAAAGGGCGCAAAAATCTCGACTGGAAAAAAGATTGGGATGATGGGCATTATGTTGTTGCAATCGGTTACGATAAAGAAAAAATATATTTCGAAGATCCTTATACATTTGAACGAACTTTTTTGAAATTTGAAGAGCTAAAGAAAAGATGGCATGGGGGTTTTGCTAAAGGTAAAAAGTACATCAATCACGGAATAGCAATTTTTGGAAAAACTCCCAAATTTAATTCTAAAAAAAGAATTCATATGAATTGAATTAATCGGCAAGATTTTTAATCTCTTTATGCGAATTTATAGGTATCATGAAATACTTTTTACTTTTTAGGTTTTTTAATTTCTTTAATATTTTTTACGCTATTATTTAATGTAGTTGCCAAATCAATAAGATATTTTCCCTCTTCAATTTTATAAATTAAAGGTCTTTTTTTATTAAATAAATTCACAACATCGATTTCAAATTTTCCGTCTCCGACTGCTCTTATTGATTCAAGATCAAGAATTACTGGCTCTTCTTCGTCGGTTATTCCAACAATCTCTCTTATGTCTAATTCGATGGATTTTTTTTCTTCTTCAAGAAGTTCAATCGGAATTGCATTTTTTATTTTATCTAATTGTTCTTGTTTAATATAAAAAAAGAATTTTCCTTTACAATCTCCACAGCCGTTTAGCAATTCCTCGCTTCCAGCGGGAAGGATTCTTGAACATTTTACACATTGATGGGGCATTGAAAAATAATGTTGAAAGAGTATAAATAGGTTTTGTTAATCTCTTTAGAATTTGAAAAATTTTCTTTTATAAATCTTGATTATTCTTCTTTATTTTTAAATAGAATTTTAAATTATTTTTTCTTTAATTTAATTATATCATAGATAACGATTAGAATATATGTTGTTTGGAGAATTATGAATATCAAGTCATTTATGTAAATGCTGTAAATTAACAGACCTGCACCGCCGATTAAGAGCAACGGATAAATGTATTTTCTCTTTGTTCTTCCGGAAAGCGAAATCATAAATGTTCCGACGATTATAGATATCAATCCTATTATTGCAATTAATTTGTAAATATTTATTATCATTTTCTTTTTTTAAATTAATGAGAATAAGTTTTTAATATTATTGTCTTGCTACTTTTAGGCGGTCTTACAGATTTTTACAAACCTCGCAATGAAATAAACTTTATTAACCTGTTTTTCTTATTTTTGAGATGAAAAAAAGTTGGATAATCTTTGCATTTGTTTTATTATCTATCTCATTAGTATCTTCTATTCAGATAGATATTGATTCAGAATTAAATCAAGGTGAAACTTTGGTTGTTAAATTTTCTGGAGAGTTCTATAAGCCGATCTTAGAAAACAATGTTTATTTTTATAGAGATACCTATATTGCTGTGCCTATTGAATTTGAATTATTAAAAATTGAAGGAGATTATTATATTTCTGCTTCTAGTCTGGGAAAAATTCCTGGGAATTATTCTCTTGTTATTAAAAATTCAGAATATTCTGTTGCAGGAGGACAAAAAAGTTCCGAGGATATTCTTGTTAATTTTACAATTCTTGAAAATTTTGCAGATTTTTCAGCAAATCCGGGAATTCAAGTTTTAGGTAATTCTAAAGACTCTTTTTATTTAGAAATACAAAATTTAAAAGATAATCAAATAATTGTTTTTGTTAATATGAATCCTTTTCAACAAAATGAGCAAGAAGGATTTTTTGAGTCTTTGTTTGGTTCCAATAATAAAAAAATAGAAAATCAATTTATTTTTAAGGCAAATGAAAAGAAACAAATTGAATTAGAGTTTGAAAACTTAACTGAAATTGGCTTAAAAACAATTAAACTCTCCTCTGGAAATTTTACTCAAAATGTTTTTGTTTATGTTTTATTTGCAGAAGAAAAATCAGAAACCGAAAAAATTTATTTTGAGCAGAAATTTTTTAATATTTCAATGGCTACAAATTCGGGAACTGAAAGAATTTTATATCTTAAAAATTCGGGGACAAAAGATTTTGAAAATGTAACAATCCTCCTTGATGATTCTTTAAAAGAATATGTTTCAGTTTTTCCTGATTTTTTTGAATTTTTTGAAAGTAATGAAACTCAAAAACTAATTTTAAATATTTCTTCAAAATCAGATTCAGAAGCAATTTCAGGTTCAATAAAAGCAAAAACTTCAGACGACAATTTTGCATATGCGGATATTTCTCTTGAGATTATTAAAGGATTTGTTCCTCAAAACAATCTGACAGAAGAACTGCCAACAATTACTCAAACTTGTGAAAAATTAAATGGCAGTTTTTGTGATACCTCTCAAAAATGCTCTGGAGAACAAATTACAACCAAAAATGGAGTATGTTGCCTTGCAAAATGCGACGAAAAAAAGAAATCTTCAGCAGGAAAAATTATTGGATGGGGGATAGTAATTATTTTAGTTGCTTTGTATGCTTGGTTTTATTTAAACAAATATAAAAAAACAAAATCAAAAGTGAATTTATTGGAAGTTGCCGAAGGAAAAAAAATAGCAAAGAAATAATTTTAATTAAAATGATATTCACAAATTCTGACGGAGGCGCGCGGGGAAATCCGGGACCAGGAGCAATTGGAATAATAGTTAGAGAAGATGATAAAATTTTAATAAAATATTCTCAGAAGATAGGCAATTATGTTACGAATAATATTGCAGAATATGAGGCATTAATAAAAGCTTTAGAATTAGCTTCTCAATTTACTAAAGATGAAGTTACATGCATATTAGATTCTGAATTAGTTGTAAATCAACTTTTAGGAAAATATAAAGTTAGACATCAAAATATTATCTCTCTTTTTTTAAAAGTTCAAAAACTTCAAGAGAATTTTAACAAAATAATTTACAAACATGTTTCAAGAGAAGACAAATATCAAATCATTGTCGATGAAATGCTTAATGATACATTAGATAAAGAATTAGGCGTTAAAAGATCAAGATACAGAAAAGTTTATTCTTAGAAACAGATTGTTTACTTGGATAAGAAAATTATTGAAGGGGGTTTGTGATTGATGATATTGATTTGTGAAAATTGTTAATTAAATTTTATAGAAATTATTAACGAGAATTATTTTTGATTATTGGATAATATTTTTTGTATTTTTCGGAACTTTTCAGGATTTTTATCTATACTATATTCTTTTACTTTTCCTGCAATTCCTGCCATTATCCCTGTTAATGCGTATATCTCACATTTATCTAATTCTCCATCATTATCAATATCTGAATAATGCTCTGTTACAAGATTGTCTCTTAATTGAATTATATTTTTGTCTCTTTTTAAGGTTGCAAGAACATAAAACTTATCTCCCTTTAACAAACCTGTTTTTTCATAATTTATATTTAGTGGTTGTCTTTCATAAAACAAGCTGTCTAAACTATCCCATCCAAAAGGGAATAAAAATGGAGTTGAAACTAACAAAATATTTCTCAAATTTTTTAATGTTTTTTTAATTTCCATAATTCTCCCACTCTTTCTTAGTATTTAAATCTTTCGTTTTTGTTGTAATTATGAAATGATAATAATTCGTTCGCTTTTGATTAAATATTCGCTGTCAGAAAAATTCTAAAATTTTGAATTGTTCAACTTTTTGCAAAATTAAGTCAATCCATAAAATGAGAATTTTTAACAAAGAATTTCCATTGAACAAAATATTTAAACACATTTATCTTTTTCTTTTTTATGAAAAGAGAGGTGTCTAACAAAACAATTTTAGATAAATTCACCGAAGATTTTTGCAAGATAGTTGATAAGCATTGCAAATATATAATCTGCTCTGGTTTTGTTGCAATATCGCATGGAAGAAGTCGTGGAACAGAAGATATTGATATGATTATAGAAGAATTATCTTTTGATAATTTTAAAAAATTGCATAAAGATTTAATTAAAAATGGTTTTGAATGCATTCAATCAGAAGATTCAAAAAAGATTTATAATGATTATCTTTATAAAAAAGATAGTGTGCGGTATGTTAGAAAAGACAAATTTCTTCCTGAAATGGAGATAAAATTTGCTAAGGACGAAATTGACAATTATCAGTTAAATTCAAGAATTAAAATTCCTTTTACCGACTTAGATGTTTATTTTCCAAGAATAGAAGAAGCAATTGCATTTAAAGAGGAATATTTAAAATCTGAAAAAGATTTAGAAGATGCGAGGCATTTAAGAATTATCTATGAAAACAAATTAGATGAAAATTATATAAAAGAATTTAAAAAGAAGATAAAAAAAATAAAACTATGAGAGACAAAACACATAAAGACCAAATAGAAAGGTGGGCAATAGAAGTCCGGGAAAATTCAGATTGGAAAAAAGAATTAAAGCCTTTTTTAGATGCGCAGATAATCAATGCAATGATAAAATATAAGAAAATTCTTTCTCTCCCAGATGGGCAGGAAAAATTAAATAAGATAAGAAATTTAAATTAAAATGTCAAGAGAAGATCAAATAATTCAAGAGAGAATGAGAAAAATTAGCGAGTTAAAAGCTAATGGAATAAATCCTTATCCAAATAAATATGACAAAAAGCAAAATTGTTTGGAATGTTCTAAATTAAAATTAGGTTCAAAGGTAAAAACTGCAGGCAGATTAATGACCAAAAGAGACCTGGGAAAAATAATTTTCTGTGTTTTAAAAGATGAATCAGGAAAAATACAAATAGTTCTGCAGGAAGGAGAAACACCTCAAAAAGAAAAAGATTTTTTTAAAAAATATTTTGATTCAGGAGATTTTGCGGGAGTTCAGGGAGAAATTATAAAAACAAAAACAGGCGAGATTTCAATTCTTGTTGAAAAATTTGAATTATTAAGCAAAGCAATTTTGCCTCTGCCTGAAAAATTTCATGGAATTGCAGATGAAGAAGAAAAATTAAGAAAAAGATATCTTGATATTTTAATGAATGATGAAACTAAAGAAATATTTATTAAAAAAGCAAAATTCTGGAGCACAATGAGAAATTTTATGTTAGAAAGAGGATTTACAGAAGTTGAAACGCCGGTTTTGGAAAATTCAGCGGGCGGAGCGGCAGCGACGCCGTTTAAAACACATCATAATGCTCTCGACATCGACGTATTTTTAAGAATTTCGATGGGAGAGCTTTGGCAGAAAAAATTAATGGTTGCTGGTTATGAAAAAACTTTTGAAATTGGAAGACAATTCAGAAATGAAGGAATTGATATGGAGCATTTGCAGGACTACACTCAAATGGAATTTTACTGGGCGTATGCAAATTATGAGGACGGCATGAAATTAGTTGAAGAAATGTATAAAAAAATTGCTAAAGAAGTTTTTGAAACTTTAAAATTTGAAACTAATGGCTACAAAATTGATTTAGGCAAAAAATGGGAAAAATATGATTTTGAGCAGACTATAAAAAAATTTACTGGAATAGATATTTACAAAGCAGATAAAAAAGAAATTATGAAAAAGTTGAAAGAATTTAAAATGGATTTTGATCCTGATGTTGATAAATGGAGATTAGTTGATTTACTTTGGAAATATTGCAGAAAGAAAATTTCTGGTCCTGGATTTTTGACCGGACAACCAATTGAACTTTCCCCGTTAGCAAAAAGAAATTCAGAGGACAAAAGAAAAGTTGAGCAGTTTCAAGTTATTATCGCTGGAACAGAAATTGGAAACGGTTATTCTGAATTAAATGACGCTGTAGACCAAGAACAAAGATTTCAAGAGCAGATGAAATTAAAAGAAAAAGGAGACAAAGAAAGCATGGAACACGATAAAAGTTTTGTTGAGGCCTTGAAATATGGAATGCCTCCGACCTGCGGTTTTGGAGTTTCTGAAAGATTATTTTCTTATTTAATGAACAAACCAATAAGAGAGTGCGTGATTTTTCCGTTGATGAAACCTCTTGAGTAAAATAAATTGTAAAAAAATAAAAAATGCCCTTAATTATAAAATCAAATATAAAAAAAGTTGTGAAAGAACTTCAGGGAAAAAATGAAGAAGTTTCTTCAGTTGCAGAAGAAGTTGAAACTGCTTTAGAAAGAAAAGTTGAAAAAATCTTAGTTGACGGAATTGAGAGAGCAAAGGCGAATAAAAGACGGACGCTTCAAGGACGGGATTTGTAATTTATTT
>JBBTBN010000022.1:0-400 GCA_038043645.1 Nanobdellota archaeon
CCAAAATAAAAGAAGACATTAATAAAATAAAATTATTGTAATCACAATAATTTGTCACTCTTTCTAAAAGACTACATAAACGAAACATTTATAAAGGATGTTTTTCTATATAGATTATGCCTCAAAAGAGGCGACGAACAAAACAAAAATTAAAAACACAAAAAAATAAAATGACAAACAAAATAAAAATTCCATTTATATGGTCAGAATATAAAAATTTTAGCGGAGCAGATATAAATATCTTTTCCAAAGAAGTTAATGGAGATTCAAAAGGATTTGATGTAACTGGAATTGTCAAAGTAGTTGAAGGAGATTCAAAAGGATTTGATGTAACTGGAATTTACAAAGAAGTTAATGGAGATTCAAAAGGATTTGATGTAACTGGATTTGGCAAAGTAGT
>JBBTBN010000022.1:500-8792 GCA_038043645.1 Nanobdellota archaeon
TGAAGGAAATTCAAAAGGATTTGATGTAACTGGATTTGGCAAAGTAGTTGAAGGAAATTCAAAAGGATTTGATGTAACTGGATTTGGCAAAGTAGTTGAAGGAGATTCAAAGGGATTTGATGTAACTGGAATTGCCAAAATAGTTTACGGAAATTAAAAAGGCGCATCAGTTACCGGCGGAGTTAATTATTCAAAAGGCGTTAAGGATTTTTTGATTCAGTATGGAACACTGGCAAATATTATAAAAGAAGTTCCAGAGGACGCATTTGTTTTGCAAGTCGGGTTATACAATAAAGCAGGAGAACAATACCGCCCTATATTAAATATCAAAGGAATAAAAAATCTTCCAAAAATATTTAAAAGCTCTTTTAAAAAATCTAAATTAGAGGAAAAACTAAAATGACAACCAAAACACTAACACCAAAAGAAATTGAAGAAATGAAAGAAAGAATAAGAATAATCGCTTTGAAAAACTTGAAAGCTGAAAATTTAATGAATTTAGCGAGTGCGTTTTTAGTTGAAGAATCTGGACAATATGGTGAAGGAGGAGGTTCTGCTGTTGAGAACTTCAAATATTTTCCGTCGTTTAATTCAAATTTAAAAAATTACGATTTAAAATCAGGAGAAGAAAATGATTTATTTAGAGAATCTATTTTAAATTCAAGACAAGGAAAAAAAAGATATTCTGGAAATGTTTCTGAATATGGAATAATGCAAAGTTGTGCGAAGATTATGCAGGAATCTTTAGATAAAATCAAAGTAGGCGATTTGTATTCAGAATTAATGGGCGGAAGCAAAAAAGTTAAATCAGAGTTAAAAGATTTATATATTGGAGAGCTAAAACCTCAATTATCTCAGGAAGAATTTGGAAAACTGCCTGAAAATAAACAGAAAGCAATTGTTGAAAAACAAAAAATTTATGAAAATCTTCTTGGAACTTATCAAACCTATTTAACTGACAAAGCAGTTTCAGATTCTCTTGGCGAAAGAAAAAAAGCAACAATAAAAAGTTTGGAGAAGATTTTGACTGAAGATTAAAATGAAAAATAAAATTCAAATATTTAATTCAAAAGATGAAGCAAAAGGTTTAGAAGGGACTTTAATTCAGGGTGGTATTAAAATAATAGATGGAAACGACCCTCTTGAAAAACTTTTTTACTATTTTTTAGGAAAATTTACTCCAATACAAAGATTGGAATACGAAGCTAAAACTGAAGCAAAAAAATTAAATGCAGATTATGGCATAATTACAGACAAGTATCTAACTTATGTAAATAGCTCAGCGTATGTACAAACTATGAACGAATGCGATAAACTATTAACTATAAAAGTAAATTTTTACAAACAAAAATTAAAATGACAAATAAAAAATCATTTTTATACTCTAACAGAGAAATGATCTTGCCAGATAAAATAGAAGTTAGTAAAAAAATAATTAATCAGTATAATTTTATTGAAGAAATTTATAAAGTAAATATTTTTAAGAATATAACTCGTTTTTGCACCCTGGAAAAAATTCATGACGCTGTGGAAATTCATAGATTTTATGAGATTATAGATAACGATCCAAATAAACTTACAAAACTTAATCAAAAATTTTATGATAGAGAGTTTAGAATCGGTCTTGGTGGAAGACCCATAATTCCAAATTTATAATAAAATGACAAGAATACCATTTATATATAATGAATGTGAAAAATTTAGCGGAGCAGATTTAAATTTAATTTATAAATTAGTTGAAGGAGATTCAAAGGGGGTAAATGTTGCGGGATTAGCTAATATAATTAGAGAAAATTCTAAAGGAATGAATATTTCCGTAGGAGCAAATTATATTGGTAAAAATTCTAAAGGAATGAACGTGGGAGGATTAGCTAATATAATTGAAAAAGATTCAAGAGGAGCAAATCTTGCAGGATTATTTAATTATGCAGGTAAAGTTGATGATTTTTTAATTCAGTATGGAACAATTGGAAATACTATTCGAGAAGTTTCAGAAGAGGCATTTGTTTTGCAGGTTGGGGCATATAATAAAATAGGGGGGCGAGCTTATCCAATTATAAATATAAAAGGATTAAAAAATCTTTCAAGATTAATTAAAAATGCATTCAAGAAAAAAAATCTTGAGAAAAAAGTTTTGAAAGTAAAAGTAAAAAAGTATTAAAAAAATAAAATGACAGACAAAGATATATTAAAAACAATTAAACAAGAAGGGATTGGAAAATATTTGGGAAAATTTGATACTAATCTTGGAAAAATAGATGAATATTTTTCATATGTTCGACTTAGTTTAACAAGTAAAAATCAATATTATGTAGATTTATTTTTAAATCCTTTTTATAAAAAATACTCTGAAAAATGCTTATATGAAGGAAATAATAAACATGAAGCAGAAAAGATATTCCATAAAGTGATAGAAAAAGATAGAGAAAAAAAAGAGAATTGGATGCATAAAAAATATGGTAAAAAAATAGTTTATAATTAATGAACCATAGGGTATTATCATTTTGTTACTTCTTTTAAAAGACAACAAAACCGAAACATTTATAAACTATGTTTTTCTATAGATATTATGACAAACTTAAAAGATAAAATAAAAAATACATTGAACTGGATTAAAGAAAATCCAAAAAAAAGTATTTTAGGAATTGGATTAACAGCATTAGTTGCAACAACTGCGCTTAAAGATAATGTTCATTTTGGTTCTGTTCAATTAGATAATCCTCAAAAAAATCAATATGCTTGGGGATTATTTCCAACTACAACCCTCGCTGGAGAAAATGCAAAAGGAAATATTTATACATTTGGATTAGTTGTTGGAGAAAATCATATTGGAGAAAATAGTAAAATAACTGGAAATATGAATGCTTATGGTTTAATGGCTGGCGCAAATAATTTAAACGAAAACTCTCAAATAACTGGAAATATGAATGCATATGGTTTACTTATAGGAAGAAATGTTTTAGGAAATAATTCACAAATAACTGGAGACATTTCTAATAAAGGAATTTTTGTGAAGAATACAATTGCTGGTTTTACTTTAGGTTCAAATGATGTTAAAGGATTAGAAAATTATATTATGAAGGGGAAAGAAAAATAAAATGATAGAACATAAACTTAATTCAGATTATATGAATGAATTTACTCCATTAAGATTATTGGTCACAGGCATAGAAGAAAAATCACTTCAATTTAAAAGTTTGACAGATTTATTAAAAAAATATCCTCTTAGAACATACGAAGAACGCGCGAAAATTTATGATAATTATGATTTAGAAAATGCTGATAAAGAAGTTATACAAAAATTAGACAAATATGTTAAAGAAATTAATGAAAAAGTTAGTAAAAATACTCTGAAGTTAGATAGAATTAAACAATTAGTAGATGAATCATATTTAACATTTTATGGGGAGAAAGCTTTTAAATAAAAAATCCAAAAGATATAAACAAGATGACAAACTTAATTAATAAAATAACAAAACTCGCAATGATTTCAATTTTAGCTGGAAGTTTGAATGGAAAAATAAATGCCCAAGATTCAACAGCCATTAAAAAACCGAGAACAATTTCTATTGACGGGTGGCTTGAAGTAACAAAAGGAATTGAACAGGGAAATAATTTAAGATTATATCCTTCATTAAAAATTAAAAATTTTAAAGCAAGTTCTTTAATTGATATAAATAAATTCTATTCTTTTAGCAAAAACGATTTAACTTATGAAAAAGCTAAACTAAAGATAAACAATGAATTATCTTTAAAGCCAATCGGAACTTTGCATACAAAGCCAAATGAAACTAAAGCAACTTTAGATGCTAATCTAACTTATGCAAGTGATAATTATTTTGGTTATGTTGAAGTAGATGTAAATCCTTTGGATACTAAACAGCCAAAATTTTATACTTATCATGATTTTGCAACAAAATTTGGAAATTTTGGATTTTTTGCTACAGGAAAAATAAAAGATTTAGAAAATACTTATGTAGAAATACAATTTACTGGAAAATCAATTAAAAAAAGCGGAATTTCTCCATATGTTAGAGCAAATTTACAAAAAGGAGTAAAACCTACTTATCAAGCAGGTCTTTCAATTAATCCAAGAAAATCTATTAAATTTTTAAATAATATAAAAAAATAAAATGATAAACAAAAAACCCTTTTTATTCTCTAACCGAGGAATGATTTTACCCGATAAAATAGAAGTTAGTGAAAAAATAATTAACCAGTATAATTTTATTGAAGAAATTTATAAAGTAAATGCCTTTAAGAATATAACTCGTTTTTGCACTTTAGAAAAAGTTCATGATGGTTTAGAAATTCATAGATTTTATGAAATGAGGGATAACGATTCAAATAAACTTACAAAATTAAATCAAAGATTTTATGATTCCTTTCTTAGAATTGGATTATCTGATTTAAAATAATTTATTAAATAAAATGACAAAAGAAATAAATGTATTATACGACGGAAATATGACTAAATTAATTAGAGAGAGTTATGATTTTAGAGGGATTAATCGTGATGCGGAAGAGCTTGCGCAATCTAAAGGGTCAGCAGTAGTAATAAGAATAAGAGAAAATTTACCAAAAATAGGATTCTCAACAATTAATGTGTTAAGATATTCTAAATTTCCTAAAATAGCAAAATCAAAAAGATTGTATGTTCCAACATCATTATTAGAATTAATTGCGGAGACATATAAAAAATGACAAATCCAAAAAATTTAATAAACACATTATTTCCTTTTGAAATAGAAGAAGGTAAAAGAATAATCAATGAATATGGGGTAATAGAAACCATTTATGGGATAGAATATGGGTATTTTGGAAAATACTTCTCTACTATTGCAACTGATGATGTAAATTTTCTGATGTTGAAAACATATTTTATAGAAAAAAACGGAGAAGAAATCACGATAAAAAAGATAGTAGAAAATAAAAAAAATATTTTAAGAAATTTAGAAAAAGCAACACTAGATTATATAGAAAATAATCTGGGATTAAATGCATTAGCTTCTCAACTTAATTAAAAATTTATAAATCACTTTTTCCTATATTTTAAGAGGTGAAAATAAAATGAATTCTGCATTATTAATTATAATAATTTTATTGTGGTTCTTTTTAGGATATAAAATTTATGGAAGATTTCTTGAAAAACGGATTAA
Source organism: Nanobdellota archaeon (assembly GCA_038043645.1). Taxonomy (GTDB): domain Archaea; phylum Nanobdellota; class Nanobdellia; order Pacearchaeales; family GW2011-AR1; genus JWKY01. Next base: position 5,660 of record JBBTBN010000022.1, read on the forward strand.
GCCAAATGATAAAAATAAAACTCCTGCATTAACTAATAAAAATAAAATTGATTTTTCTCCGTCGAACAAGCCGTTTTTAATTGGCCATCACTTTGAATCAATTGCAGGAGCCGGACCAATAATCGGACCAATATTAGCAGTAAGTTATTTCGGTTGGCTTGCAGTTGTTCTCTGGATTTCAATTGGCGCGGTTTTCATTGGCGCAATGCATGATTATGTAACTTTAATGGCGTCTGTGAGAAACAAAGCAAAAGGAGTTTCAAATATTGCAAAAGATTTTTTAGGCTCAAAATCTGGATGGGTTTTTGGTTTAATGATTTGGATTACACTTATATTAATCATAACTGTTTTTTCTGTTTCAACAGCAGAAAGTATAATTTACAAATCAGAATTAGTTGTCCCGCTTATTGCTATTACCATAATTGCATTAGCTCTTGGATTATGTGTGGAAAAATTAAAATGGAATTACAAAATATCGAGCATCGTTGCAATTATCCTTGTTTTTATTTTTATTTGGGTTGGAAACAAATATCCAATTAATCTTGGAATTGATAATCCTGTTTTATTAAAAAATATCTGGATTTCAATAATTATTTTTTATGCGGGAATTGCTTCAGTTACTCCTGTTTGGCTTCTTTTAAGACCAAGAGATTACTTGAGTTCTATTCAATTATTTATTCTTATGATTTTAGGATTTATTGGAATTATTTTAGTGCATCCTAAAATTAGCGCTCCAATTTATATTTCCGGCAACTTTCCTCTCTGGCCAATTTTATTTATAACAATTGCGTGCGGAGCTGTTTCAGGGTTTCACGGGCTTGTCTCGTCGGGAATAACCAGCAAACAACTTTCAAAAGAATCTCACGGAAAAGCAGTCGGCTATGGCTCAATGCTTGGAGAAGCTTCTCTTGCAATTTTAGTCACGGTTTTAGTTATCTCTGGAGTAAAGTGGGGAAGTGAAATTACGGGAGGTTTTCAGACAACCTTAAAAGAAGGAGGATGGGTCGCTTTATTTTCTTCCGGCTACGGAAATATCGTCGGAAGTCTTGGAATACCTTTAATAACAATTAGTTTTGCTGTGCTTCTTGGAACAATAATGGTTAATCAATTTATTTTAACAACCGTCGATACTTCTGCAAGATTGGGAAGATTAATAATCTCTGAAAATCTTTTTCCAAAATTTAAAAACAGATTCTTAACAACAATATTAACTTTAATTTCTGCTTGGCTTTTAGCAATAACAAATTCTTATGAAACTTTATGGAAACTTTTTGGTTCTTCAAATCAGCTGATTGCATCTATTTCTTTGATTGCAGTTTCCTGCTTTTTTATTTCAAGAAAAAGAAATGTTAAATTTATTTTAATTCCCGCAGTTTTTGTTTTATTAACGACGCTGTCAGCTTTAATTTATTTAACATTTAAAACAGATGGATATTTAGCTCAAGGAAATTTTGTTTTAACTGCAATTTCTCTTGGAATGTTTATCCTCGGAGTTTTTGTAGCATTTGAGGGATTTAGATTTATTAGGAGAAAATCTGCTTAAAAACTTCATTCATATAGAGTATTGCCCAGTTTCTCAAGAATAAAGCTCCGGGATAATCATCAACATTGTGCGGAGCATATTTGTAAACCCTTGGATATTTTTCTATTTTTTTGAATTCAAATTCTTTAATTTTTTCTTCTGAAAATTGAATATATCTGTTTGGAATAAAAGTTTCACAATTTAAATCTCCATTATTAAAATAAAGGGAACCTCCTGTATTTCTACTAATTGAAAAACAACGAGTAAATCCATTTTCATTAAAATTAATCTCGTCTTGCCAAAAACCATTTAAAATCTGGAGATCAAAATGTTTAGTTATTTTTGGTTTGTTTTTTAAAAAAACATTTTTAATCCATTCTTTTTCTTGATCAGTTTCAGGAGAATAATTTTTCAAATCTTCATACCATTCTTTTGCTGCCCTTGGAAAAATTCTTTTTGCAATTGTTTCATCAATTTTTATATTTTCATCTAAAAGTTTTGGATGGATGGGAATTTGAAAACAATTTTTATAGAGGATAGGTAATTCTTCTTTTTTTAAAAATAATTGTTCAAGTTTCATTTTCATAAAACTCAAGTGTGATTTAAATAGAATATTGTTCTGTAAGATAATTTTATAAATTGATTTCTTTTAAATTGATTATGGCTCTTCCGAACTCATACTTTTGTGATGAGCGAAAAGATAGCCAAAAGCAGGGCTCCGTAGCTCAGTCTGGTAGAGCACTGGACTTTTAATCCAGGTGTCGCGGGTTCAAATCCCGTCGGGGCCATTTTATGCAGTTGAATAAAATGAAACTGCATTTATGAAATTCTGATTTGAACCTTGGTCTCAAATCCCGAGCGATTTCACGAGATATTATTGCGAAGCTAAACTTGAGAAATTCGAGTGAGGTCGGGAGTAGTCGGGGCCATTTTTAAGATGTTTTTGTTATTAAATCACAGCATGAAAAGACATCTTACGACGCGGGTTCGCCAATTACTCTTATACAAAAAAGGAAAGGTTTGAAGGAAAACCTTGGTTTTCATCAGTTCAAAAGGAGTCGGGGCCATTTCTAAATGATATTAATTAGATTTGAACCAATATAATATTTTAGATAGTTTTAAAAATATATTTAGATTTTTTTTCAATGGATAAAAGCATAATCTTTGGAACATCATTCAGTTTTGAAAAAGTAAATGAAATTGTGAAAAATGCAGGATTTAATAAAGAATCCCACAAATCATCGACATCATCAGTAAGAATTCACAATAATTTACAGATAAGAACACAAATACATGCTCCGGCATATTTTAGGGATAAAAAGAAAATAAAAACAGAAATTGAATTTAATGATTATGAAAAAAACTCCGCTAAATCTTTTCAAATAATAAATAAATTTTATGAAAATATTCCAGATTTAATTTATAGAAAACCATATGGTTGTGAATCAAATCCTTCTCAAATATATTCTATATCTAATTTAATAAAAAAATTGTGATTAGAATAAGACATAAAATAATTTTTATAACTCCCTAATTCTTAACAATTCTCTCTCCCATGTGTAAGACCATGACATATGTCATGGGCTACCGAAAATTAGTTCGAGAGTAAAA
>JBBTBN010000023.1:0-9118 GCA_038043645.1 Nanobdellota archaeon
ACAGCTTCAAAAAGATGGATAAGTTTAATAGAGACTAATCAACTTGAAAATGAAACATCAGCTTATATAGAATTTGCCAACACTATTCTTAGAGATTTATTAAATTACAATATTGGTATAGAAGAACTTAAGCACGAAGAAAAGAATATGGAATTTTTATTTAAAGACAAGTCTGGAAACAATTTAGTCTGTTTTGAAGCAAAGGGAACAAAAACCAAAGATTTATGGGCTCCTCAAGGTAGAAATGTGGAATTAAGAAAAACCCCTGTTATTCAAATAAATAGTTATATGTATAATGAAAAAATACCTTATGGGGTTTTAACAAATTATAGAGAATTCGTTCTATTCAAAAGAGAAGAAGGAAGTTCAAAGTTTCATAAGATTAATTTTTTGGATATAAATAATAATCCAGATAAATTAAAAGAATTTATTTTTATATTTTCTAAAGATAGTTTTGAAAAAGAAGAGACTAATAAGCTGTATAATGATTCAATAATAGAGGAAAGGAATTTAACAAAAGGTTTCTATAAACTATATCACGAAACAAGACTTATGATTCTTAAAGAGTTTAAAGAGAGTGGATTAGAAAATGAAAAATGTCTACATTATACTCAATTATTTCTGAATAGGTTGATGTTTATATTCTTTGCAGAAGATACAAACTTGCTTGATAAAAGATATTTTAGAAATAAAATCTTAGAAGTACTTGAAAAAAGCGGGGGCATAGATAACCATACAGAGTATATATTGGGTAAAATAAAGAGCGCATTTAGAGAATTGGATAAAGAGATACCAGAACAGATAAAAGGTTTTAATGGGGAATTGTTTAAAGAGGAAATTGACGGCAGGTTATCCTTTAAAGATTATAGAAATAAATCTTTTTTTAAAGATGTTTTTCAGGATTATAAGTTGGACAAAGAATTACAATTAAATGAGTCTGAAAAAAGTATTTTTAATAAGCATAGGAACAAAATAAGTAAAATAATAGAAAACATCTTGCTGTTGGCTTCTTTTGATTTTAAGTCAGAAGTTAATGTTAATATTTTAGGGCATATATTTGAACAATCAATTCAAGATATAGAAAATTTAAAAGAAGAAAAAATATCTAAAAGAAAACAAGAAGGGATATTTTATACCCCTGAATATGTAACCGATTATATTTGCAGGAATACAATAATTCCTTATCTATCAAAAAGTGGAACTAATGATATTAATGAACTAATAGATGAATATTCAAGAGATATACAAGAATTAGAAAAAAGGTTTAAATCAATAAAAATTTTAGACCCTGCCTGCGGTTCTGGGGCTTTTTTAATCAAATCCACAGAAATCTTATTTGAGATATTTGAAAAAATGCAAAAACTAAAACAAAGTTATGGGGGATATGATGTGGATATTTGGAGAAAGAAAAAAGAGCAATTGACTTTGAAAAAGTGGGATGAAAAAGATGAAATAAAAAACATTATAGAGAATAATATTTATGGCGTGGATATTAATGAGGAGTCTGTTGAGATAACCAAATTATCTTTATTCTTGAAGATAGCAAGAAAAAATAAGAAATTAATTGATTTATCTAACAATATAAAAAAGGGGAATAGTTTAGTTGATGATGAAACTATTGATAAAAATGCTTTTAATTGGGATAAAGAATTTCCATTTAAATTTGATGTTGTTGTTGGTAATCCTCCTTATGTGAGAGCAGATGTTGATGATGAAAACTATAAGAAACAAAGAGAATGGATAATTAAAAATGAAAATTACAAAACTCTTTATGAGAAATGGGATTTATATTTAGCTTTTATAGAAAGAGGGTTAAGTCTATCTTCTGATAATGGAATGTTTAGTATGATTATTCCTGATGCCTTCTGCACAGCTAAATATGCTTTGAAAATGAGAGAATATTTATCGCAAAATAAGCAAGTTAATCAAATAGATTATTATCCAAATACTGACATTTTTGAAGGGGTGGGAGTAAAAAATATTATCTTGTTTATAAAAAATTCTACTTCCTCTGAAAAAACAAAAAAAATAATACATAAAGATATAAATGGGATAGAAAAAACTTTGAAATTGGATTTAAAGGAATCTGGACAAGATGGGTTTAGATTAAATTATACTATCGATAAAAGATTTTATGAATATTCTGAATTATTAGGCGATATTTGTTTTATAAGTAAAGGAATGGTTTTAAATTCTGATGAAATTAATTATAAGGGAGATTTCAAAAAAGAGAATTTAATATCTGATGAAAAAGACGAAAAACATCCTAGAGAATATATAGAAGCAAAAAATACTCAGAGATATTTGATAAGAGAAAAGAAATTTTTAGAATGGGGAACCGATAGAGTTCCAAAAAAAATAAGTAGAAAAACTTTCCCAGAACTTTATCAAGGGGAAAAGATAATGAGGGGAAGAATGACAGACGCTTTTTACGATGATTCAGGAATTGTTACGAATGATAGTATATATGTCCTAAAAAAGTTTACCGATTTAAAAAATATTAAAAATAAGAGCATAGAGAGTAGTGTAAGAAAGAACAACAATAAATCAAGAGCAGAATTAGAAGAACTTTCAAGAAATTTCAACTTAAAATATGTTCTAACAATTTTAAATTCTAAATGGGCATTCAATTTTTTAAAGAACATATGCAGGAATAGGCTAAGTTTTTATCCTGACGATTTAAGAAAACTACTAATTAGAAGAATATCTCCCGAAGAACAAAAGCCATTTATAGAAAAAGCTGATTTTATGATAGATAAAAACAGACAATTTTATGAAGCAAAAAAGAAGTTCATAAAATTAGTCAGATATAAATATAATTTAGACAAAACATCAAGAAAGTTAGATACTTTTTATAAGTTGAGTTTTAAGGAATTTGTTAATGAAATTCAAGATAAAAACAAAGTTATAAGCATAGAAAAAGAAGCCGAATTAATGGATTTTTTTGAAAAAAATAAAAAAGATATTAATAAATTAGTAAATGAAATTTCTGAAACAGATGTAGAAATAGATAAAATGGTTTACAATTTATATGGAATAACAGATAAAGAACAAGAAATTATTAAGGAGAGTTTGAAATAAAATGCCTAAACTACGTTTATTTTGTGAAGGGGAACTTATAGAAGAATTAGAACTTAAAAAGATAGATGAAAAATTAAATGAGGTTTTAAAAGATGCAGAGCATTTTTCTTCTCCAGGAAATAGTCCAACTGTAGAACATCCTAAAGATTTAGAAACAGGACATTTGAAAACAGGCTCAGAGGTTTTTGTGCCTCCTTCTTATTTAGAAAATTATTATAATCAAAATTCTTTTTCTGGAGATTATGTTACTTATACGTTTCAAGTAGTATGGGATGAAAACTTATCTCAACATGATATAGATAAACATTGGAATTTGAGAATATTCAAAAGCATTCATTTCCAAAATGGAAAACCACAAAAAGATTATTATGACATTTCTAATTTAAAGAAGTTAAATCATATTAAAAAACCAAAGATAAAATTAGAATTACTAGATGATTCTGGAAAAATTGAGGTATCAAGGGAGTTTATCTGTAATGAAGAAAAACAGAAAATAATTGAGGAGAGTTTGAAATGAAAAATTTTTCTAAAAATAAGAAACGAAACACTATTGAAATTTCATTAGTAAATGGATCAAGTGAAGAAAAAATTTGTGATATTAAATGGGACAAAGAAAGAACGCCTTTAATTGTATCAAAACAATTAGAACCTTGGCATTATCACCATTATTATAAAAATGGAGAATTAACTGCTCATTTGAGAAATAATAAGACTGGAGAAAAAATTGAAGCCGAAGCTGGAATTAGTAATTCTGTATCTGAAATAGTAAAAAAATTAAAACAATCTAAGATAGTATGAAATAAATTAGATATAATCTTTTATACATAATTTCTTATATAAGTATTTATAAATAAAACCTATTTAATTAAATTAATAATACAATAAAAAAAGATAAAATTGAATAATCATAAAAAGATGGGGGTTTTGAAATGAATTCTACTGATAAGGAAAAAATTGAAAAAGAAATTGAATATTGGTCTAAACACTTAGATTTGGATAAATTAAATATTTCTATTGCGATAGATAAATCTAATCATAATTTACTTTTATTTTTATCGGTTCTTGCTATAATTATGACTGCTCTTCCATTTCTTCTTACAAATATTAATATTTCTTTTTTACTAAGAAGTCTCATATTCCTAATCCTTGGATTAACATTTTACCTTTTATGGAAAAGTGGAGATAAAAAATATAAAAAAGAAATAAATAACCATAATCTAAGTTTTATCGTGAGAGAAAGAATGATTCAACAAAGATATGAAGATTTCTTTCATTTTAATAAAGATAAATTAAATATAGAATTTGAAGAGATTAAATCAATTTATAAAAATCCAGAGATTAATCTAATAGAATTTTTAATTAAAGAATATTATAAAAATGGTCAAAAAGAATCAAAAAAAGGGGAGATTAAACTGAAGAAAAAATGAGTGAAGAAATAATTAAAGATGGATAATAAACAAAAAGATTTATTTAGAGAGGGAATAAAAAGTCAAGAATTAAGATTATCTCTTTTAAAAAAGTCCAAGATAATAAATCAAGATACTTATATTAAATTAACTGAGATTAATGGTATTCGGAATAAATATATTCATCTAAAAAAAGTTGGAAAGGTTGAAGATGATTCATTAAAAGTATTAAGATTGTTCATAGAAATTCTTAATTCAAGGTTTTCTGAGAGATTTATAATAAATAAAGAAGGTAGAATTGTTGATAAAGACAATTCTCAAACTTATTCTGTTAAAGTAGACTAAACTTTCTTACCTCTTTCAAAAACATTTTTTATTTCCCCCTTATTCTCCTATTGATGAAAAAATAATTTCGTCCCCGTCGAACTAACCTCCCCCAATTTTTAGTAAAAAATATTTGCTTTCGCTGATTACATTTTTTGGGCTTAGCCTCTGGCGCTATATGGGCTGCCCCATAGAAAATATTTATAAATACCAGTATCTTTTTATTATAGCTTCAGGGAAAGCATTAATCTGTGCAAACAGAATCCCGCATTGTATTCCCTGCCGTTGCTTAGGCAACGCAGGCTTTTATTCAAATGGAACGAGTTTCTGTATTTATAGATGGAGAAAACTTCCTTTACGGAGTTAAATCTATAAATGCTTATTATACTGATTTTAATTTTGATTTTAAAAAATATATAAGTTACTTGACCAGAGGAAAAAAATTGATTGATATATACTATATTATTGCGCCGCTTAAACAAAATCTTAATCCAGAACTTTACGCAAAACAGCAAAAACTTCTTTCAAGATTAAGAAAAGAAGGAATTAGTATAATTTTATGCAAGAGAACAAAAAGAGATAATAATGACGGAACCAAATTTCATAAAATAAAAGAAGATGACATTAGGTTGGCTTTGCAAATGCAAAAAGATGCTTATAACAATAAATTTGACATTGCTTTACTATTTAGTGGAGATGGAGATTTTGTTCCGTTGCCGGAATATCTCTCAGAAAAAGGAAAAAGAATGGAAGTAGTTTATTTTGAAGGACATACAGCATTTACTTTATTGAGAGTTTGTAATTTTAAAGCTTCTTTAATTAACAAAAAAATATTGAATAAGTTTTTTTATAGAAAATAGTCAAACAAAAATAAAAACATCTGAATATAAAAAATGACCTCCAATCAAAACTACGAACCCCTAACCCCAGAACAATTTTCTGAAGAAATTAAAAAATTAAAAGAAGAAATTGAAAAGAATCCCGAAGGCGCTTTAAATTATTATTATCTCGCAAAAGAATATATGTTAAAAGTTCCAATTAGAGCGATTGAATCTTGTGAATATATTGAGAGTTTGTTAAAAAAGTCTTTAGAACTTACTCCTGAATTATGGGCCCCAAAAATATTTTTAGGGGAATTATTATTTAAACAAGGAAAATTTGAAGAGGCAAAACCATATTTTAAAAAAGTTCTTGAAGAAAAACCAGAATCTGTTTCAGCTAAAGAATATTTTGCAAAATGTCTTGAAAATAAAAAAGAGAAATATTCTGAAAAAGAGTTGTTTTATTTATTTGAAAATGATTTAAGGAAATTTATAAAAAAAGTTTTGCAAGATAAATTTGGAGAACTTTGGTGGAGAAAAGGGGTTCCTGCAAAAACTCGTTCAACTTGCGCTTCAAGAAGAGAAGAAGGATTAGAAGAAGAAATGAATCTTGATTTGATTTTATTTGCAAGTTTTTATGATTATAAAGGAATTTTAGAAGGAAACAAATCCGAATTCAGCAAATATTTAGATGTAAAGAAATGGTGTTCAAAATTAAATGAATTAGAACCAATTAGAAATACTATTGCGCATAACAGAGATTTAGATAGCGCTTATGAAAAAATAAAAGATTGTTATGATGAATTAAGGAAGGTTTTGGAAAATGAACCAATTTGATTTAACTTCTGAACAACAAAATAAATTAAATGAATTAATTAAAAAATGAATAATCTAAAAATTGTTGAGGAAAGTTTTAAGTAATATTTATAAACAACAAGTGATATCTAAACAAGGGTAAATTAAAAATGGAATTTATGTCTTTAAAAAATATTTCTAAAGAATCTAAAATAAATCTTTTAAAAGAACTAGATTATGATTCTGATGGAGAATTTGTCTTGAATTTAGATGGAACAAAAGTTTTAGATAGGTATATGGAAGTTCCGGTTAAGATAGATAATATGGTAATACTTTCTGGAAGTACAATTATATTAGATAATAATGAATTAAGTCTCTCTAAATATCTTGAGGAGTTTGGAGAAGATGACTTATGACCCAATAGAAAGTGCTACAAAAGGAGCTACTGAAGGAGCATTAAACTGGGGATCTGATTTTATAAAAAAACTTGCGTTAAAATTTAAGAATAGAAAACTTGCTTTTATCCAAGATGAAAAAACAATTGATATTGTAAAAGAACAATATCATTCGGGTGAACTTGCTATATACAAAGAATATGTTGAAGATGTAGAGATGCTTTTTCTTCTTAAAATGGGGTTAACTTTAAGAAAATTAGATAAAGACAAAGAACAGGAGAGAAAACAAAAACTTCGTAGTAAAATATTTGATAAATATAAAATTAAAGGACTTCATATTGCACAATTTGTAGAAAATGGAATTTTAAATAGATATATTGGGATTTTAATAGAGGATATAATGTCTATTAAAAAATTTAAAGAAGATATTATGAATATTTTAAAGAATATAGAAAAACATGTTTTATTTGTGAAAAATAAAGATAAAGAAAGAGATATCATAAAACAATCTATGACAATAGTGAGTTCTCATTCATCTATGATTTTTATAGTTTCTGGAATTTCTTCAGCTGCCGAAATAGTTAGAAATTGTGAAAGTAGATTAAAAGAATTATTAAAAGATTATGAATTAGAGAAGATAAGTAGTGGAGGAAAAGAAAATCTTTTCTTTAAAAGAATAATGAATAAACAATAATTCTCCTAACAAATCGTTTAAACATTTCTCCCCCTCAAAACCTTTAAAAACAAAATCCTCTCTCTATAAATATAAAAAATGGTGAACACAAATTATCTCAGCGGACTTGCAACACAACTAGGAATTCCGTTTTGGTTGCTTGCAATAATTCTTATTTGGATAGTTGTCTGGAAACTTTTAGCAATGTGGAAATCTGCAAGAAATAATCATATTGTTTGGTTTATTGTTTTAGCAGTTGTAAACACTGTCGGTATTTTGGAAATTCTTTATATTTATGTTTTTTCTAAATTGGGGAAAAAAGAAGATAAAAAAGTGAATCAAAAATTAGTAAAGAAGAAGAAAAATAATTCTAAAAATTAATTTTTAACTTTTCTAATTGTTCTTTTAGTTTTCTTGCAGGTTCTATTTCTAAAAAGAATCCTATAAAAAAAGTTTCATCGCTTTCTAAGAGTGTTTTCAAATCTCCATCTCCGAGATAGTTTATTATTTTTTCAATATCATCTTCAGATAATAAAGTTTTTGATAAAATTCTCCAGCCTTTAATTGAATCTGCTGAAAAATTCGCGCTTTCATATCCTAATGCTCTTGCAATTACTTCTTCAGATAAAATTTCATGATAATTAAGTTCATTTAAAAATTCTAGAGATCTTTTCAAGCCTGCTTTTGAATAATCTTTAATTACAAGTTCTGTTTCTTTTTCCACACCCATCCAAATTTCTTTAAGACTTATTTTGATTAAAGTAGCTTCTCCGCCAAGTTCAATTGAATATTTTTCAAGTTCTTTAACAACTTTTTGAATTAATTTTCCCTTTTGTATAACATTAATAGCAATTTTCAAATCAAAATAATTTTTTATTTCAGAATGATTTAGTTTTTCAATAAAATTATCAAAAAGTTTTCTTTGTTTTTCTAAAAGCTGAATATGTTCGTTGGCTTTTCTAAGAAGATCTCCGGTGTTTATTAAAGGATATCTTATATTTTTATAATATAAAGTAATCTGCTCCTTTTTTTCAGAGATAGCAATAACTAAAGTTTTTGCTTGTTTTGCTGTTCTTTCCGCAGCTTTGTGTCTTGTTCCTGTTTCAATCGTCTTAAATTTGCTGTTTGGCACTAAAAGGACATTGGCATAATTAATTTTTTTTAAGTCTTTGCTTAAAACAATTGCTCCATCCATTTTAGTCAATTCAATTAGTCTCTGGGGTGTAAATCTTGCGCCAATTCTAAATCCTCCATCGATAATTTCAGTAGTATTTTCATTTTCTACAAGAATTAATGCCCCTCTTTTGGATTGCAAAGCCCCTTCTAAAGCGCTTCTAAAATGAGTTCCCGGAGAAACAAATTTTAAAACACTAAAAAATTCCTGTTCCGAAACAACTTCTTTTGGAAAATCTTTTGAGGAAATTTTTTCAGTTATATTTTTTTGCACCTCTCCCATAAAAAATAAATGTGGTTCAAGATTAAATATCTATCGCAAGATTAAAATATAAATTAAATTTAATGAGCCTGTACTACTCCCGTCTCCGCTCGTTTATTTAATTTTATTAATTGTAAATTTTTTTCTTGCTACCCTTGTTGGTGGTCCTCCGCGAAATCGCTCTACTC
>JBBTBN010000024.1:0-9138 GCA_038043645.1 Nanobdellota archaeon
AGCCCAGCTAAACCTGCTCCTGCAATCATCTTTTTTGGATTTTCTTTAATCCAATTTCCAATGTTCTTTATTTTGTTCATTAAGTTTGTCATTTTATTTTTTCTCCTGTTTTACAACATAATTTTCTAATCCTTTAACATCATTTGAACCCCATGAAAAACCTGCGACACTATTCTCAACCAAAAATCCTTTATTGGAAATATTTCCAGTTATTTGAGAATTATTTCTTAAATTATTTACTCCACCAACTAATCCATATGCTTTCATATTTCCAGTTATTTGTGAATTATTTCCTAAATTATTTCCTCCAACAAATAAACCATATGCATTCATATTTCCAGTTATTTGTGAATTATTTCTTAATTCATTTCTTCCTACAAGTAAACTATATGCATTCATATTTCCAGTTAGTTGAGAATTCTCTTTAAGAATATTTCTTAGAAGTAAACCAAAAGTATAAATATTTCCTCTTGAATTTTCTCCAGCGAGGGTTGTTGTTGGTATAATCCCCCAAACATAATGATTTTCTTGAGGGTTATTTAGCGCAACGGAGCCAAAATGCACATTATCTTTAATTGAAGTTATAGCAATTAGTCCAGCTAAACCTGCTCCTGCAATCATCTTTTTTGGATTTTCTTTAATCCAATTTCCAATGTTTTTTATTTTATTAATTAAGTTTGTCATTTTATTTTTCTGTTTTTGTTTTTACTTGTTACTACTTAGAAAATACTATTTATAAATGTTTCGGTTGTTACCTTTTTGAAGTTGAAACACACAAAATTTAAAAAGGTGAAAATATTAGATTTTAAAGAATGATTGACAAAAATAATCCAAACAAATTCGGTCTTCCTTTAAAAGAAGAAATATATAAAGAATATATTAACGAATTTTATATTTTTCATCCTATTGGAACAAGTGAGCAGTATATTGGGAAAATTAAAGATATAGACCCTAAAAGAGGAAAAATAACTTTCAACCCTTACTTTGGGAGACATCATAATGAAAAGAGTGGGAAAGATCTTTATGCATTGATTGATAAAAATCAGGATCTATTCTGGGATTTAACTAAAATTGTTCTTGAACCGACTACATTAAATAGCATTTTGTATCATTGTTATTTAAGCAACAAAGAGGATATAAATAAATCAAAACCCTCTTTTGTTCAAAGATTTAAATTAGCTTATAGAATTTTATTTAACAAGACTGATTAAAAAACAATCACACTAACAAGCATTCCTAAAAATATTCCCGTCGTTATAAACGGCATTGCCGGATAAAATTTCTTTTTTTCAGAAAAAAATAATAAATAACTAAGTCCAAGGCCTGCTCCTAAAATTACAAAAATTGCAGGCCATATTCCTAAAGTTTTTAACATAACTCCTGCAGAGATTATCGGAAAAATAACATCTCCTCCGCCGAGAATTGCTATGTTAACTTTAATTTTCTTTTTTTTAAGCTGTGAACTTTTATATTTTTGTTTTAGCATTTTAATTTTTTGTCTGTCTTTTTTTGAGAAATATGGAATAAAAAATCCTGAAAATATCTTTAAGGTGTTGATTTGATATTTAGCCATTTTTTGCATAATTTTAGATTTCCAGACTGCCCACATATCGTATACTGAAATTAAAATCAACAAAAGAATCATTGTCCAGATATTCAAGAGGGGCACAAAAATTGCGGCAATACCTGGATAAATAAATAATTCTGTAGCATTATGAACTAAAATATTTCTGTTAAAAATTTTAATTAAGGCAAACGGCAGAGCAATTGCTAAAGCAATTATAGGAATATATTTAGATGCCGGGAAAAAAGAATTTATAGAAATTCCCAAAGCGAGGACAATCACAATAAAAAACCAAAGTTTTAAAATAAATTCTACTTTAAATTTTGTCAATAGAAAAAATAAAACTATTGCGATAATAAATGCGATAATAATTGAAGGAAAAAAACTTACAGGGTCAACATCTTTTGGAGGTTCCATCCCATAAGGGAGTTCATTTCCTGTTTGCGAATAATGATTGACGACGTATAATCCAATAAATTGTGTAACTAAAAACATTCCTAAAAGAATCAAAATTATTATTAGTTTGTGTTTCATCTTATTTAATTAATTGTAAAATGGATTTAATTATCTTTTCAAAATCTTCTTTATTTTTAGTATAAAACCCCATTGGAATATCTTCTCCATAATATCCAAGTCTATTTCTAAAAAAAGACATTTGAGAGATTAAATAAGTTTCTTTTTCTTTATTAGGATTTTGTTTGTAAAAATAGCTGATTAAACATTGATGATTTTTAGACCTCATTCCATTTTTTAATAAATAAGCCACAAGAAGTTCTTTCATAACTTCATAATAATCTTCAACAACAAAAGAAACGTTTTCTAATGAAATCTTTGTATTTCTTGCTCTTTCTAATCTTTGCAAAGCTTTTTTAGTTATAGAATTAATTCTCTCGTTATCAATTTCAACTTTCCTTATAAATTCTATTTCACATTTTTTCCAGCTCATTATTTCTGTTTCAATCATTTTAAATTAAATGCTCCATAAATTTTAATTCCATTTACAACATTATTAAAAAGGTTCTTTTGGAGTTTATTAATCTCTGGCTCTATAAATAATTGAATTTTGTGACCTATTTTCTTTTCAAATTTAGACAAATCTATATGTTTCTTTAATTGGCTCTCTACAAACAAATCTATGTCACTTTCTTTTATGGACTCCCCTTTTCTAACACTTCCAAAAAGAATAATGCAGGAAGGATTCAGTTTATTTATCAATTCTTCTATCAAACCTGAAAAAACAATTTTTTCTATGAAAAAATTTATTTTTTTTGTCTTGAACAATAAATTTTCATTTACAGAATTTTCTTTGTTTATTAATCCTTGTTTTTTTAATGATTCTACAACCCTATGTGCAGTTGTCCTAGGAATTTTAGCTGTCTTTGCGATTTCCCGTATAGTAAATCGCTGATTTTGATTCTCGTAAAATAATTCCAATATTTGATTTTCTTTAGATATCAATGCCATTTTAAAAGAGATTTATTGAAAACTTTTATTTTGTCCCATTTTTAAGACTTAAGTCCCAAAATATAGACTTTTATTTCATTTTTAAGACTTTCGTTTTCCCCTTTAAAGTAACTGGCTGTTTTTCTCACTACAAAAATGAGTAAAAAGAGTTTTTAAATTATTTGAAAGAAAAAATTATAATATTCCAAATTTTTTTAAAACTCCTTCAGGATTTTTATGATATTCATTAAGTATATCTTGAACTTCATGAAATCCATATTTTTTTTGCTGTATTAAAGCATACAATAATTGAATTCTTTTTCTAAATTCTTTTTCTATTTCTTCTTTAGTTTTTCCATATCTTAAAGCAATTTTTTCAAAAATCTTGCTTGTTTTTTTAAAATAGAATTCATTGTCCGTTGGATTCCAGATAAAAGGAGTATTTGTTAAAGCTACCCCGGATTCTTCAACATTAATAATTTCCACAATTTCTTTTATTTTTCTTGTTTCATTTTTATTTACAATCGCTTGTCCCATTATGCATACACAATCCAATACATTCATCAAGGTCGGGGGCAGTTCAATTGGAGGAGTTTCAAGTCTTTTTATTACCGTTTCAACAGATTCAGCGTGTATAGTGCTTATTGATGGATGTCCTGAAGCCATTCCTTGAAATAATACAAATGCTTCCTTTCCACGAACTTCACCGACGATAATATAATCTGGTCTTTGTCTAAATGAAGCTTTTAATAAAGTGAACAAATCAATTTCTCCAAATTCTCCTGTTCCTGTTGCGCCTCTTGAAACTCCCGGAAGCCAGTTTTCTCTCGGAAGATTTAGTTCTCTAGTGTCTTCAATTGAAACAACTCTTGCTTCTGGAGGAATAAAAAAAGCAAGAACATTTAGTAAAGTTGTTTTTCCAGAGCCAGTTCCGCCTGCAATAAGAATATTCATTTTGTGTTCAACAAGCATCCACAAATACGCCATCATTTCTAAACTTAAAGTTTTAAATGAAATCAATTGAGGAGGAGTCCAGGGGGTTTGTGTGAATTTTCTAATTGTAAAAGTTGGTCCTCTGCTCGTGATATCTTTAGTATAAGTCGCATTTACTCTTGAACCATCGTGCAAACTGCCGTCGAGAATAGGCTGAGAATAAGAAATATGCTTCCCGCATCTTTGGGCAAGTTTTTCTGTGAAACTTTCAGATTTGGCCAAATTTTCAAACTCAATATTTGTTTTAATATTTCTATAATAACGATGGACAATATAAACTGGAGTGTCAATTCCATTGCATTCAATGTCTTCAACAAAAAAATCTTTCAATATCGGCTCAATTTCATTCATCCCAACAAAATCTCTGCAAAGATAATAATATAATTTATTATAACTTTCATATGAAAGATCCAGTTTTAATTCAAATGCTAAAATTTTAGCTCTCTGATGAATATATTCTAATAAAGCTTCTAAATCTTTTTCTATAAGAATATCAAAATCAACTAAACTTTTTAGCGCTTCTATTAATTGGTCTTTTAATTTTTTTTCTTCTATTGTTAATTCTGGTTCTTCTATTTCATAAAAAAGTTCATATTCCTTAGGATCCCAGTAAATATGCGCATAAGCATAGGGAGCAATTAAACAATACCTTATGTCTATTTTTGTTTTATCTTTTATTTTTTTAAGCGGTGGAATTTGCGGAGAAAAATTTATACTTGGTTGAGGATATTTCAAAATATCTTTGGTTTGTTTATTCCCAAAGGGAACTCTTTTTAGATCAGTTTTTTGAGACATTTTATTTAAATTCAAAATTTATTTTTATTAAATTATTTTCTTCACCTTTGTTGGAAATAAATAATTTATACGACCCAGATGATTTAGTTAATAATTCTTGTTTGTCTTCACCGCCAAAAGTAATATTATATTTTCCTGCATAATTTATTGTTGCATTAATTTTATTTATTTTTCCAACCTTATTATTATAAATTTTTATATTCCCATTTGTAATAGTTATTCTAGGCTCGCTGTAATCATATTGACTTTCTATTTCAAAAATTATCTGGTCATTGGAAGCGTCAATATTTAATGAACCTTTTTTCACACCTAATTCAATTTCTCTCTTGTTTCCAGAAACTATTTTAACATCTTCAATTGTGCTATCTATATCTTTCATCATCCCAATTGATTGTTCAATGATTGATTTATCCTGAATCTGTTCTATTTTTGGTTTTGCAAAACCCAATATTGCGCCAAGTATTACAAAAGCAATTAGAGTATAAACTACGGTTTCAATCCAAACTTGTGAGCGTCTTGACTTTGGATAAAAATTTAAACTTCCAGAAGTCTGGACGCAAATACCTCTTTTTTTTGATTTCATATCTGAAAGTGAATATCTTATTAAAAGAAATTTCGTTTAAATATTTTTAGTTTAAAGAAGAAAAAATTTTTAGTCAGATTTTTAACAGAACTTCATTTCAGTTAATTATTTATATTTTGATTTCTTTATTTTTTAGATAAAATGGGCTTAAATATTAGAGAAATTATTCCGAGAAAAGAAATTAAGATTTCAGATTTAAATGGAAAAATGCTATGTGTGGATGCATTTAATACTTTGTATCAATTTTTGTCTACAATCCGACAGCCAGACGGAACTCCTTTAATGGATAATAAAAAAAGAATAACAAGTCATTTGTCTGGAATTTTTTATAGAAATATTAAATTGCTTTCTGAAGGAGTTAAATTAATTTATGTTTTTGACGGAGAGGCTCCGGAGTTAAAGTTAAAAACTCACAAAAAAAGAAAAGAGTCGCGAGATATTGCAAAAGAAAAATATGAAAGTGCTAAGCAGGAAGAAGATATTGAAGAAATGAAAAGATACAGCAGTCAGCTATTGAGACTTGATGATGAAATGATAAAAGAAAGTAAAGAGTTGTTAGAGGCTATGGGAATTCCCGTTGTGCAGGCGCCTTCAGAAGGAGAAGCAGAAGCCGCTTATTTAGTCCGTCATAAAAGTGAAATTTACGCCGCAGTCAGCCAGGATTATGATAGCTTGCTTTTTGGAGCATCAATGCTCATAAGAAATTTAACTATCTCTCAAAGAAAAAAAACATATTCCGGATACATTGAAGTTAATCCAGAAGTTATTGATTTGCAGGATGTTTTAAATAAATTAGAAATTAATTTAGATCAATTAATCTGTTTGGGAATTTTAGTTGGAACAGATTATAATCCTCGAGGAATTCCAGGAATTGGCCAGAAAAAAGCTTTGGGAATTGTTCAGAAATTTAAAACTCCTGTCGGAATTTTTAAAGAATTTGAAGAAAAGATTAATAATTTGCCTGAAGAAGATAAATTTGATTGGCAGGAAATTTTTGAGTTGTTTCACAAGCCAAATGTAAAAAATGCTGATTTTATATTTAGAGAAGTTAATGAAGAAAAAATAAAAGAAATTTTAGTTAAGGAACATGATTTTTCAGATGAACGAATTGAAAAACAATTAGAAAGATTAAGAGAATCTAAAGAAAAATCAAAACAAAAAAATCTTGAGAAATGGTTTTAATTTTCCATAAATGCTCACAAAGATACGTTTCGTATAAATAAAAACAAAAGCAGAAAGGTTTGGATAAATGGTTTTAGAAATTAAGTCAAGTGTCTTAGTTTATAAAGACAAATGTCTTAAATACAAAAAGTTTATAAAGACAAATGTCTTAAATACAAAAAGTTTATAAAGACAAATGTCTTAAATATATTAAGATAAGTGTCTTAAAATGGAAAACAAGAAAGATGAAATTATTAAAGAAGTTTTAGATGAAATAAATTCTGCTTTAAAAGATCCTCGAGGATTAAAAACGCATCAAAGAAGATTGGCTTTTTCTCTATCTTTAGGTTGTGTTAATTTAATTGAAGAGTATTTAATTAAGAAAGATGTTTTAAAATCAGGAGCTAAGATAAATCATCTTTGGTTTAAGAAAAAACCAGAAAATGTTAAAAAATTAATTTCTAATCAGATTGTCTGCCCTGTTGAGAATATTTCTAATTTAGATAATTTGTTAAAAATTGTATATGAAATTGAAAAAGAAAGAAATGAATTAGCTTATGGAAAAATTGTTTCTGAAGGTTTTTTAGGAGAGCAAATAAATTTGTTTTTGGATTTAAAAAAGGAAGTTGAAAAATGATTACAAATTATGCCAGTTATTTTACTTCTTATTTATTATATCATTTAAAGAAAAAAGAGAATATTTCAAACATAATTTTATTTGGCTCAGTCGCAAAAGGAGAAGCAAAGAAATCCAGCGACGTAGATATTTTTATAGAGGTTAAAAGAAAATCTAAGGGTTTTGAGAATGAGATAATTAATTTAGTAAATGATTTTTATAAAAGCAGGGAAGCTTTAATATTTAAGGCAAAAGGGATTGATAATAAAATAAATGTTTTGATAGGCAAATTAGAAGATTGGAAAGATTTAAAAAAAAGTATTGAAAGTACTGGAATTGTCCTTTATGGAGATTATATTGCTTCTGGTGTTAAAGGAAAAAAATATATAATTTTTTATTGGGATAAAATAGGGGAAAATCGGGGGGCTTTTTTAAATAAGATTTATGGTTTTGTTTCCAAAGGAAAAAGATATAAGGGTTTAATTGAAATTTTTAAGGGCAATAAATTAGGAAAAAGCAGTTTTATGATTCCTGCAGAACATAGAGAAGATATTGTAAAACTTTTGAAGCATTATAAAGTCAATGCAAAAATTATTGATATTTATGTTTGAGAAATGGTTTTATATTAACCGATTATTTCTAAGAGTCGCTTCTATTTGTTCTGGCGCCTGACCAGGTTGATTCGCTCCTAATTTTCTTAATTGATTTCTTATTATATACATTGCTTTTAACATTCCTCTTCTTTGATGCGGGCTTAAATTAGTTCTAAATATTGTCATTTTATAAGCTTCATATTTTTGTGATAAATCATAAATGTTTCTTTTTGTTTTTTCATATACTTGGACTCTTTCTCTGCCAAATACGGTTCTTGGAAGAGTTACATTAAATTTTTTTTCAGACCATTTCGGCTTCCTAAATTTAAGCAAAAGTCCGAGCACTAAAAGAATAATTCCTAAAACAAAAAATACATTTTTTTCATAAGCTAAATCTGTCAGACTTATTATAATTGAGACTGCTCCGAGAACCATTAGAACATTGGAAAATCCCCATTTCCATATGAAAAAAACAATTCCTGCAATGAAAATTATTGTTATTATTGTCGGCAAAATATCGCCTACAAAGAAATTGCCCATATAACCCGTTCCAATTCCTGAAAGAAAATTTCCTGTTGATAATCCATAAACAGCCATTGCTGAAATTGCAAATGAAATTACTGCTCTTGTTGTTTTTGCTTCATCTCCCTTGAAAACAGATTTTCCTAAAAGAAAATTTATAAATGCAAAGAAAATTATAAACGCTCCGCCATACATAATCAAAGAAGAATCAAAAATATTTCCCATTCCAGAAAGAGTATTTCCATAAATTTGCGCGCTTGCAAAACTGAGAAGAAAAATTCCAAAAATTAAAAATAACAAACTCTTTTTTTGCATGATTTTTTTAAGAAAAAGAATTTTATAAACTTATTTGTTTTCTGGTTTATCTAATTTGTTTTAAATTTAAAAAGACTTAAAAAATTCTAAAAATTAAAGGTTTTATGAATAGAAAGATAATTGAAATCCGAAAAAAGATAACTCCTGTCTTAAAAAAATATAATATTGCTAAAGCAGGAGTATTTGGAAGTTATGCCAGAGGAGAACAAAAAAAAAAGAAGCGATGTTGACATCTTAGTAGAATTAGATTCTCGTTTGAGTTTATATGATGTTATTGGAATTAAATTAGAACTTGAAAAAAAATTAAAGAAAAAAGTAGATTTAGTAGAATATGAAACAATAAGACCTGAACTTAAAGAAACCATATTAAATGAGGAAGTTTCAATTAAAACATGAATAGAAATTATAAATTATTTATTAATGATATTAAAGAAAGCATTGAGAATATAGAAAATTATATTAAAGGCTTAAATGAAAAAGATTTTTTTAATAATAAGATAATTCAAGACGCAGTAATAAGAAGATTTAAATACTCATATCAATTGATATTATT
>JBBTBN010000025.1:0-29052 GCA_038043645.1 Nanobdellota archaeon
AAGTGAGGATTTGACGCATCAGCGTCAAACCTTTAGGGTGTGGAGGATGTCATTTCATTTCTAATCTCTTTTTCAAAGAAGCATAAAGGAGTGGGCGTTACTAAATTTATTTTTTTATTATTTTCTTGGGCATATAAATATATTTTTTTAAAATATTTTGAAGCTTCATAAGGATTTAATAAATCTTTATTCTCGTTATTTAAACATGGTCCACAAAGATTAAAGCTTATTGTATTAAGAGGTAAAGAAATTAATGAATTTAATATCTTTTCTAAATCATTACAATTTTCTTTTGAAATAACTGTATTTGAAGAGACTTTTATCCCTATTTCATTTGCAATTTTAATTCCATTTATGCTCTCTAAATAGCTTCCAGGAATATTAGTTATTTTATCGTGACTCTTTGAATCGTATCCTTCTATAGATACAGTTAAATAAGATACTTCTTTTTCTAATAAAGATCTTGAAAACTCTTTATTAGATAGAATTCTTCCATTTGTAACTAATCCTGTTTTAATTCCTCTTTTTTTATGTTCAAATAATACTTCATCTAAATAAGGATAAATTGTTGGTTCTCCGCCAATTAAAATTGTTCTTTTAATATTCAAATTATCTAATAAATCTAAAATAGGTATAATTTTATTTTTTTCAAGAATTTTCTTCTCTTTAAGAGTATTTGAAGAAGAATAGCACCAGCTACATTTATTATTACAATTATATGTAAGTGCAAGCCAGACTACATTAAATGTATTTATCATAAGTTTTCAAGAATATTAATCAGAATCTGATCCTTCATTACAGTCAGTACAGTAGCAATCACTAGGACAATCTGTACAATTACAATTGTCATTGCAATCACTATTGTTCTCTTGATAACTTGTAGATTTTGGAGTATATCTTTCTTGAGAGGATAAATTTCCTCCATTTAGATTGATACATCCTGCAATATCTAACAATGTTTTAACCATATTCTCTTTAAGTATTCGCTCTTTTTAAATCCCTCGAAATTTGACTATAAATTTTTACTACAAGGCAGGGTTACAATTTGTTTTCTTTTTTGGATATAAACCTTTGAATAAAAATCTTCAAATAAAAATCTTTAAATACCTGCTTTTTCTCTTTTATTAAAATATAGATTAAGGCAACTTTTTCTATATAGTATTATAAAGAGGATATCAACAATGGGAAATTTTGACAGAAGCGGTTTCAGAGGCGGTGGCAGAGATAGCAGAGGACCTAGAAGAAGTTTTGACGGGCCAAGAGAAATGCATAAAGCAACTTGTTCTGAATGCAAGAAAGAATGCGAAGTTCCATTCAAACCAACAGAAGGAAAGCCGGTTTTTTGCAGAGATTGTTATAACAAAAAAAGTCCGAGAAGATTTTAGTTAACAATTAAGACAAAACATTTTTTATTTTATTTTTTTAATATTTTAATTTATATTTTTCTGCTTTCGCAGAATTTATTTGCTTCGCATCAGATTTTATCAAGGCGATTCGCTAAGAAAAATTTTGCTGCAATAACAATTTTGAGGTGAGTGGTTAATCTATTCACTCAATTTTTTATCCTCTGCAAACAGGGGAGTGTATTTTTTATTAAACTAATTTTTCCTCACTTTTCTCTTCTTTAAAACAAATATTTTTATATTCGCACCAGTTGCATAACATTGACTTATTTCTTGGAAATTCTTTTGTTATTCTTTAACTAAATAGTAAGATTTATATACTTATAGTTAATCATTAACTTATGGATAATTTGATTTTGAAGGCTAAAGATTATTTTATTATTGCGAGAATGTCTGAAATTCTTGCAAAATATGATGTTGCATGTTCTAATTATTTTAAGTCGTTATCTGCTATTAATGATTATATTTTATCTAAAAAAAGTCTCTTTCCAAAAGACCATAATGAACGATTTTTAATGTTAAAAGAGAATGAATCTCTTTTGTATAAAATAACTTCTTCATTATTTTTAACTTATAGAAGAGCTTATACTAAAGAGATAACTAAAGAAGAAATTAAACTTCTAAAAGAAAAAATAAAGGAGGCATTTAAACATGCAGGCATTGAATACCCGACAGATTCAGAAATTGAGAAATATTTTAAAAAATAAAATAAAAAAGAATGTTATAGATATTTTTATTATTGGTTCTGCGCTTAAAAATAAACTTTATCCAAATGATTTAGATATCTTGGTTTTGTTTAGAGAAAAAAATTTGAAAGAAGTTGAAGAAATACTTTTTGAGATTAAAGAAAACATCAATAAGAGAGATGTCCATATTGAACCCCTTTTTGCAGATAATCTTTTTGAAGAAAAAATAACTCTTACTATTTTTCACGAGGGTTTTAGCATTAAAAAAAATAAATTTATTTCAGAATTAATCAAATTAAATTCCTTTTCTATTTTTTCTTTTAATTTGGAGAATCTTTCTAAAATAGATAAAGTTAGATTTGCGCAGGCGCTTTACGGCAGAAAAAAAGATGGTTTACTTTACATGGAAAAGGGAATTGTTTTAGGACAAGGAAGTTTTATGGTTAATGTTCAAAAAGAGGAGATATTTAAGGATTTTATGAAAAAGTGGAAGATTAAATACTTCAAGAAAAAAGCGTTTGTTAATGATTAACAACATAGATATAAAATTTAAAAAATGGTTAACTATTAAAATGATAATTAATATAAAATCAATTAAGAACGAATTCAAAAAAAGGAAAATTAGAATTGGAAAAAGTGTTCTTAATTTAATTATAAAGAATATTGAAAATAAGATAATTTTTGAAGTTGAAGAGATAATCAGAAATGCGAGGCTTGTTGGAAGAAAAACAATTAAGAAAAAAGATATTGAAAAACCCGAAAGTTATTAAAATCTCTTCAAAAATATTATTTAGAGAACTCTTTTTTCCTTCTCCTCTCCCTCCTCTTTAAAACAAATATTTTTATATTCGCACCAGTTGCATAACATTGACTTATTTCTTGGAAATTCTTTTGTGGATTCTACTTTTTTAATTAATTCAATGGTTTCTTTTTTTAAATTTTCAAGTTGTGAATTTGTTCTTTTTGATTTCATTATTTTATTATGCGCCAAAAAATGCCATACTAAAAGAATTTCTCTTTCATTGCCGTAAATTTCTTTTATAGCAATAGAATATAACGCTAACTGCCTTTCTTGGTCTAAGTGTTCTTGTTTTGGCAGAAGATTTCCTGTTTTATAGTCGTGAATTTCATATTCTCCTGTTTCTAAATTATAAACAAGTCTGTCAATAAATCCCTGAATTTTGTATTCTCCTTCTTCCAGTTCTATTAGTATTCCTTTTTCGCATGCAATTGTTCCGTCTTTAAATGGAGAGTGTTTAGAATAATAATCTACTAAAAATTGTATTCCTTTATTAAAATAATCTCTTGCAGTAAATTGTTTTTTTACTATCAGAATATTTTCAGAAAATTCTTTTTGCCATTCTTCTGTATATTGGATAATTATATCGTCTATTTTTGGGTCTTTGTTCATTTCTTTTACGCTCTTATAAATCCATTCTAAAGTTTTATGCACTGCGCTTCCTAAATGCGTTTCAATTGTTTTTTCTATTTCAGGTTTTAGTTTATCAAGATATTTGTATTTGAATTTTTTAGGACATTGTTCAAATGTGGACAAACGCGAATGAGAATAGATTGTCATATAGAGAGAGAAAGAAGAATGGTTATAAAGGTTGTTGAGATGATTTTCTGACGAGGATTGTTTTAATTATATATTTTTTTATACAATTTCCCCAAAACCAATTAATCTCCAATGACTTTTTAAATTTCTTGCAATTCCGACATTGTTTCCTTTTAGCGCAACTATTGGAATGTTTAAAGATAATTCTATTTCACTTGTCCCATTTAATGGATCGTTTTTGATTTTTTCAACAATGCCGACGGTGATTGTCGTGTTGACACTTAGCATAAGCATTTCTTTTGTTTTTATTGGTTCAACAGGTTTTTTGTCTTCTGCTCCTAAAACCTCTTTGAATAATTTTGTTTTTATTTTTACACTATGGGTTATTTCTGGGAGTTTTCCTTTAAGAGAAACAAGGCATCCTGTTAGTGAATCAGATTTTGTTAAGATTGGATCAAGAGCTGTTTCAATGGAAATGCTTGCTCCTGGAGTTACTTGATTAATTGATTGGTTTCCTTTATATAAATAAACAATCTTTGTTGTCAGAGTTTGATATATTTTGTCGTGGGCTTTTTTAATAATCAGCCCAGGCTTGATTTCAATTTCATCTCCAATTTTTAATTTTCCTTGTTTTAATATTCCTCCAAGAACTCCTCCTTTTAATTTTTCAATTATTGTTCCAGGTTTGTTTATATCAAAACTTCTTGCAACTAAAAATATTGGTTCGGATTTTTCATCTCTTTCAGGAATTTTTATTTTGTAAAGTTCTTCAAAAATTTTATCAATGTTAATTCCCTGTTGCGCTGAAATTGGAATAATCGTTGCGTTTTCAGCAATAGTTCCTTTGATAAATTGTTTGATTTCTTTATAACTTTCCAGCGCTTTTTCTTTTGAGACCAAATCTATTTTATTTTGAATAACAATTATATTTTTTATTTTTTTTGCTTCTAACGCAAGCAGATGTTCGCTGGTTTGGGGTTTTATTCCTTCATTTGCGGCAATAACAAGAATTGCAGCGTCAATAATTGCAGCACCTGAAAGCATTGTAGCCATTAGCATTTCATGTCCGGGATTGTCAATAAAACTTACATATCTTACGGGCTTTCCTTTTGTATTATTATATTTCCCATTTTCTTCGTAGATTGTAGTGTCAGCATAACCGAGCTTGATTGTGATTCCTCTTTTTAATTCTTCAGAATGCGTGTCTGTAAATTTTCCAGTTAGTTTGCTTAGCAGAGTTGTTTTTCCGTGGTCTATATGTCCAACAACTCCGACATTTATTTCCGGGAGATTTTTATCATCCATATATGAAAATAGATAAAGGCTTTTTTAAATTAATCGCAAGGAATTGGTTTTTAAAAGATTGGATTAATTAATTTAAAATTTTAATTTTTTGAGGAGAATATTTTGGTTCTTGAATTTTTTTGAAATAATTTAATAAATTATTCTCTACTTTATTATAGAATGGTTTGCTTAAATTTTTAGAATCTAATTTTTCTTTATAAATGCCCGATGATCTCTCATTTAGTTCTTCATTCATTTGTATCCTCATAACATTTAGTGGCCTTTTTTGATAGACTATCTCCTGAATTCTATTAATGTTTTCAATATTTTTTGCTCTTTTAAAATTTTCCCAGACTTCCGCATATTTGTCTTGAGGATTTTTATCTCCATACATTAATTCAGAAAGAGAATAGTTTTTAATTTGAGTTTCAAAATTAACTCTTTTTCCTTTAACCAAGATATCTTTTTTTGAAATTTTTATTTGTTTTTCAAATTCAGCTTTGTTAAAATTTTGATTTTTTGGTTTTGTCATTTTATCTTGTTTATGCCCTTTAGATCATTCTTTTTTAACTTCTTCTTTAGGTTTATTTTGTTCTGGGAAAATTTCTTCCAAAGATGTTTTTCCTTCTTTAATAATTTTCAAATTAATCTGGACAATGTCTGGACTTATTACTTTTCCTCTGACCGTTTTTCTTAATCTTAAACCTTTTGGAGTATAACTTGAACGCTTTTTTTTGCCTTCGCGTCTTGAACGTTTTTTCATTCCTTTTTCGTAACTTAATAAAATTCCTTTTAAACCAGTTCCGGGAACAGATTCTAATGCAGTAAATCCTGCTTTGTCGCTTGCGCCAGCTATTTCAAATTCATAATCTTCAAGAGCTTTTAATTCAGAGTTTAAATCAAGTTCTTTGCCAGATATTTTTTGATGAAGTTCTTTTCCTTCTAAACTTTTAGTTTCTGTTTCTAACTTATATGTTTTTCCGTTTTTAGTTCCGATATTTATTTTGAAAGGCATAAGAATTAATGATTTGAGAGCTTTTTAAAGATTGCTCATCAATATAATAATTATTATAAACCTTTTTTTTAATTAAATCCATATGGGTTTTTGGATTAATAATTTTGCAGAATTTGAAAGAAAACAAACGCGGAAAAACCGCTTAATTTTAAATTTTTCATATATTTCTAATTCTTCAAAACAAAAAAATGTTAAGGTTTTCGTTGAGCAAAGTGTAAAAGTTCCAACAAAATTTATTAATCAAAATACTAGCAAAGAAATTCTTAGTTCTTTTGCAGGAAAAAATAATTTTGAAGATTTAACTATTCACAAAAAGTCAAGAGGAAAATTTGATGTCTTAAGCATAGAGGTTCCAAATGATAGAGATCTTTTAAACAAACTTTCTAATTATTTTCAGATAGGAAATTATGACAAATTGTTAAGATTTGGAGGATTTTATCCAGAAAGAAAAGTTATTCTTAATAGTAAACTTGAAAAATTGTTTAAGGAAAATAAAGAATTGGAATTAAAAAATTTATCTGGAATAAATTTTGGAGAGATTTTGTCTGAAAAAGAACTTAACACTCTTCCTTATGTAATTCTTGATATAGAGAAACCATTATGGAAAAAAGATTTTGAAAAAAGAGAAATTAGATGGAGAGAGAATATATTAAAAGCTGAAAAAAAATATTTTAAACTTCCTGAAATAGAACAAGAAAAGCAAAAACCGATTCACGAAAAGAGGAAGAGAATTATAAAAAATTTAGAAGAGAAATTAACTATTGAAGTTGAAGAAGTTGGAAAAGTTAAGTTGTATGATGAAAATTTTAGTTCTGAAGTTTCTTATGTTGGGACAATCTGGGGAAAAGGAAAAAAGAAGAAAAAGGAAATGTATGTTATTGATTCAAATGACGAAATTGTTCGCAAGAGATATAATGGATTTAAAATTCTTAAATTTAAAAGTGAAAAAGAATTAATTTTAGGATTTTTAGATTCTTTGCACAAGAGAAAACCAATTATTTCTTATGGCCATAATCAGGTTTATGATATAACTCAATTAAGATTTGCAGCAGAAGAAAATAAACTTATTTATGATCCTGCTGTTAAAGAAATTAAACCTCGACGGGATTTTGTAAGAAGTTTCTTGCAGAGACTTAGAGAAGATATGGTTTATCTCGATACTTTATGGCTTTCAAAAATTTTTTATCCGTATTTAAATCAAAAGAGATTTGATACCAGCCACAAATTAGCAGATGTTGCGCAATTTTTAGGAATAGATTTCTCTAAATCACAAACTCATGAAGAATTAAGATTTACTGAACTTAAGAGATTAGTCGGAGAGACAAAAGAAATTAGAAAAAAAGCTATTGATGAAATGTTATTTTATTCTTGCGGGGATTTAGATGTAACGCAAGAAATAGTGAAGAGAATTAATTTTCTGCCTTTAGTTTCAAAAATAAAAAATGTTTTGCCTTTTTCTACTTTGAGCGAGATTGCTTTTTCAACGAATTGCATGAATAAATTGCATGAGTTTAATTATTTTAAAAAAAATGGAAATCTTCCTTATTATGGATATGCGTCAAAAGAAAGGCAGGATAAACTGCAAATCTTTAAAAAAAGATTTACCAGCAAGAAAAAAGAATTGTTAAATTGGGCTGGATTTAAAAAAGCAAATTTTGGAGAATATGAAAATGTTAAGGAATTTTATTTGCCGTTAGAAGATTGGACTAAGGACATTGCATTTAAAATAAATCCCGAATTAGAAACAATAGATAATGAAACTAAAAATAATAAGTCAGAGCATTTTGCTTTTTTACAATATCTTAAATCTTATATGAAAGAGGTTTTTGCAGATTATTCTTTTGTCAGAAGAGATGAAAAAATTTATCAATTTACTAAAAATTTTCTTAGAATTGATAACAATCTTCTTAATGAAAATTTTAATAAAATTAAAAATAGTTTTGGTGAAGAAAAGCTGAATAAAATTATTGGTTCATTTAGATATTTAAAAAATCATTTTAGGAGCATTTATGTTTCTTTAGAAAGCAAAGACAGGAAAATAATACGGCCTATGATTACTCAGGGCAATCTTTTTGAATCATATTATCCAAAAATAATGGAAAATGATGCCGATCTTTTTCTTTTAAGAAATAATTCAGAAATAATTAGAAAAAATTTATCTCCTGCGAATGTTAAAAATCTTGATTCTTTTTTAGAAAATTTTGAAACTTTTGAAGGATATTTAAATTCAAGTGTGAATGATCTTTCTAATGCAAAGGACTTAATTTATTCATATATTTATTTAGATAAATTTTCTTCAGGCAAAAAAAAGTTTTTTAATATTTATGGGGTTGCTGTTAATGAGATAAGTGATAAAATTACAGGAGGATACAAGAATTTGTTTGAAGAGATGAAACAAAAAAATTTAAATTTTCTTGACCATGTTGGAGATTATATTTTTGTTCAAGGAGATGGAGATTTAAATTCTGCTATAAAAATAAGAGATTTGGAAAAGTTTGTTGTTTCGTGATTTTTGTTTTACTATTAATTTATTTCTTTAAAATATCGAGCGTCATACCATTCGTTCATAAACGGATAGAAAGAATTATTCCAAGGAATATTAGAGGATCTTTTTTTTAATGTTTTTGCTTTTTCTTTTGTGATAAAAGAGATAAGGGTATTTTTTTCTTTATCTTTTTTTATTCTTTTTACTATAGTTTTTGGAAGATTTTTTCCCATTAAAGTATAAATCATAGAAGTTTCCATTGAGAAAAGGTTTGCATCAGTTATTTCTTTTAATTTCATTCCTTTTTTGGGAATAAAATCATTTTCATTTATTCTTTTAAAAATCTCTTTATTTATTTCGTCTCTTTCTTTTATCCTTTCTTGAAAAGGTTGGTATCCCATCTCAGCTGCATAATGTCCCATGTTAAATTTTATGATTAAAAAGTATTTAAAGATTATGGATATATATTCTCTATTTCAAAAATCATTTTCCCCAATCTTCCTTTCCTTTCCTTTTTATCTCAGCAATTTCCTGAAGAGCTTTCATTTCACTAGAAGAAAGCAAGTCTTTATTTTTTTTAAAATTTCTAAAATGTTGTTCTGAAATATCGCTGTAAAGATAATTTTTGTCTTTTAAAACTCTCTCAAAATTTACTCCTGGAATTGAAACCGCAATCTCCATTCCTTCTGTCGCCTCTTCTATTGATTTTTTTTCTGATTGAATATTTTTTATTCTTCCGATTTTTTCTCCTTTTTCATCAATTAAATTTAAACTTTTTTTTATTTTTCCAGCTTCAACTCTTATTCCAAAAATTGCAGGATTTAAATTTCTAAAAACAAACTGATGAATAATTTTTATTTTAAATAAAGAAGCAAGTTCCATTAAACGCGTTTTTTCAATTTCTCTTGCTTTTTGTTTTCTGAATTCAACAGCGTCTTCAATTAATTTGTAAATAACATCATTTGTCAAGACTTTTATTTTTTCTCCCGTGAGCAAGATACTAGCTTCTTCGTCAAGAGAAACATTAAATCCTATTATTATCGCGTTAAGTTCATTAATTTCTAAATTTGCTTTTGCAGAAATTATATCCGTTTTGGTTATGTTTCCAATTCCTGCTTTTAAAATAGAAATGTTGTTTTGTTTTAATAAAAATAATAATGCTTCTAAACTTCCAAGAGAATCTGCTTTTGCAATTATTCCTTGTTTTTCAAGCGATGAATTTATAGATTCAGAAATTTGTTTCTTAAATTTTTCTTTTAATTCCTGCAAATTATCTTTGTAAATTTCAAAAGGCATTCCTGAAAAAATTTCATCCTTTTCTCCGACAATTAATTGCATTCTTAAGCCAGTTGATGCCTGAACTATTTCTTTTGGTTTGAATTTTGCGCTTAAAGGTTCAATTTCTTCCAACACTCTAATCTTTGCAATCAGAGGTTTTCCGTCGATATTTGATAACGCAATTTGATCTGATTTTTTAAGCTGTCCGTCATAAAGAATTGCTTCAGCATAATTTCCGGATCTTTCTTTTTTAATTTCAAGAACCACTCCTTTTGCATCTTCTCCTAATTTTAATTTATCCACAAGATATTTCTGGCTTAAACCGCAGAGCATCATTATTAATTCTGGAATTCCCTGTTGTGTTCTTGCAGAGCATGGAACTAATGCAATTCTTTTTGTAAAATCTGTTATGTTATAATATAAATCTGAATCAAATCCGTATGAATTTAAAGAACCGATTATGGTCATATATCTCTCGTTGAAAGTATTTTGAATATTCATTGCTTGAGATTCTATATTTTCTTTTAATCCGATTTTCAAATTTACGCTACTCTCGCCCTCACTCGGATTTTCCAAATTTGACTTCGTGATTTCATCTCGTGAAGGCGTTCGCCACCCACTAATATTATCTATTTTGTTTAGCGCAATTAAAAAAGGAGTTTTATTGTGTTTTAAAATTTGAATTACTTCTGCTGTTTGGGGTTTTATTCCTTCATTTATATCTATTACTAAAACTGCTAAGTCAGCCAAGCTTCCTCCGCGTTTTCTTAAATTTGTAAATGCGGCGTGTCCTGGAGTGTCAATAAATAAAAAACCCGGAATGTCTAATTTAATTCCCGAGCTTTCAATTAAGGGGCAGGTTTTTTTAAGCTGTTCTGCAGGATAACTTGTGAAAGAAATTTTTTGAGTTATTCCCCCTTTTTCAGTTTCTTGAATGGATGTGTTTCTAAGCACGTCGAGGATTGAAGTTTTTCCGTGGTCTACATGACCGCAGACTGTTACAATTGGTTGGCGGATTGTCATGATAAATAAGAATGACAGAGGATTAAAAGGTTTTCTAAAAAGATATAATTTGTTGAAATAAGAATTATTAAAAAATAACTTTTTATACTTGTTTTTCTTGGATTTTTTATGGCGAATTTATCTGAGAGAGAAACGCGAGAAAAGATTATTGATCCTGTTTTAGAAAGAGTCGGATGGAAAATCAAAGGGAGTTATGTTAAAGAAGAATTAAATCCTGTAAAATCTAATTTTAACACAAAAGAATATGTCAGTCGTGAAGCAGGAATTGAAAGAGGAGTAGATCGTTTTATAGATTACTTGCTTTTAGATGAAAATAGAAGCCCCATTGCAATAATTGAATCAAAAAAAACTTCAGTTAGTGTTGAAAAAGGAGAAATTCAAGCAAGAACTTATAGAGATGATATTGAAAAACAAATTAAAATAAAAATTCCTATTTTTTTAACAAATGGGGATAAATGGTATTATGTTGATGATTTAGATAGAAGAAGACAAGTAAAACTTCCTTTTTCTCAAAAAGATTTGCATAGAATTGTTAGCCTTATGCAGAAAAGAAAAGATCTTACTACAATTAAAATTAATTCAAGAATAGTAGATAGAAAGAGAGGTATTGAAGCAGTAAAAGGAGTATTAGAACATTTTTCTAAGGGACACAGAGAAGCATTAATAAATATGGCTACTGGAACCGGTAAAACAAGAGTTGCAATGGCAATTATTGAAGCGCTTAGAAAAGCAGATTATGTTCAGAAAGTATTATTTGTAACTGACAGAATTTCTTTAGGAAATCAAGCTAAAGAAAATGGTTTCAAAGAATTTTTCCCAGATGATCCTGTCTGTGAATTAAATGAAGAAGGTTATTCAGATACAGCAAGACTTTATGTTTCAACTATTCAAACTTTAATGTCTCCACAAAAACCAAGAGGAAAATTCTACGAAAAATTTGGGACAGGAGCTTTTGATTTAATTATTTTTGATGAAGCTCACAGATCTTATTATGATAAAAATAATGATATCTTCAAATATTTTGATGCACTTAAAATAGGGTTGACTGCTACACCTTCAACAATTCCACAAAAGGATACTTTTGAACTTTTTAATTGCGAGGGAAACAAACCAACAGTTAAATATGATTATGACTCTGCTGTAAATGATGGAGTTTTAGTTCCTTATGTAGCTGATATTATTGAAACAAAAATTTTATCGTTAGGAATTGAAGGAAAGAAATTAAGTAAAGAATTGCAACAAGCATTAAAATTACAGGAAGAAGATTCAGAATTATTTCAGACGCCAGGTTCTAAATTTGAAAGATTTTTTACTGATGAAAAAACAAACGAATTGATTATAAGAGAATTTATTGAAAGATGTTACAAATCTGATGACAAGAGACCTTGCAAAAGTATATTTTTTTGCGCAAGTGTAAAACATGCAGAAGCATTAGAATTATTATTTCAGAAACTTTATCCACTCTTAGCTAAGGATGTAAAAGTAATTACTTCAGATAAATCTCGTTATATGGATGAAGTTAAGAGATTTATAAAAAGAGATAGTCCAAGAATTGCTTTATCTGTTGGTGTTTTAGATACAGGGATAGATGTTCCAGAGATTATGAATTTAGTTTTTGTTAAACCAGTTATTTCATCAATAAGATTTTGGCAAATGCTTGGAAGAGGAACAAGAAGTATTTCTGCTTGTAGATATAAAGAATGGCTTCCACCAAATCAAGATGGGCAACATATAAAAGAAAATTTTTTAATATTAGATTTCAAATTTGGAGAATGGTCAAATGTTCAACAACATAAATTAGATATGTCTAAACAAAAATCTTCTGGAACAGATGCAAAAACAAGAATATTTTTAGAACAAGTAGATACTTTAGAGAAAAAATTAAACGAAAAAGAAAAAAAAATTATTGAAAAACAAATTATAAATACAATTAAAGAAATTGATCTTGAATCTCCATTAGTTCTTGAAAAAAAAGAAATTATAAAAAAAATTGTTTCTTCTAAATTTGACTTAAAAGAACATGTTAGAGAATTAAGAGAAGAAATCGCCCCCCTATTAATTTATACTCCCTCTCAAAATGCTAAAGTTTACGGATTTATTTCTAAATGTGTTAAATTATTTGATTATATTAAAGAAAATGATAAAGAAAAAATTGGAAATGTAGAAAAATTTGTAGTTGAAAGAGTAGAATCAATCTGGGATAAAAATTTAGATGCAATAAAACAAAAGAAAGATGATTTAATAAAAATTCAACAAGAACCATTTTGGGAAGAAATTACATTTGAAGATGTTGATTTTTTAATTAGAGATATTGCTCCTTTAATGATTTTTTATGAACCTGAGAGGAAAAAAATGTTATATATTCATGCTCCAGATATTGTTTTGAAAGTAGAAAAAGAAATAATGCAGGTAAAGGAAGATCCAGATTATCAATATTTTGTTAATAGCAACAGATTATTAAAAAAGATTAAAGAGGGAGAAGGAGTTACCTCTGAAGAGCTTTTAGAAATTGAAAAAAAATTAAAAGAATTAAAACCTACTTTGACAATAGAAAATATTCAAAAAGAAGAAGATTTTGTCCTTTTCTTAAGAGGAATATTAGAAATAAAAAATTTGCCTGATCCTCAAGAGATGATTAAGTGGGAGTTTGATAAATATGTAGCAGGTAAAAATGAACATTATAATTCTGAGCAATTAAAATTTTTAAGATTATTAGAACAAGTTTTTGTTAGAACAAAACATATTGAATTAAAGAATTTTGCAGAACATCCTTTAGCAGATGGCAGACCTTTAGATATTTTTACTAAAGAACAGCTTGAAGTAATTGTTCAAAGGTGTAATAAGTTGAAGTGGAAATAAAATGATAACATTATTTCAATTAGATAAATCTGGAGGAGATATATTTGAGAAGGATTATTCAATTGTTTTAGTCCTTAATCAAAAAGAAGTTTATGGAGTGAATATATCTCAAAAGATTAAAGATAATTTGAATTATGAATATCAAAAGAATTCATTAAACATCAAAGCAGATTCAGATAAGAAAAAGAAAAATAGATTTAGACTAAGGTTTCATACGGCTATCCAAATAAAACTTTTGGAAAAGGCAATAAAAGACCTAAGATATCTGGAAGATGTGAATATTCAAATTTGTAATGATTTTGATGGACATTTTCATGAAATAAAAGATATGATTTACAAAAATATCTGCTCTTTTATTCCTAGTTTGAAATTAGAGAATATAGTTTCAACAAAATTTCAAAAGCCGTCTTTAATTGATGAAGCTGGAAAGACTTTTAGAACTAAAGATAAAATTAAGCTAAAAAGATATATGCAAATAAATTTAAACTCAGAAGAATTAATAAAATTAGTAAAAAAATAAAGATAGTAACCAGGGCTCTAAGAGCCGAAGTCCTTTGTTGTCAAGCAGTAAACTGCGAAACGCTAAAGCGCGTTACTATCAAATATAATAATAAATTACCATATAAAAAACTTTGCATAAAGTTCATAATCTATACAAAAAGTGACAAAAATTCAGTAGACCGATTTAAGCAAACATTTAAATAATTTAAGTTTCTAATTTTTATATGGAAAATAAAAAAAATCCATTAAGAGGACAAGAGAGAAGAGTAATTTCTACTAAATTATATCGTTTAGAATTTGTTAATTTTGTAAAATTGTGTCAAACAGAGAAAAAAAGTGTCCATGCAAAATTAAGAGAAATGATTAGAGAAGAAATAAAAAAAAAGTTTGGTGAGATTTTGGGGGGGGAGAAAGAAACTCTTTGGGAAAATAAAACTAAAGTAAATGGGGTTTGGGTTGATGATAAAGATTTGAAGGGAGAAGGGGGATGAAAAAAGATAATTTTCATGTAGATATGAGCGGGAGAATTTATGAAGAAAGAACAATTGGTGTTGCTTTAGTTGCGACAGAAAACAAGATCCATTATGGATGCGCTTTAAAGGGAAATCTTGTTAAGCTTATTAAAAAGAATTTATTTAAGAAAAATATTTATGAAGATTCTGCAAAACTTTATGCGATATGCATTTTTTTATTAGTAAAAAATGTTAGAAGAGAAATTAAAACATTAATTATCTGCAATGATGAAGATTTTGAAATTGTAAAGATAGTTCTGAATAAACTACTAAGACCTGTTGATTTTGAGATAATTAATATAACTGAGTTTAGGAAATTGTTTGGAAAAAATATAAATTCACTTGCCCATAATTATGCAAATATTTATAGAAAAAAAGCATTAAAACCAAATAGATGGGCAAAAGGAAAAGAACTTAATATCATTTCTGTAAAATATAATTTAATTAAACAAGTATGGGAGGAATTAGAAAAAAAATAAAAGTAAGCGATTAGCGATCTTCCCAACCAATCACAGCATAAAGCTTGGTCAGCTTGAATAATCAAGCATTTTACGGAATCGGTTCGCTTACAATAAATACACAATATGATAATATATAAAAGTTTCGGTTTTAAGATTTTGAAAGAGAGGAAGTTGGAGGGGGAGGGATGAAATTTGAGAAATTAGAAAAAGCAGTATCTAATCTTTTTTTACAATTTGAAAAACTTTCCGATTCTATTGATAGTGGCGAGGTAGGTCATCAGGAACATTATGATTATCGACTTTGGATTAATCATCAAAT
The DNA here is from genome assembly GCA_038043645.1 of Nanobdellota archaeon. GTDB lineage: Archaea > Nanobdellota > Nanobdellia > Pacearchaeales > GW2011-AR1 > JWKY01. Next base: position 15,385 of record JBBTBN010000025.1, read on the forward strand.
TATTCCATTGATGGAGGCATTTGATTTACTTAAAAAAAATTCTTATAAATCTTCATTTTCGTTGATAAGAACGGCATTTGAGTCTTTCTGGATCATTAACCTAACTATGAATGGGATTAAGCATTTTTCTGAATATGAGTTTAGTGATAATAATGAAGCCAAAAAAGTTTATCAGAGTTGGTTAAATCAATTAAAAGAAAAAAAAGAAGAAAAACCTTGGAAACATATTCTAGAGATAAAAGCGCCAAAAAAGAAAAAGATTAAAATGGTTTTTGATGGCGTTGTAAACTTGACTAATGGAGGAGGCGAGATAATGCCATGGTACTATTTTAATTTTAAAGAGTATGATTCAGAGGTTGCTTATCTTGGTGTAAACTCTTCATCTTTTGGTCTTGAAGGACATGAAGAATTTTCTAAAAGAATAAAAGAAAAACACCAGAAACTAAAATATTTTTTTAATTTCTCTAATGGAGTTAAAGAAAGTCTTTTGTTAAATGAGTTAATCTCTGAGGCAGAGTTTGAGAGAGCGAGGGTTCATTATAACTTCCTGAGTACTTTTGTACATCCTTCCGCTAACTCTTTTGATTTTATTCATGGAAACAATTATGGAAGGGGAGGTTTTGAAGACATTAAAAAAGATAATCCTGACTTATATCATCTTGCTTTACTCTATATTGGAAATGTTCTTTGTTTATATCTTAAAGCTTTTTTGAAGTTTGCGGAAAGGCAAATTAAAGAGGGTAAAATCATTAAAGTCAAATTTAGAGAGGATTTTGATAAAGCCATAATTGAATTTCAGGATTGCTCAGCTTATTTTTGGTTTATTAATAATGAGCCTGCTAGATACTACAAATTGGAACATGCAATAAGCCTATTAAATAAAGGATCACAAAAGATAGAGGTAGACACTATTTCTTCATCAGAGATAGAGTATCCTAAAAACCCTCTTAATGCGCTTAAAAGAATGGCTAGTTCATGGCATAATCAAATACTTGGACATTACAAAAGTCCTTTTGAAGAAGAAAAATGAAACCACAAAAAAATAAAATTGAATTTGGAGAGAAAATAAAATGACCTTTAATATTTTTGTAAGTTATAGTTCAAAAGATATTGAAGAGATTAAACTCATTTTAGATAGTTTCAAAAATATCAGAGATACAAAAATCTTCTTTGCTGATTCTTCTTTAAAAATTGGTGATGAAATTAGTAAAGAAATTGAAAATGAAATAAGGAAATCAGATCTGTTTTTGGTTTTTTATAGTATTAATTCTGATTCATCAAATTATGTTCAACAAGAAATAGGTTTTGCAAAAAATAATGTTAAAAGTACAATAATTATTCCAATTTTATTAGATGGAACAAAACCTACAGCTTTTATAAACGGAATAAAATATCTGGATTTATCTAATAAGAAAAAGTATAATTCAGAAATTAAAAGATTATATGATTTAATTATCTCAAATGTTGAAAAAAAGAATCAGAATCAAGCCATTACATCTCTTGGATTGTTGTTGTTGGCTTGTCTGATATTTTTTGGAAATAAAAAATAATTAATAGAGAAAAAGAAAAATGAAACAAACACAAACTAATAAAATTGAATGGAAAGAAGTTGAACTTGGAGAAGTAGCGGAATTTATTAACGGAAGAGCATTTAAGCCTTCAGAATGGGAAGAAAGGGGCAAGTTAATTATTCGTATTCAAGATTTAACTGGCTCGAGTGATTCTCCAAATTATACGACTAAAAAATTTGAAGATAAATATCTTGTTAAAAAAGGAGATTTGTTAATTTCTTGGTCTGCAACTCTTGATGTTTTTATTTGGAATAAAGAAGAGGGCTGGTTAAATCAGCACATATTCAAAGTTAATGAAAAAATAGAATTAATTGATAAAAAATATTTGTTTTATTTGGTAAAGACGAAAATTGAAGAGATGAAGAAAAATGCCCATGGTTCTACTATGAAACACATTACTAAAGGAAATTTTGAGAAAATACGAATATCTCTTCCATTCTCCAACGGCACCCCCAACTTAAAAGAACAAGAAAGAATAGTTTCAATTTTAGAAAAAGCAGAAAAATTAAAACAAAAAGGCAAGAATGCAAGAGATTTGCTTGATGAATATTTGAAAAGTGTTTTTAATGAGATGTTTTATAATAAAGGGTTTGAAGAAGTTAAGATAGGGGGTGGAATCTTAAAAACAGATACTAAAAATCCAATAATCGACTTTCCAAATAGTAATTTTTATTATGTGGACATAGCCTCTGTTGATAGTGAAGGAAAACAAATCGTTAATTACAATAAATTAATTGGAAAAGAAGCTCCAAGTAGAGCAAGACAACAAATAAAAAAGAAAGATGTTTTGGTGTCAACAGTTCGACCTAATTTAAATGCAGTTGCTCTAGTTCCAGCAAATTTAGATAATCAAATATGTTCAACTGGTTTTTGTATTTTGAGAGCAGATAATAAAAATTTTACGCCTGAATATCTATTTTATACATCCCAAAAAGATTTATTTGTTAATTCTTTAATACGAAAATGCAAGGGGGCAAACTATCCCGCAGTTTCCAACAAAGATATTAAATCTATAAAAATCCCCCTCCCTCCCATTCCTCTCCAGCAAAAATTCTCAAAGATAGTTGAGCACATTGAAAAATTAAAACAAAATGTTAAAAAAACTAAACAAAATTCTGAGGAATTATTTAATTCTTTAATGCAGAAAGCGTTTAGAGGGGAGTTAAAGGATAAAGGAATATGAAACCGCAATATTTAAATATGACTAAAAAGATATAATCTTATAACTAAAAAGATATAACCTAAAAATGCTGACAAAAACACAAACAGAAATAATGAAAGTATTTGTTTCAAAAATAGAAAAAAGATTTAGTATAAATGAAATTGCGGGAATTTTGAAAAAGCCGTATGCTTTAATTCATCGTTCAATGCAGGAATTACTAAAAAATAGATTTATCCTCGGAGATGAAAAAAAGTTGCTCTCGCTTAACTATAAAGAAAATTTAACAGAACTTTCTTTCATAGAATCCATAAGAACTAAAACTTCTTTGGAAAAAGAAAAATCTGTTTCTTTATTTATCAGAGATTGCCTGAAAGAAATAAATGAGGATTTTTTTATCTTTTTGATATTTGGTTCTTTTGTTGAAAAAAAGAAATTTAATGATTTGGATATAATAATTATCCTCAATAACAAAACCAAGCTCGAACAAACTGAAAAGATTATTAAAAATATTGCTTCTAACTTTTCATTTAAAATTGATTCGCATGTTTTAAGCAAAGAAAGCGCTTATGAAATGTTTTCAAAAAGAGAACAGACAAATATTTTAAACGAATCATTAAATAAACATTTGATAGTTTTTGGAGGAGAAAACTATTATAAAATTTTGTCAAATGCCAGAAGATAAAAAAATAGAAGAAGCAAATAAGAATGCAATTAAAAGCATAAATTCTGGAACTATTTTGAAAACCAAAGATTCAAAGTATGTTGATTTTTTTATTAAAAATGCAAAAGATTCTTTGGACTCTGCAAAAGTTCTGTTTGATATTTCAACAAATGAAAAAACCAAAAACACCCTCGGAATGCCTAATTTTAACGGATTTTTGTGGGTGATAAATTCAAGTTATTATTCAATGTTTTATATGGCAAGAGCATTGTTAGAAAGCATCGGGGTCAAAATAAAAGCAGAGGAATCAGTTCATTTTTTAGTTTTTAATGCGCTTGTCTATTATTTTTATTCTAATGGAAAATTAGAAAAACATTTTATTGAGGACTTCGAGAATGCGCAGGAAGAATCTTCTGAAATATTGGGAAGAGAAAAAGTAAATTCCAAGTTTCCTTCGCAAGCTCAGGAAAAGGCAAAAGAAATAATAAATGATTACTCTAATGAAAAAGAAAAAAGAGCGAGATTTACTTACGAAATAGGAGAAATTGCTATGAAAAGCAAAGCTGAAACTTCCCTAAACAGAGCAAAAAAATTTAATGAAGAGATAAGAAAAATACTGAAAAAATGAAACTCAAAAATAAACCCAAAAATTTCAAAGAAAAATATTACATCTGTCCAAAATGTGGAGCATTAAATACAGAAACTCAAACATTAGAAGAAATCAGCAACGGAAGTTGCGGAATGTGTTATTGCGAATTTAATAATGAAAGGATATTGAATAAATATAAGAAAATAAATAAAAGATTATGGGAAGAATTAAAAAAGTTAAAATCAGATAAATTAAGATTAAAAAAATATAAAAAATGTTAGAATCAGAATTAAAATCAAAAATTAGAAAACTATGGGATAAATTTTGGAGCGGGGGAATTAGTAATCCTCTTCAAGCAATTGAACAAATATCTTATTTAATTTTTATGAAAAAACTGGAAGATAAAGATAATTTAGACCAGCAAAATGCAACTCTTAAAGGAATTAAATTTAAATCTATTTTTGAAGGGCATAAAAATTGCAGGTGGTCAGAATGGAGCGAATATTCTTCTGATAAAATTTTAGCGCACGTAAGAGATGTAGTATTTCCATTTATGAGAGAATTAGGAAAAGAAGATTCATTATATTCTAAATATATGAAAGACTCAAGCTTTTCTCTACCTACTGCATCACTTTTAATTGAAGCAGTGAATATAATTAATGATTTGCATATTAAAGAACAAAATCAAGATACTCAAGGAGATATTTATGAATATCTTCTAAGCGAATTATCAACTGCAGGTAAAAACGGCCAGTTTAGAACTCCAAGACATATAATTCAAATGATGGTAGAACTTGCTAAACCAGAAATCGGCGACAGGATTTTAGATCCGTCTTGCGGAACTGCAGGATTTTTAGTAAATGTTTATGAATATATTTTAAAAACAAATCAAAAAAATGGAGTTAGCACATTAACCCCTCAAAAAAAGAAATTGTTAGATGAAGAATCATTATATGGTTATGATATAGATAGAACAATGGTAAGAATCGCAGTGATGAATTTGTTAATGCACGGAATAAACAATCCGCAAATTAAAGGAGAAGATACCTTATCAAAAAGATATAATGAGAACGGAACTTATGATTTAATATTAGCTAATCCTCCATTTAAAGGTTCTATAAATGAAAGTGAAAAGTCAGATGAACTTACTATAAGCACAAGCAAGACAGAACTTTTATTTTTAGAATTAATGTATAATTGTTTATCTATTGGAGGAAAATGCGCAGTTATTGTCCCTGACGGAGTTTTATTTGGAAATTCAAATGCTCACAAATCTATAAGAAAACTTTTATTAGAAAAATGCAGATTAGATGCTATAATTTCTATGCCCTCTGGAATATTCAAACCTTATGCGGGAGTTTCTACAGCAGTTTTATTTTTTACAAAAGGAGAACCAACAGAAAAAGTTTGGTTTTATGATATGGAAGCAGATGGTTATAGCTTGGATGATAAAAGAACAGAGCAACCAGATAAGAATGATATTCCAGATATATTAACAAGTTTTGAAAAAAGATTTAAAGAAGATAATAAAGACAGATTTAAAAAACATTTTTTTGCGCCAATTCAAGAAATAAAAAATAATGATTGGGATTTATCGATTAATAAATACAAAAAAGAAAAAGAAGAAAAGATAAATTACAGAAATAGTAAAAAAATAATTGAAGAAACTAAGAAAGAAATCAAAGAATTAACCGATGGATTAAAGGAACTGGAAAAATTAATTTAACTTTTTTCCATCCAACTCCACCATTTTTCATTTCCAATTATTACATGATCTAAAACTTTAATGTCTAATTGTTTTCCAACATCAATTAATTTTTTAGTTATATCTAAATCCTCTTTACTTGGGTTTGGATCTCCAGAAGGATGGTTGTGAATTAAGATTATTTTTGAAGCTGAATTCTTTATTGCCGGTTTGAAAATTTCTCTTGGATGAATAATTGCAGAATCCAAAATCCCTTTTGTTATTAATTTTTCACCAAAAATATAATTTTTATTATTTAACATCAATACATAGAAATTTTCCTGTTTTTCGTCTTTTAATCTTTCATGAAATAAATCAAAAACATCTTTTGCACAGGTTATTTTCTTTAATTGTTTTCTAGATAAATTACATCGTTTAGTTATTTCTGCAATAGTCAAAATCTGCATTGCTTTGCTTGGACCAATTCCCTTTATCTCTTGAAGTTCTTTTAATGAACATTCAAATAATTTGTCTAAACCATATTCTTTTATTAAACGATTAGACATATCAATTACATTTTCTCCTTTTGTTCCTGTTCTTAAAAGAATCGCAAAAAGTTCTGCATCACTTAATGTTTCTGGACCATGTTTAAGAAATCTCTCTCTTGGCCTATTTTCTTGTGGAAGGTCTTTTATTTTCATAGATTGAGTTAGTCATAAACGGATTAAGAATAAAGAATTTTAAAACTTATCTAAATAGTTTATTAGTATTAGAAAAATAATTTAAATAAGAATTAATAATCCGGCAATTCTTCTTGCGCCTTTGATTTTTTAACTGGTTTTTCTTCAGAATCTTCTTTTGGTTCAGTTGCTTTCAAATCCTCATCTTTTACTGAATTAATCATCTTCTTAAATTCTTGAAACTTTTCTGCTGGAATTCTTAATCCTTTTTTTGTTGGACCGGTGTATTTTTCACTTGAAGCAAATTCTCTTATATCAACACCCACTTTTCCATTATATTCTCTGATTCCAATAACAATGTCTGTTACTGTTCCTTGATATTCTCCTTTGTTTATTTTTCCTATATCTTTATCCATCTTAAACAAAGAATAAACTGGTTTTTAAATGTGTTGATTATTTTTAAGAACATAAATCTTTTTATAATGTAATCTTTTCTCTTTTATATGTCAAAGGCTAAAGATCTTCTAAAATTCATTTATACTCCTAAAGAAATTTATGCTGTATTGGATAAATTCGGGTATAAACCTGGAAATTCTCTTATTAAGGCTGTCATTCAAAAAGGCTATGCTGAAGAAAGAGAACACAAAATTGTCCTGACTAAACTTGGAAAAATTAGGCTAAATGAAATAGAATCTTCAGAAAATAATTCCCCTGAAATTCAACCTCAATTAATTGAACAAATTATTACGCCCGCAAAAGAATACAAAAATAATTCAAGTTTATGGTTTTTGGGAGTTGTGGGATTATTAGGGCTTATTATTTCTATTTGGCAAGTTTCATCTTCTAAAATTTTTATGCCCTACGGAATAATTGGGATCTTTTTTTTAATCTCACTTATTTTTTCTATAATTTTATCTGTTAGAAATTCTAAATAAATTGTTTATTCTTATATTTTCTTAAAAAGATTTTTATTATATAATATATGCTTTCACAATTTTTACTTCCTCTAAAGGCCTGTCTTCTTCATCTGTTTCAACTTTTGCGATTTTGTCTATAACTTCCATCCCTTCAATCACTTTTCCAAAAGCAGGATGTTTGTCATCGAGGAAATTGTTATCAACTAAATTTATAAAAAATTGGCTTCCGCCCGTATTTGGACCGGAATTTGCCATTGAAATTGTTCCTCTGTTGTTTTTATTTCCGCCTGAATGGGTGAACTCATCTTTGATATTATATCCTGGACCACCCATCCCTGTTCCTTGAGGATCTCCTCCTTGAAGCATAAATCCGTCAATAACTCTGTGAAAAATAACTCCGTCGTAAAAACCGTTCTCAACTAATTTCTTGAAATTTCCAGAAGTTATCGGCATATCAGAATAAAGATTAATTACAATGTCTCCATAATTTGTTTCAAGTTTTACCCTTGTTGATTCTGTTTTTTTTACCATGATTATTATTCCTGCTATTAAAATAATTAAGATTATTATAAATGTTATTATTTTAGGTTTCATGAGATTTATTAAATAATTTTGTGTTTATTGTTCCTACTCGTTCTATTTTATTAATTTTTATTACTCCCGACCCCGCTCGGATTTCTTTAATTTGCCTTCGGGATTTAATCTCGCGAAGTCGCTCGTTGATCGCTTACATGAAAAGTATGTTCAATTTCATTTTCTATTTTATTGAAAACTTTATGAAAGGTTCTTTTTAAATCCCAGTCAACAGCGTCTGCTTCAAGAATTTTTCCAGAATAATTTACTATTGCATGAACGCTGAATTTTATTCTTCCTCCAGGGCTGTGTTCTTTTAAATGAATTTTCACAGACTCAACATTTTTTAATTTGTTTTCAATTTTTTTAGAATATTCTCCCCAAATTTTTTGAAATTCTTCTTTAGTTTTTTCAGTAAGAATTTCGAAACCGATTGTTTTTAAATCAACCATAAAAGATGAAATAAAGAGGTTTATATAAATTTAATGTTTTTATTTTTATTCAAAACTTATCTCGGGTTTACTGAAGTTATGATGTATTAGATAATGATAAATCTTATAAACATCAATTTAGTAAAAATAAAATGGAAAGACTAACAAAAGAGATGACTAAATCTGAAATTGAAAAAGAAGTTTCTAAATGGGGAGAATATGTTCAGATTGATAATCTGACGAGATTTTTGAAAACAAATCCGGGCATTCCTATCGATGTTAAGAGATTTATAAATCAAAAATTAGGAGAGGTGTATGAAAAAAGAAGAATGTTTTTTGATTCTGCAATAAGTTATGAAAAGGTCGGAGAAATGTGCGTTTTGCGTCCAGAAAAACTAAAAAATTTTCTTAAAGCAGTTAATAATTATATACAATCCGGCTATTTTGACAGAGCAGATGAAACTGCCAGAAAATGTTTGCGTGAGTCAAGCTCTTCGGAAAGATCAGAAATTTTAAGATCTTTAAAAGAATTTTACAATCAAGAAGCAGAAAAAGGCATGAAAGAAAACAAAAGAAGCAACACCATAAAAGTTTATGAAAGAATGCTTGAAATGGCTACAATTCCCATTTCAGAAAAAACAGAGATAAAAGAAAAATTATTAAAACTTTATTTAACCCTCGGAATGATGCCCCAGTATAATAAATTTAAAGGCAGAACTTTTACAGAACAAAAACAAAAAGAGCCTGAAAGAGAAGAAGTAGAAGGTTTGGAGTTTTTGTATAAATAATTCTGATTTAATTTTATAACTCCAACTAAAACCCGCAACATTTAAAAATAATAGGAAATAATAGATATTATGAATATTGAAATGGAAAATTTAAGAGAAGAGAATGTGGAATTAAAAAGAACTTTAGCTATTCTCATGAATAAGACATTAGTTAAAAAATTATCTGAAGCATTGGAAAGAATAAACTCTGGAGAATATGTTTCAGAAGAAGAGTTCTTTAAGAGTTCTCCTCGATAATCTTTATAATTTTTTCTTTTGTTAAATTTCTAAAAGGTTAGAGTTAATTCTTTTTTATTGAAAAAGTTAATACCCCTCTCCATAAAATGAATTCTTTATATAGTTCATAAATTCTTTTTTGTCTCTTAGATATTTATTTAGTTTATCCATATTAAGAACTGCTTTATCTTTGAATTTTGGATTTGATTCATATTTATTAGAAATTATAAAAACTCTTTCATACAGAACTGAAAGTGTTTCAAATAATGAAAGTGTATCTTGTTCTTCTGTGGTGTCGGGACTTTCTCCAATATCTCCTTCTTCAACTAAATTTTTAAAATAAGCCAAAGACTCTCCATCATTTATTGTTAATTTAGAAACTATTTTTTTATAAATTGAGGGTATCATGAATGCTTTTCTATTATATTTTCTATATGAAAGATATTCAAAAAATAATTGTGCATTTTCCCCATCATAATATTCTTCTCCAGATGAGTTCAAAAGACTAAATTCATTTAATATTTCTTCATCTATAATAAATACACATTTATCATCCATTAAATTTTTAGAAAGAGGCAGTTTATATATTTAATTAAATAATTTTTTTACCTAAAAATCCTTCTTTTTTTAATGCTTCTTTAAATCTCATAGTTGGAGATTGGTTTTTCTCAAATTTTATAATTTTTGGTTCTGCTGGAGAATTTCTTTCTACCCTTACTTCAACCAAATCATCTTTACTTATCCCCCTTGTTGCTCTTGTTACTTCACTCAATTCACTACCCCTAATAATATTTATACTAATTACTTTGGGATTTTTTTCTTTTGTTTCCATAATAATATTTTCAGAATCCATCTTTTAAACTTTTCGGCTACCTCTTTTCATAATATTCTTATAACTAATTAAGTTTAAAAATCTATTGCAAATTAAGGAGTAAGGATTGTTTTTCATAATAAATTAATGTGTAACTTCTATTTATATTTATCTATTTTTTAGATTTAATTTTTTAGGGATAAGAAAAACTTATCCACCCCGTCTCAACAGAACCCAAAAATCCCCGCAAACATTTAAAAACTGCTTTTCTTTCTTTTAAGTATTAGAAGAATATCATTGATTATTATTAATCACAATCACTGCTCACATTCGGTTAGTATTGGCTAAAACTTGTGAAAGAGAATAAATATTTTTCTAAATTAAATAATATATTTAAATTAAAAATAAAAATGGCAAAAATAAGTCCCGTATCAATAAAATATATGATACATGCGAATTTTACAGCTGAGGGCGCTTTGGAAAAGCCCGACGTAATTGGAGCTTTGTTTGGTCAGACAGAAGGATTGCTTGGCGCAGACTTGGAAATGAGAGAACTGCAAAAAGAAGGAAAAATCGGCAGAATTGAAGTTGATTTAGAAAGACAAGGTAAAATGACCGTCGGAAAAATTCATATTCCAACTGCTTTAGACCAGTCTGAAACAACATTGATTGGCGCAGCTATTGAAACAATTGAACGTATTGGTCCGTGTGATTCTCAAATAGAAATAGACAGAATTGAAGATGTGAGGGGAAGCAAAAGAGATTACATTTTAGAAAGAGCAAAAAAACTTATGCAGTCAATTGAGGGTTCTTCAAATTCAAGAGAAATTTCAAAAGAAATCAAAGAATCCCGAAGAACAGACAGCATTCAAAAATATGGAGAAGAAGAACTTCCGTGCGGAGATTTATCTGGACAAGAAATTATTGTAGTTGAAGGAAGAGCAGATGTTATAAATTTGTTAAAAGTGGGCGTTAATAATGTTATTGGTATGAACGGCACAAAACTTCCAGACTCAATAAAAAAACTTGGAAAAGAAAAACAATTAACTTTATTTGTTGATGGTGATCGTGGAGGAAAATTAATTATTCAGAATGTTTTGGATAATGCGCAAATTAAGGATATTATAATTGCGCCAGATGGAAAAGAAGTTGAAGAACTTGCTGGAAAAGAAGTTTTAATGTGTTTAAGAAAAGCAATTCCAGTAGAAGAATATCTAAGAAGAGGATATGTCTTTAGAGATAGAGAAGAATCCCAAAGTAAAAGCCTTGAAGAATCTGTAGAAGAGCAGGAGAAAATTGAATTAAATGAAGAAAAAAAATCTAAGCTTAAAGAATTATTCAAAGAAAATTATGGAAAAGGAAAAGTTCTTATTTTAGATTCTGAATTAAATGAAATAAAAACAATTTCTATAAAAGGATTTGGAGCATCTCTTGAAAAAATAAAAGACAAACCAAAAATTATTATAATTGACGGAGTTGTTACAAAAAATATTCTTTTAGATGCAGAAGAAGCAGGATGCCAAATAATTGTAGCAAATAATTTTGCAGCAACAAGCGACAAAATTAAATTGCTTAGCTTTTGATTTTTAAAATCCATATTTCCGTTGCTATTTTTACCCTTAAACTCCTTCACCAAATGCTCCTAACACTAAGTTACTTATAAATTAAAAATTAATGTTGTCACCATAAAGTTTATAAAGGACTTTTTCTCCTACATTATATTGAAAACAATGTTTTCAAACAACTAAACAAAAAATGATAAAAATGAATACAAAAAACCTATTGGTTTTTTTCTTTGCATTGGCAAGCATTCTTTTAGTTGCTAACAATTTTGTTAGTGCCGGTGCATCAGAACTTGTAACAATTGATCAAATTAAGATTGATGATGTCTTTGCATCTGGAAATGAAGTAGCTGTTGTTGCTGGAGAAACAATAACTGTAAAAGTTATGTTCACAGCGTTGCAAAGCGCTTCAGATGTCAAGCTTAAATTAGAGCTTGAAGGCGCAAAAGTTGATGAGGAAGCAGTAACTGCTCCTTTTACTGTTGAAAAAGGAAAAAAATATAGTAAAACATTGACTTTAACAGTTCCTTACGAACTTCAAGATGAAGTTAGTGATGAATTAACTCTTGATGTAAAAATCTGGAATGGCGACTTTAGAACAGAAAGCGACAAAATCAGTTTGAATGTACAAAGACCTTCATATAATGCAGCAATAATGTCAATAGACTCTGCGCAATCAGTTAAAGCTGGAAAAATTTATTCAGTAGATGTTGTGTTGAAAAATACTGGTTATAGTAGACTTGATGATGTTTATGTAACTATGAAAATTGGCGCATTAGGTCTTGAGAGATCTTCTTATTTTGGGGATCTTGTAGCTATTGAAAACAAGTATGATGATGACACTGTAACGAAAAGATTCTTAATTGAGATACCATCTGACGCTAAAGCAGGCTTATACACTTTTGAAGTGAAAGCTTACAATAATGATTTTAGTGTTAGCCAATCTAAACAAGTTGCTGTAGAAAATGAATTTTCAAGCAATGCTGTTGTAGTAGACATGAAAAAATCTGCTTCAGTTGGAAGCGCAACTGAATTTGAGTTAGTAATTGCTAACCCAACAGACAAATTAAGAGTTTTCAGAATTGTAACTGAATCTAACGGAGATTTAACAACTAGCTCAAACGTGCAATTAGTTTCTGTGCCAGCTGGACAAACTAAGACTATTATCGTATCTGCAACCCCTGAATCAAAAGGAGATTACATGTTTGATGTACATCTTTTTGCTGGTGAGGAACTTGTTGATACTGTTAAGCTTGAAGTTTTAGCAGACGGCAGATCAGCTAAAGGCAGTTCAATTGTTGCTTTAACAATTATACTAGTGATTATTTTCCTAGTATTGTTAGGTGCTTTAATTGCTATTATGAGAAAAAATCCAAAACAATCTGAAGAATTTGGAGAAAGCTACTACTAATTGCTTTTTTTATTTTTTATTTTTTATAATTTTGCTTTCTCCCTTTCTTTCTTATATTTAGAAAGATAATTAAATAACATAAAACAAAAAATCAATATGGAAGCAAAAATAGGAAAATCATATTTAACTGTTCCTCATGAAGGAGGAGAACTTAGTTTTCACTATCCTTCATTTAAAGGAACTTATGAAAATGTTGCAAATGAAATAGATAAAGTGGGATTAAAGAGACCAAATTCTGCTGAAACAGCGTCATTAGTTTATGATGCTTGGAAAAATCAAAAAGGAGAAAAAGAATCAGAAATAATTTCAATTCTAAAAAATAATTGGCTTTGGGAGTACACTGGAAATCTTTATCTTCCAAAATCAAATGAAGAAATAAGCAACGGAGTAATTTTAGAAATTAATCCCAAAATTATAAATGGAGAATTAGCAATGGATAAACATTCTTTAGTTCAAAGATTAAAACAAAATGACCCTTTAGTAAAATTCGTTCCATTTGGATTTAAAATAAAAGAACAAAATTTAATTGAACTGCAAAAAAATTCTTATATTATTGCAAGATATGGAAAAGAAGGAGCAGAAAAAATTGCAGAAGTTGCTTCAAAATATAAA
>JBBTBN010000026.1:0-20045 GCA_038043645.1 Nanobdellota archaeon
GAAGTGAGGATTTGACGCATCAGCGTCAAACCTTTAGGGTGTGGAGGATGTCATTATTTTTATTTTATTTTTTTCAAATATCCATTTGGATTAAAGGTCATATATAATTTTTCTTTTGTTTTATCTACAATAAAATCTTTATTTTTTTTAAAAAATTCGTTTATTGCTTCCATTGGGCCTGGACCAGAATTTGGCATTACGGATTTTAAGATTTTCTAAAGAGATAGTTTTAATTATTTTATTTTGTTGAATAGATTTTTGTATTTATTCTTTTCTTTGGATTAATCATAAATATTCTTTCTATGTCCAACTTTTAGAATTTGTATCGTATTTTGTTCTATAGAAAAAATAACTCTATAATCTCCGATTCTTAATCTAAAATCTTTTCTTCCCTTTAATCTTTTTATATCTTTAGAAAAAGGATTTTCAGATAATTCTCCAACTTTTTTTATAATTCTTCTTGCTATTAAATTTTCAAGTTTTTCTAAATTTTGCAAGGCATGTTCTTTCCATTCTATATTATACATTATAAACCAAATCTTTTTTTAACTTCGATGTGAGAAATACTTTTTCCTTTTCTCGCTTCTTCTATTTCTTTTTTTGTTTTTTCATTTATTTCTAAATCATCTTCAATCATTCTTTCAATTATATTATTATAAGTTTCTCTTTCCATCATTTTCATTTTATCTAAAACTGCCTTTACATTATCTGAAATTTGTATTGTTGTTGACATCTTATAACTAATTATAACTAATTATAGTATTTAAATCTTTTTGGTTTTAATAATCTAATAAATAATGCCCCCACTACTTCCGACCCCTACTCGCACTTTACTCTTGTTATTTTTTATTTTATTTTAATCTAATTAGTCAAGAGCAAAATGCTCGCTCGAACTTTCCAAGTTTAGCTTCGCAATAATATCTCGTGAAGTCGCTCTACTCCCGCTTTGTCTTTGTGATTAATAAATAAAATAAAAATTTGTCAAAGCCAAAACGCTCGGGATTCAAGATCTACGATTCGAATTCCTGAAAATATCAATAAACATTTAGCTCCGCTAAATATTATAGAATGCCCCCACTACTCCCGACCCCGATTTTTGAAATTAATTTTAAAAGATAGCAAAAATCAAAGTCGCTCGGGATTTGACACCAAGGTTCAAATCAAAATTTTAAATGCTGTTTAACAACAGCACAAAATGCCCCCACGAGGATTTGAACCTCGGTTACAGAGTCCGCAACCCTGCGTTCTATCCTGGCTGAACTATGAGGGCAGATTATAATTCTTAGTTAAGGATGTTTTAAAAACTTATTTTTCTTTTTTTTATAATGGATAATAAAACCGAATTGGAGAAGATTGAAAAAGAAGCGTTGGACGATAAAAATTTACCTTTAAGAGAAACTGCTAAAAATTTGGTTTTTGGAAAGGGTAATCCTAATGCTGAAATAATCTTTGTGGGAGAGGCAGCTGGAAGGCAGGAGGATGAGCAAGGATTTCCTTTTGTTGGGGCTGCAGGAAAGAATTTAGATAAATTGTTAGAAAAAGTAGGACTAAGTTTGAATGATGTGTATATAACTAATATTCTCAAATACAGACCTCCAGAGAATAGAAATCCAAATCCTGAAGAGATTAGGAAACACACGCCTTATTTATTGAAACAGATATCAGTTATTAAACCAAAAGTTGTATGTAGTTTAGGAAATTATGCAACTAAGTTTTTTCTTTCTGAAGGAAATGTGGATTTAATGGACAAACAGCCAGGGATAACTTCTGTTCATGGTAAAATACAATTTGTAAAAATCCAAAATGTTGAGTTTAAATTGATTCCTTTATTTCATCCTGCTGCAATTATTTACAAAAGAAATTTGACGCCTCTTTGGGAGAAAGATATGGAAATTGTGAAAAAAGAAATTATAATGATTCCTAAATAGAGAGTTATTTTAAAATAGATAAAATTTATAAATCCCAATTATTTCTAAATTACAGGAGGAAAAAACAAATGTGCGGATTTAACGACAGAGGAAGCGGTGGCGGATTCAGATCAGGCGGAAGAGATAGACCTCAAGGCAATTTTGGACCAAAAGAAATGCATCCTGCAAAATGTTCAGAATGCGGGAAGCAATGCGAAGTTCCATTTAAGCCAACAGAAGGAAAACCTGTTTATTGCAGAGAATGTCATGTTAAAAGAAAACCAAGATTTTAATTAATCTGGATTTTCACGAAGACATATAATTATTTTTATTTTTTGAAACCATTTATTTTAAGGTTTTTTAAATTTTTAAAGGAGGAATAAAACTTTAATTAATTCTTTCTAACGATATTAATATTACTTTTAGGAGCATCTCTAATTTTTATAAATTTATAATGAGCATCTGAAGTTTTGGAATTGCATTTTGAGCAATTTTCTTTTAAAGTGTAAGAATTACATTGTTTGCATTTTTTTAGTTTCATAATAATAGAAACTCCTAACCAGCAATATTTCCGATATATTCCTTTAATTTTTTTGGGAGTTTTTCATTAATTAAATTTTCAATCTCATCCGATTTAACCCACCTTATTTCTTTTACTCCTTTTCCTAATTCTTCTCTTCCTTCTTTAATCTCACATAAAAAATAGATAGCTAATTCTTCTTTTTTCTTAACTCCTGCAAATATTGAACCTAAATTAGAGATATAATATCCTGTTTTTTCTTTTATGATTTTTTTTAAAGATTCATTTAAATCTTTACCATAATTTAATTTTCCGTCTACAAAACTATAATTTTTGTCTTTCTTGTTTTTTCCAATTAGAATTTTTTTTTTATTTGGATCAAAAACAATTCCGATAATTCTTACATAAAATTTTTCACCCTTCATTTGGATTTCTTCCTCATTATTTTGAAATACGAATGATTGAAAAAATTTCCTGTTTTTACTTTCATTATTCTTTTAAGTTTTTAGAGTTTATAACTTTTTTGTTGCGATAATTCATAAAAAAGTTATCTTTCTTTTATTGAGAATTCCATTCCTTTTTCTTTTGCTTCTTTTGCGAAATTTTCCAAAATTATTGTTAATCTTTTATCTTCTTTTTTTGGGTCTTCCGAGAGTGTTTTTATTGAGAATCTTCCTGCAGCAAGGTAATTTATTTCAGCATCTTTTATATTGCCTAACAAGTTTTTAATTAATTCTAATCCATTTGGACGAGTGCTTGTTAAATTAAATTCTTTTTTTATCAGAGATTTTTTTGTTTTTTGTTTTTTGATTATCTGCAAGATTCTTTTTGAATTCTCTTCTCCAACAAGTTTTTTCAAAGGTTCAGAATCTTGTTTGATTTGTTCAAAAAAGTCATATAGATTTTCTTTTTCCTTTATTTTATCAATTATCTGATCTGAATTTTTACCTAAAATACTTTTTAAAAGACTTTCATAACTTTTTTTTTGTTTATATTCTTCTATTACTTGTTTTTTTTCTTTTGGAGTCACCCTTCTTAATGAAAGATCTACTCTTTCCGACGAGATTCTTAAAACTTTACAAACAATTCTTTTTTTTGGAATAACATACTCTCTTAAATTTCTTATTCTGCCTGGCGCAATCTCACTTAAGATTATACTCCCTTCTTTTTTTTCACCTTCTATTTTTACAAAAACAATTGTTCCAACTATCCTGTCTACTGCGCATAAAACTAAATCGTTTTCTTTTAATTCCATATAAAGCCAAGAAATAAGAGAGTTTTAAAGGTTGCGGAAAATTATTATTTTTTTAATTTATTGAATTTTAATTACTTCAATTTCTAAATTTTTTTTCAAACATTCTATAAATTCTTGTTCATTTTCTCTTTTAATTGTGCCTCCTGCAGCAAATTCGTGACCACCCACTTCTCCTTCGAGGGGGGTAATAATTTTTTCAAGCACTTCTCTTACATTTCTTCCTTGATTGCCCACGTTTCTTGCAGAAATTTTTATTTTTGTTTCAGTTTCATTAAAAGCCATTGCGACTATTATTGTTTCTTCTTTGTAAATTGATGAATTTGAAAGGATACTTGCGATAGTTCCAATCATTGTATCTTTAATTTTGTTTTTGACATTCATTATCACAAAATTTTCTCCTTGAATTTTCTCCACTTTTTGAATAAAATCTAAACCAGAAATTAGTTCTTGTTTGTATTTTAAATGAATTGTTTCCACAGCTTTTTTTGCCGACGGAATTTCCATACAAAACTGAATAGCAATTTCACTCTTGCCAGATCTTGAGCAGGCATTTATTTTTGCGCTTAATTCTCTTGAATCTTCAAGTTGATTATATAATTTTACCAAAAAAATGTCTCCAATTATTCTTTTGTCCTTAGGTTGAGGATTTCTTAACATTATAGAAGTAATTAATTTTTCCATTTCTTTTTCATCTAATTCAAGCAGACTTTTGTATTTTCCTTTAATTGGATTTAAATTAGCTTCTCTTAATAATTCTATTACTCCTTTGATATCCCCTGTAACTCCCGGAATATATGGATTTGAGGAAAATTCAAGAACCCTATTTAAAGGTCTCGTAGCTGGATAAACTAATAGCCCCTTTTTTCTTTTTACTTCAGAATCTTCTAATATTTCAAATTTTTCAATTTCTTTTTCTAATTTATCTCCTACCATTCCAATCACTGCAAGTTTCGCAAATTTTTTATTTTTTGGATCAATTTCTTTGGAGAATAAGTATGTTAATCCTGAACTGCTTATTTTTTGTTTTTCGTGAAGATGAGGATTTATTATGATTACATTTTCAGGAATTTCTTGAACAATTTCATGATGGTCTATGATAAAAACTTCTTCTAATCCTGAATTTTTTAGATAATCCATACTTCCAGAAGCTAAATCTAAAAAGATGGTGATTTTATTTTTTTTTAGATTTTTTATTAAATCTTGATCTAAACTTTTAACAATCTTTAAATTAAATTTTATATCGAGTTCTTTTAATGTTTGAACAATTATTGCGGCAGAAGTTATTCCGTCGGTGTCAAAGTGACTTACTATTTGAATTTCTTTGTTTTTTGATTTTTCTAAAAAGATTGAAGCTACCTCTTTTATTTTTAGTTCTAAACTATTTTTCATTTTATTTAAAATTTTAAACAAATTTTCGCCACCTATTTTTAAAAACCTATTTATTGAGTTCTTTGATTATATTTTTTTATTTTCCTTATTTGCGAAAAAATTCTGGTCTTTTCATTTAATGCTCTTTTATCTTGTTTATTTTTTTCTGAATGTTCTTTTATTTTCTTAAATTTTTCTTCTACATTTTTTAAATCAGGAGAAACAAATAAATTGTTTTCTTTTAGAATTTTAGATATTTTCTTATCATACTCTTGAGAATGAATTTTTTGTTTTTTTAATTTTTCACCGATTTTTTCAGAGGTTAATCCAGTTTTAGCAAGATCAACAACCATCGTTTCAAATTCTTTTTGAGTTATTTTTTTTGAGTCTTCTGTTTTCTGTTCGTCTTCGTTTTTAGTTGTTATTATTTTAGTTGATTTTTTATTTAACATAAAGTTCAATAAACGAAGTTATTTTTAAAGGTTATTGTTTTTTTAAAAGTAGTTATAAAAAACAAGTTTTTTAAATGAGAAATTCCTCAATAAATTATGGGGAAAAGTATTGGGGTGATTAGTTTAAAAGGAGGTGTAGGAAAAACTTCTGTGGTGGCTGCATTAGGCTCAGCAATTGCAGGTTTTAATAAAAAAGTACTTTTAGTGGATGGTAATCTTTCTGCGCCAAATTTAGGGACCCATTTTAAAATTATTGATCCTGAAATTAGTTTACATCATGTATTGAACAGAGAAGTTAATGCTAAGGATGCTGTTCATAGTTTAGAAAATGTAGACATTATTCCTGCTTCTATTTTTACCGATAGACAAGTAAATGCATTAAAATTAAGGGATAGAATGGATTATCTAAAAAAAAAATATGATTATATTCTTTATGATTCTTCTCCGTCTTTAAATGATGAAACTTTTGGAGTAATTTTAGCTTCTGATAGTTTAATTGTTGTTACGACTCCTGACCATCCTACTTTGAGTGTTACAATAAAAGCAATTAATTCAGCTAAAGAAAGGGGGATTCCAATTGATGGATTAATTATTAATAAAGTTCATAATAAAAAATTTGAAATTTCTTTAGAACATATTGAAGAAACTCTTGAGGTTCCTGTAATAGCAGTTATTCCTTATGATATTAATATTTTAGAAGCTCTTTCAAAATTTGTTCCAAGTGTTGAGCATAATCCTCGCTCTGAAGCCAGTGAAGAATATAAAAAATTGGCTGCTACTTTGGCTGGAGAAGAATATAAATCACCCAAATTAAGAAATTTTTTTAGGTGGAGCAATCCTTTAAAACAAGATGTAAACAGGCTGGTTTTGTATCAGAATGTTTTTAATAATTAGAAAAAATTAGTTATTGCAATGTTTTCTAATCTTGCGAGCGCATATGGTTTTCCATTATTTTCTGCAATTTTAATATATACATCTTTAAATATATTTAATCTCTCTAATAAAAATTCTACCCTTTTAGATGGATCATTTTTGGGAATTTTTGCACTAACATAAACAGGTCCCAACTTTTCTTTTTTATAATTTTTTTGATAGTTGGTTATTTCATCTGCCGTCCATTTTTCTTCCATAAATTCTTTATAGCTCTTTTGTTTTTAAAGATTGTTGCAATTCACAACTTTTATAAATTAATTTTAATTTTAAATATTAAAGCCCCATAGTACAGCGGTCAAGTATACGAGCCTTTGAAGCTTGTGACCCAGGTTCGAATCCTGGTGGGGCTATTCATAGGCTTCAGCCTATTCATCAGGATTTGAACACACTGAAAGTGTTTCCAGTTCGAATCCTGGTGGGGCTATTGATTCGAACCAAGGTTCGATACCCAAGGAGGGCACGAGAACCTCTTCGAGGATCCTGGTGGGGCTATTTTCAGATTTGAATTATTTTTGACTCTGTCTGAAATTATTATTCTTTGATTTTCAAATTTCAGAAAAAGCGAAGGAATAGTCGTTACTTCTTTTAAAAGACTACAAAACCGAAACATTTAAATAGCATGTTTTATTGAAGAAATTATGACAAGTTTAACACAAGACGTAACAAAAGGAGAAATAATTTCTGCTTATATAGAAGCGCCTTTTGATCAAGGAAAAGAACTTTTAGAATCAAATAAATATAGATTGATCACTCTTGAAGAAAATGCTAAATTAAGAATGCAAGAAGGAGCTAAGGCTTATTGTTCTATAAATGGAAACTGGGTTCAAGAAGATTTTATTTATATTAAAGGAAAAGGAGTAATTTTACCAAAAGGTTATTCTCCAATTTGCGAAAATGCAGAACAAGCAACAGCTTGTCATAAAGTAAACAAAGAATTATACTTGACGGATGAGCAAGTTGAAAAATCATTAGCAAATTATATTTTATTATCAAGAAATGCAAATAATTTTGAAATTCCAACAAATGATTTTAAGAATAATGATATTGCTAATTATATTTTTGGAAAATCATCAGAAGATTATGGAAAATTTTTAAGAGAAGCTGGAATAAATAATATGCCTTTATGGTTTGCTAATTTAGAAAATAAATCTTTTGCAAGAAAAGTTTGGTTCTGGTATCTTGGCGACAGGTCTGATCTTAATGGCTACGACAAGGGCCTTGGCAACTACTATTGGTCTCGTGGGGTACGTTGCGAAGACGCGATAGCGTCTGAGCCTAAAAAAATTGCAGAAGCTTATACTGAAAAGCAAATTAGAGAAGCTTTGAAAGAAGCAAATTTATCTGAAATTGAAAAAATTTTATTTGATAAATTAAATAAATAGTTATTTAAAATATATTTCTCTTAAAACCCTATTCTAACAAACTTTTATTTTTTATTTATTAATCACAAAAGACAAAGCGGGAGCAGGGGCTATTTTCAGATTTGAATAAGGAAAAAATTAAGAATTATAAATTTAAAATTTAAAACATATTATCTATTGCACAAATCTTTAAAACACTGAAAATCTTTAATTCATTAACAAATTATTTTAAAATGGCGACCGAATGTTCAAAGTGCAAAGGCACAAAAAGAATCATGAAGAATGGAACAATACAGCCGTGCTGGGATTGTCTTAATAGCGGAGAAATGGACCAGCATTCTAAAGATATAAAAGAATCAAAGATAAGGATATAATTTATTTTTTGATATATATTTTGAAAAAGACTCAAGCAAGCTTGGTCAGTTTTTCAAATTTATTAATTAACTGAAAAATGATATTTGAAAAAGGGAAATTCTTAAAAAGAAATAAACTGATAATTTTAGATAGAGAAACAGCTCCTCGTTTTTTAAAATAATTAATGTCTATATCTTCCTCTTTTTTCAACAGCGAGGATTCTTTCAAATACTTTTTTACTCTCTGTTTTTCCCGAAATTTTTTCATATGATTTTGAAATTTCTTCAAAAAGAATTTTCCAGTGCGTGAAATGTTTTGCTTCAAGAGCTTGTTTTAATAAATACAAATCAACGGCTTTGTCTTCAGTTTTTCTACTTATATATCCTAAACCGAAATCTATGAAATAAATTTTCTCTTTTTGCAAGATCATATTGGAAGTTGTTAAATCTCCGTGAATAATGTCATTTTTATGAAGCTTTGCGACTGACTCTCCAATTTCTCTGCAAATTTCTTTTTGTTCTTCTAATTTGAAATTATCAAGATGTTCTGAAAGTTTTTTTCCATCAATAAAAGACATAGATATTTGATAGATATTTGCTGTATGGGTTGGGACGGGACAATTTATTATTTTAGATGCTTTTTCTAAAAGTTTTGTTTCTGATTTTGTTCTTCTTTTTCTTATTTGGGCATCTAAATTTGGATGCCTGTAAGATTTTGAGATTCTGTTTTTGATTATTAGATTTTTTGAAGCATCTAAGAAAATCTTTGCTTCTGCGCCTTGTTGGATTAATTTTAAGTTCATTGTTTTTTTATTTGAATCTCCTTTGCAACAATCAAGATAAATGCAATAATCATTCCAAAGTCTATAATTAAACAAAATTTGCAAAATGCTTTAATTATAAATATTTGCAGATAAATAAAATAAAGCGCAATTAAAAATCCAATTATTGCTCCAGAATCTATCAACAATCTTTTGATTTGCGTCGGTTTTATAATTTCCATAAAAGTTATCAAAGAGAGAAAAGCAAAAATAAATAATCCATAGATTGAATTGCTTAATCCAAAAAGATACGCGTATTTTGAGTTTTGAACAGATTCACAACCTTCTTTTTCAATCCCGCAAAAACCAGAATTTCCGTGGCTAGTAGATAAAATTATTATTGAACTTATTAATGAAATGAGAAATATAATTAAGAGGAGTTTGTATTTCATTTTAAATGCTCATAAATTTCTTTTAACATTAACTTATCTTTTTCACTTAGATTAATTTTGAATATCTCTGGAAAATTTGAGATAAAAGGTTCTCCTTCATAAATTTTTATATCTTTTAAGTTAGGAATTTTTACTAAGCATACATATCTTTCTGCCAATAAACTTAATTCCTTTATTTTAAATTTAAATATCTTAAAGAATTCAACATTTAGTTTCTTAATATCTAATCCTAATTCCTCTTTTATTTCTCTAGCGAGTGCTTGTTCAAAATTTTCACCATTTTCTAAATGTCCCCCAAAGAATCCGTATTCTTCTCCATGTTTGCTAATCTTTTTTCTATCTTGAAATAAAATTTCTAAATTATCATTATAAGGTAAAATAAGTGCAACTTTGTCTGTTTTCATTCTAAAACCTCATCATTTTTTTCTTTCCAAATTTTTTCATTAATTTTTGAATTTGTTTTTGAGAAATGCCTTTTGACATATCCATATTTTCAATTCCGCCTTTCATCATTTCATTAAGCATTTTATGTTGTTTTATTAATGCGCGGACATCTGAATTATTCACGCCTGCGCCTTTTGCAACTCTTCCAATACGAGAATTTTCTTTTTCAAATATTTCAGGAGTTTCTCTTTCTTCTTTTGTCATTGATTTTATTATATGCTGCCATTTTGAAATTTTAGCTTCTTGTGATTCAAGCAGGTTCTCTGGAATTTTCGCTTTTCCTAATCCAGGAATTAGGGACTTTATTTTTTCAAAACTCCCTAATTGAGACATGGATTTGGACTGCTCAACTACGTCGTCAAGAGTTAATTTTCCTTCCATCAAATTTTTTTGAATCTGTTCTTGTTTTCCCTCATCTGTTACTGATTTTATTTTTTCAATTAAAGCAGACAAATCTCCCATTCCAAGAAGTCTTGATAAAAAAGATTCAGGATTAAAAATTTCAAGATCATTAATTTTTTCGCCGGTCGTTATAAAATAAACCCCTGCTTTTGTTTCAGCGCAGGCTGTTAAAGCTCCTCCGCCTTTTGCAGTGGAATCCATTCTTGTGATTATTACTCCAGAAATATTTAATGTTTGTTTGAATTCCTGAGCTTGTTTTTTTGCTGATTGTCCAATGTCTGCAGGCATTATTAAAATTGTTTCTGTTGGAGCAATTTTTGAATTTAATTCTTTAATTTCTTTAATTAATTCTTTATCTAAGGTGTGCCTCCCAGCTGTGTCAATTAAAACTAAATCATATTTTTTTAATTCTGTTTCAAATTTTTTCCAGGTTTTGACAGCGTCAGTTTCTTTTAAATCTACAAAAACAGTTAAATTATTTCGTTCGCCCAATTGGATTAATTGCTCTTTTGCTGCTGGTCTGTGAACATCCAATCCAATTATTGCAACTTTTTTCCCTCTTTTTGAAAACCAATTTGCAAGTTTCGCAATTGTAGTTGTTTTACCTGCGCCGTATAATCCAAGAAGCATTACTCTGTTCTGGCTTTTTTGCAACTTTAATTCTTTATATTCTCCTAGAATTTCAACGAGTTGTTCATGAAGAACTTTTATCAGGTGCTCTTTTTTTTCAAGCCCCTTGATTCTTTCATCAAATGCAACTTTTTTTATTTTGTCTGAAAGCTCTTTGACAAGGACAATATTCACATCTGCTTCGATTAACGCTCTTTGCAAGTCGCGGATTATGCTGTCAACTAAATTTTTATCAAGAAAGATAGCATTCGCTATTTTGTCTGTTGTTTTTTTTAAAATTTCTCCGAGTTTTTCTAACATGATTTTAAAAATGAGGCATAATTTATTAAAGTATTGGTTAATAAACAATTTATGGAAGAACCAAGGATTTTTAAAATGTTTAATAAAAAGAAAATAGTTAATTATTATAATAAACCTTCAGATATTTTAAATGCAAAAAAGATTACTAAATCTTATACTTCTTGGCTTAAAGCTGAAGAAAAAAAATTAAATAATTTAATCCCCAAAACTGCAAAAGTTTTAGAGATTGGTGCTGGAACTGGAAGAATAATAGAATCATTAGATAATAAGTTAAGAAAAATTTTTGGAATAGATATCACTAATATCTTTTATTTAAAAAATAAATTCAAAAATAATAAAAATGTTAAAATATTTAAAATGGATGCAGAAAACTTAAAATTTCAAGATAATTCATTTGATTTTTGTGTTATAATGTATAATACACTTGGATTAATGCAGCATCCAGAGAAAGTTCTGCAAGAATGTAAACGCGTTACAAAAAATAATGGATTTATCATTTTATCAACTTATGAAATAGATAAAAAATATACTTTAAATGAGAGGATAAAATGTTTTTCTAAACTGGGGCACGAAGTTAAAAATTATGAATTACAATTAGAAATTTCAAATGGGGTTGCTTCCCATTATTTTACAAAAAAAGAGCTTTTAGAATTATTTAAGAAAGTAAAACTTAATTTTATTTGTTCTCCCCTCACTAAATTGGGTTGTATGTGGTTGTCAAAGGTCTCAAAGTAATAGTTTTTCAAGTTAAGAAGTTTTTGGTTTATCTTTTTTAACAAAGAAATAAGGAATTAAGAAGTTTGCGGTTTTGAATTATTTTGGATATTCAGAATGATAAATTAGTTATGGGTTTATTGAGTTAGGATATAGAATTTTATATGTGAGGAAAATTATTGATTAAGAAGATTTATCATTTAGTCCCAATTTCTCCATAAACTTTTCTCATTTTATAATCTATAAATCCAGCAATTTCAAAACTTTATTCATTTCTTCTTCCATGATCTCAAATTTTTTTTCATTTAAAAAATCCTTATTTTGAAGCTCAATTTTTAATTTTCTTCTTAGTTTATTTTTTATTATGGGTTTGTCATAGATATTCCAGTTTTCTTTTAATGCTATTTTTTGAGCTTCTTTTAATAATATCTCAGCATCTTTAGCATATTTCCCTGCATAAATTTCATCGGGGTTGACAATGCTCCCAATTTTATGACGCAAAGCTTTTACAAGGACATTAATTAACTCATTAATTGTTTTATTCTTGCTCATTTTTATTTAAATTTTTTTTAATATCACTTAATTTTTCTTTTATGATCCTTCTTAATTTTTTTAATGTTTTTTCATCAATTTGTTCGTTATTTTTAAGAAGGGATAGAATATTCTTCCCAAAATCATTCAAGATTAATTCTAATTCTTTATTTATTTCTTTTGGATTTAAATCCTTTTGTTTCAGAAATCTTTCAATTGTTATTAATCTTCTAATATTATCATAAAAATTTTTAGAACCTGCGTTTATTTCCAATAAATCTTCAGACATCATTAATAAAAATTTAATATGCTTTTTGTCTATATTTCTTTCTGCAGAAGAATTAAATTCTTTATTAGAAATATGATAATAAAACATGCTTTTAGTTAAAGGGCAGTTTTTTTCTAAATAATTCAATTTATCTTCTTGAATAGCAATTATATGAAATTTTAAATTAATTTTTTCAATTAATCCGTTATATATATTTTCTTCTAACTTTTCATTTTTGTTTTTATTAATTACAACAATTAAATCAATATCATTATAATCCACTTTTTGTGTTAAGAATGAGCCAACTGCAAAAATTTGTCTTATTTCATTGAATTTATTTAATATAGAGAATATCTCTTTGATTAATTTTTCTTTGAAATCGCTTAATTCATCCAGATTTTTTGAATAATAAACTTTTTCTTTCTTTTTTAAGAGTTTAACCTCTACAGAATCTCCGACTTCAAAATCTGCTTCCATTTCTTTGGGGATGTAAATTTGGTTGAATTTGCTTCCCTTTGAAATTTTATGAATGAATTGAATGTTTTGCATAATACGTATATGGTACGTATCTTTATAAGGTTTTCTATTTTTGAAGAAGTGCAACGATAAGAATTACAACCCCAACTTTTCCAAAAACTTATTTTTATCAAATTTTTCTAAATCTTTGTATTCCTGCCCTGTTCCAAGATAGAGAATTGGTTTTTTTGTTACATAACCCACGCTAAGCGCTGTTCCGCCTTTTTCATCAACATCTGCTTTAGATAAAATTATTCCGTCAATACCAACCGATAAATCAAAACTTTTTACTTGTTCAATTGCATCATTTCCAGTTATTGATTCTCCTATAAAAATTTTTAAATTTGGTTTGCAGACTTTTGAAATTTTTTCAATTTGTGACATGAGATTTTTTGCAGTGTGCATTCTTCCAGCAGTATCAATTAAAACGCAGTCAAGATGCTTTTTTTCCGCATATTTTATTGCATCAAATCCAACTGAAGCAGGATCGCTTTCATATTTATGGGCTACAACTTCTATTTCAAGTTTTTCTCCGTGTTTTTTAATCTGTTCTATTGATGCTGCCCTGAAAGTGTCTCCAGCAGCGAGGACGCAGGATAAATTATTTTCTTTTAAAAAATATGCAAGTTTTGCAATTGTTGTTGTTTTTCCGCTTCCATTAATTCCACAAAATAAAATTACATATGGTTTAGAAGGATTTTCTTCTCTAAATTTTTTAATTTGAGAAACTACATCAAAAGGCTCTATGAGAATTTCTGCAAGAATTTCTTTGAAGATATTTCCTATTTCAGATTCAATTTCTTTTTTTGAGATTTCTCTGCCCACAATTTTTTCTTTAAGCTCTTTAATTATTTTCTCCGCAACTTCTAAAGCAACATTATTCTCCAAAAGAAGTGTTTCAAGATCCTCTGCATAAACATCAAAATCTTTTTCAGAGATTTTTACTTTCGTAATTTTTGAAATAATTCTTTGAAAAAATCCTTTCTTTTGTTCTTCTTTCTCCTTTGATTTTTCTTCTTGTTTGATATCTTCAAGAATTTTTTCACTCACCTCTCTTTCTTCTTTATCAAAAACTTTTCTTTCAGGTTCAAGATATTTATGCTCTTCAATTGATTTAATCTCTTGTTCTTCTTCGGTCTTTTTTTCATGGATTTTTTTAATAATTTCTGTAATTGTTTCCGTTTTTTCTAATGACTCATCCGAGATATTCTTTTTTTTAGTTTTTTTTATAATTTTAGTTTTTTTAGGTTCCTGAATAGGTTTGGCTTTTGCCGTTATTTTTTCAGTCCATGCCTTTAATTTTTCACGAAGTTTATTGAACATATATTTATAATTGTTTTTTAATTTATAATCTTAACTGGAGTTTTATATATAGCTACAGGATATATTTCTGGCGGAGCGCAAATATTTTTCATCAGCAACTTTTAAATATCTTCTTGATTTAAGATAATTATGCAAAAAATAAAAGCTTATTTAATTGGGGAAGGCGTATCTACAAATGAAAGTGAGGCATTTTCTTTATATAAAAAAAGTGTTTTTGGCGAACCGATTGGTGACAAAATCCAATATACTCTCACAGAAGCAATGTTTTTAGTTGAAAAAGGAAAACTGGAAATTTATTTTAAAAATCGAAAAATAAAAAAAGAAGAATTAATTAAAAAATTTCAAATAATTGATAAAAAATTTTCTTTAAAATATGTTGTTTTTAATGATTTAAGAGAAAAAGGATATGTTGTTAAAACTGCATTAAAATTTGGAGCAGATTTTAGAGTTTATGAAAAATGTAAACGTCCTGGGAAGGAACATGCAAAATGGATAGTTTTTGTAGACCACGAGGCAAATAAAACTTCTTGGCAGGAATTTTCCGCAAAGAATCGTGTAGCGCATTCAACCAAAAAAAATCTTCTTATTGCAATTGTTGATGAAGAATTAGATGTAAGTTATTATGAAGTAAAATGGATTAGGCCATGAAAATATTTTTTTGTGAATTAAAATTCCAAATTTTATCTCAATACGACAATAATTTCTCTTACAATTCCAAGAATAAAAATCAAACTTAATAATGCAATAACAAACCAATTAATAAAAATTGAATATTCTGGTTTTCTCTCCCTTTTTTCTTTGGCTTTTTTAACTATTAATAAAATTAAAATTCCCATCAGCCCGCCGGAAACAACTCCGCCAATAGAAAGAATCTTTGTAAATGAAGAATACTTAAACACCCCTAAGAGTAAAAAAATAAAAATTGGAATTAAAGAAGAAAAAAACCAGGCCTTGATTTTTTTGTATTTAAAATCATAAACAAAATGGTCTCGCAAAGCATTGCCTAAAGCAAGATACGAGGTAAACATTGTAAAAATTCCAAGAAAAATAAAAATTGGCCCCAAAGCAAGAGTTGCAATTTCCGGAGTTTCAGCGCCTTTAAAGCCAACGACAATAAGAGTAAATAAAACATAAAAAATAATAGGAATTAAAGTGCCGATTATTAAAATTTTTTTCATTAAAATTTTATCTTTTTTTAAAAGAAAATTTATTTCTGGAATTGCAGAAAAAGAAAGCAACGCAAATAAAACAACGCCGAAAGGCAGAAATAAAAAAGAAGTATTTATAGTAATCAGATTAGCAAATGAAACTTTCTTGGCGAAAAAGATAATTATTAAAATTAATAAAATAAAAATTATGCCTACCCCAAATTTTTCAAAATTTTTTAATGCTTTTAATCCTCTCCATAATAAATAAGACATAAAAATTCCAAATAAAATTCCTATTAAAATAGAATAATCAAAATTTCCGTAAAATAAAAAACTAAAACTCTCGCTGATTCCGATGAGATATGCAAGAATTGCAAAATATATTCCAAAAATAAAAGCAAAACTCATAAAAAAAGCTCCTGTTTTACCGAGATATTTTTTAGCATAACCGCCTAATTGATGTTTTCCTTTAGTTCTAAGAATAATTTCGCCTAAATACAAATTAACTAAAAGAATTATTAATCCCAGCAAAATAATATATCCCAATCCTATTAAAAAACCTGATTTTGCGACGACATAGGGAATTCCTAAAATTCCTGCGCCAATTGCAGTTCCAATTAAAATCGCAAGTCCTGCAATAAATGTTTTAGTTTTTAGGTTCATGTTTTTTTCTTTATTAAATATCTTTCAATAGCTTCTTTTGCTCCAGAGGTTAGAGATATTTTTCTTTTTGGTTTCCAAAATTTAACAAATTTTATTTCATTTTTAGGTTTAGGATCGCCAATTGATTTTACAATAAAAACTTTAGTATCATTTTTTACTAATTTGATCTTGTGAAGATGTTTTTTCTTACCTATATATTTGAAAAAATATTTTATTGATTTTGTTTTTAATCCAGTTTCTTCATATAATTCTCTAATCGTCGCTTTTCTTCTGCTCTCAAATTTTTTTGCCCCGCCACCGGGCAACATAAACTTTTTTCCATTTGTAGAAACTACTAAAATTCCTTTTTTAAATTCTACAATTGCTACACCTCTTCTCCTTCTTCTTATTTTGTTCATTTTCTTTTTTAAATGAGCACAGGAGGAATTGAACCCCCATCTACAGGGCCGAAACCTGTTATTCTATCCGTTAAACTATGCGCCCAACTTATAAAATGAAAAACCTTTTTATAGTTTAGTTTTTTAATAAATGAATGTCCATAAAAAAGTTCCAACAGCCAAATTATCAACCTTACAAACCATTTGTTCTTAAAAAACATCATAAATGGATGATTGGAGGAATAAGCGCTGTTGTAGTGATTTATATGATTGTTTCAATTATCATAATAAGCGGACTAACTGTTAAACAAACATTGGATTCTAATCAATTAACAAACGACATCAATAAATTGCAGGCAGATACTCAAAATAAATTAAACGAATTAACAGAAAATATTTTATTAGTTGAAAAAGACATACAGCAAACAAAAAAAAATTTAACGAATATTGAAACAATTAGAGAAGAATTTAATTTGCTAAAAGCTTCTACTGGAGAAGATTTTTCCGGAATAATAGAAAATTCTGTAAAAGCCGTCGTGACAATAAAAACAGACATCGGGCAGGGAACAGGTTTTATAATAACTCCCGACGGATATGTCGTAACAAATGCGCATTTATTATCAGGAGGGAAAACTATTGAATCAACAAATTATGAAAAAAATAAAATCTCAACAGAGCTCGTCGGATACAATGCTGAAATGGATATTGCTTTATTAAAAATAAATGGGGAATACGATTTTTTATCTTTAGGAAATTCAGATGAAACGCAAGTCGGAGAGAGAGTCATCGCTATTGGAAATCCTCTTGGACTGCAATTTTCTGTTACAGAAGGAATTGTCTCTGGAATACACCGACCAGGAATAAATGAATTAGAAGCATATACTCAAACAGATGCTGCATTAAATCCAGGAAATTCAGGAGGACCATTAATAAATAAAAATGGAAAAGTAATCGGAATAAATAATTTCAAGCTCGGCTCCGGGGAAAGTTTGGGATTTGCATTGGAATCAAATTACATAAAAGACGCAGTGAATGCAATCTCGCTTGAAAAATTGCAAAAAGAGATTTTGAGTTAATTTTTAGAAAAAATAGAATGATAAAACAGCAAAACCTTAAATTAATAAATCTCATTTTATTTAAAATAATATGTCAAAAGAAAACAAAGAAGGTTTAACAATAAAAAAAGAAGAAGATTTTTCAGAATGGTTTCAGCAATTAGTAATTAAGTCAGAGTTGGCAGATTATTCTGCTGTTTCTGGATGTATGGTTTTTAAGCCAAAATCTTGGAACATGTGGGAAAAATTAAGAGATGCCGTGGATGTTCACCTTAAAAAAATTGGTGTAAAAAATGTTTATTTCCCCCTGCTGATTCCAGAATCTTTATTAAAAAAAGAAGCAGAACATGTAGCAGGATTTAGTCCAGAAGTGGCTTGGGTAACACAGGCAGGAAATACTAAATTAAATGAAAGATTGGCTGTTCGCCCGACGAGTGAGGCGATAATGTATGAATCTTTTTCAAAATGGATTCGCTCGTGGAGAGACTTGCCTTTAAAATACAATCAGTGGAGCAATGTTGTAAGATGGGAATTTAATAATCCTATTCTTTTTTTTAGAACAAGAGAATTTATTTTTAATGAAGGACACACAGTTTTTGCATCAGAAAAAGAAGCTCTAAACGAGGCTGTTCAAATAAAAAAAATGTATGAAAATGTTTGTGAGGAATTAATGGCTCTTCCGGGAATTTATGGAAGAAAAACAGAAAAAGAAAAATTTGCAGGAGCAGTTTTTACAGAAAAATTCCATTATGCAATCCCTGGAGGAAAAATTATCGAAGGCCCCGCATTTCATTTTGATGGGCAAAATTTTGCAAAGGCTTACAACATAAAATTTTTAGATAAAAAAGAAAAAGAAGATTATGCCTGGCAAAACACATGGGCAATTTCAACAAGAATGCTCGGGACAATGTTTGCAATCCATTCTGATAATAAAGGGTTAGTTATTCCCCCAAGAATTGCTGATGAAAAAATTGTGATAATTCCTATTTTATTTGAAGAAACAAAAGAAAAAATTTTAAAAGAAGCTGAAAAAATAAAAAAAGAATTAGATAATTTCAATCCAATTTTAGACGACAGAGAAGATTATTCTCCTGGATGGAAATTTTCAGAATGGGAACTTAAAGGAATTCCATTAAGAATTGAAATTGGTCCGAAAGATCTTGAAAAAAAATCAATAACAATAGTAAAAAGAAATACAGGAGAAAAATTATCAATATTCATAAAAGATTTAAAAAAAGAAATTCCAATAATTTTAGAGCAGATACAGCAGGAACTTTTCAAGAATGCGGAAAAAATTTTAAATTCTTCAATTGAAAAAACAGAAGATAAAAAAGAATTAATTAAATTAATAAAAAATAAAAAAATGGTTATGATTCCATTGTCTAATTCAAAAGAAGCTGAAGATTTATTAAAAACAGAAACGGGCGGAGCAAAAACTCTTTTTATTGACCCTAAAAATACTTCTGTAAAAGGAAAGAAATGTCTTTTTTCTGGAAAACAAGCAGATTACTGGGTCTATGTTGGAAAAACTTATTAAAGTTGATTAAAATGAAATCCTCCAAAATTAAATTATATGGGTTAGGTAATGAAGATAATTTTAGTTATTACACTTTTGAAAAAACAAAAAAAGCTCATAAAGTATTGGAGAGCTTATTCAAAAAAATCTTTGATATTAATTGGTCTTTAATTAAAGAAGTGATTTATGGAGATAAAGAAAAAATAAAATTAATTAATGTAAACATCTCTAAAAATATTGATTTTCATGAAAAAATTCAAAATAGGCTATCTCATAAAAAAGAAGAGAATAGAATAGACGTTTTTTATGGAAAAGATAAAATGTTTTTGGTAATTCATTGTCCCATTTCAAAAAGAAAAGAATTCAATAAAAAAATTAAGAATAAGGTTATCATGCCGAAACAAGGAATAAGAAGCAGCAACTTTAAAATTTATCCAGGGCATAAAAATAATAAAAAATAAAATCTCTTTTTTCCCCGCAAATATTAATTAAAATCCGCAATCATAGAAACTTTAAACTAATTTAATCCTATAAAAGGATTAATCTTAAAAATTTTGCGGCGACAATTATCTTCTCAGCGGAGAAATTAGACAAAGTCAATTTCGGAGCAAACAAATTCATTTTTCCGAAAGGAAAATGCAAATCAAAATAAAATACCGCAAACTATCAAATATCTAAATTTCTCTTTTCATTTTTCTAATTCATAACAACTATTGAATTAAGTTCGTCTTCAAGCCTCAGAGTAAACTCGTAAAGAGTTCCTAATTCTTTTTCTACCAATTCTTGTTCCATTTTG
>JBBTBN010000026.1:20145-40783 GCA_038043645.1 Nanobdellota archaeon
AGTAAACTCGTAAAGAGTTCCTAATTCTTTTTCTACCAATTCTTGTTCCATTTTGAGTTTTTCTGTTCTTTTTGAGTTTGTCATTTTATGAATCACTTCTTCCTAATCTGAATTAGAACTATTCTCTCATCAACCTAATTCAGATCAAAAAGTTGAATTAAATTGAGAGTTTTTTAGTTGAAATATAAATTAAGTTAAACAAACAATTCTGCGTTGCATAATTTAATCTACTTTTCATATTTTATAAAATGATTTTCTCTTTTTATATTTTTCTATATCAATTTCTCCAATTAAAAGTGGTAAAAGGAAAAATTGGAAATTTTTTTATCATTTATTAATCTTGGAGAACTTTTTTTTAATTTTTAAAAATGAAGGTAGTTACTTTAAAATAACAACAAGAGAAAGATTTATAAATTCCTTTTAGTTTCAAAAAGCATGAGAAATAAAAAAGCAATTGCAATTGGAGCTTTGGCAGGAATTTTAGCATTTGGAAATATAAATTCAAAAGCGCAAAATCTTGAATCAAAAATACAATATGAAATTCCTTCAGACAACTCAAAAATAGAAATTCAAAAAACAAATGTCCTTGATTCTTTTGTTAATATCTACAATACGCCCGCATCAATACAAAGATATGTTGCACAAAATATAGAATATATCAAGGGCGCGGAAAAATTTTATCCTGAAGTAGACAGAAATTCAACACCTAAAGGTTTTATAAGATTTCCCTCTCCAGAACAAATATTAGAAAAAAAATATGGAGATTGTGAAGAAGGATTTATTTTAACAGCAAGCGCATTAAAAAAACTTGGCTATGAAACAATTGGTTTAGCAATGAATCCAAAAAATGGAGAGTCTGGACATATTTTTACAATTTACAAAGATACTTCAACTAATTTATATGGAACAGCAGGAATAAGTGTCGAAGATTACATTTCGCCAGTTTATAATTCAATAGAAAATCTTATTACAGGATTGGCGCTCAAATCAAAATATCATGATTTTAATATTACAAGTGTTAAAGTAACTGATGAAATTTTTAGCAACTCAAATCATGTTGATTTGCCTAAAGAATATGTTAAAGATATGAATTTAACAGATATTTTCGGAGTTCTTTTTAAAACAGAAAATACTCAATTTGGAAAATTAGAAAAAGAGATTTATGAAGATAATTATAGAATAAATTTAGGTAATACAATTATAGAACCAAAAAATCCTGTGGGAATAATAAAAGGACCAATAACCGAGGTAGAACTAAGATGGAAACCTTGGGGAAGTTTTTTAGAAATAGATTATAATAATGACCATAGATACTCCGAATCAATAACCCTGAATTTTGAAAAAGAAAAGCTAGATATGATTTTGTTGAATAGCTATGATCGCGCTAAAGGAAAAATAACCTGTATGGAAAGGTATTATTTTAACAAAGAAAAAAATAATTTTTGTCAGAGTGAATATGATGTAAAAAATCCAAAATGTATTTCACAAAAAGAATCTCAAGAATACCTTGACCTTGCAAATTATTTTTTAATATTAATGAAAGACCAAGAAACAAAAGCTCTTTGGGAGCAGACAAAAATGCAAAGAGAAATTAAAAATTCTAAACAAGATTCTTTGCAAATAAATTTTCCAAAAGATTAATTATTATTAATAATCTCTGTAATTTTTTCTCTAAATGATTTTAAATCTTTTTTTAGAATTTGCGCTCCAACTGCATTTTCGTGTCCTCCTCCTCGGGCATTTTCGTAATTTCCTTGCTCTAAAGCTTTTTCTAAAATCTTTTTAACATTTTCACCACGACCAGAAATATTTACATTTGATTTAGATTCAGAAACATAAACAACAAAAATTATTCTTCCAGGAAAAAGATATCTTAATCCATTAGAAATTTCACCGCTCATACTTGTGTCTCCGCCATATTCAAAAAACACCAGATTATCAGAGGCATTTGCTTTTTCTTGCGCTTTCTCTAAAAATTTTTTAAACGTTTTATTAATAACTTCAAACTTCTTGTGCATTTCCCTGTTTTTTGGAGTTTTTTCTAAAACATCGTATGGAGTTTTAACTTTCATTAAAAATTTAATCATTTTAATCACATTTGTGGTTTTATCTTTCAAGCCCCAATCTAAAATTTGCGCAATTTTGCCTATTTCTGAACTATAAAGAATTTCTAAGGCATTTTCTGAATCAAGAGATAAATCAGGATATTTTTTTTTAAACTCTTCATAAATATCTGGAATAAAGTTATCAGCAATGCTTCCGATAATTGTAAGCCATAAATCTTCTTTCTTTTTAGTTACTTCATAACACAAGTAAGTATTAGAACTTGGAAGATCTTTTCCAAGAAGAGGATTATAATAATTAACAAAATCCGGAATTTGATTTTTCTCGGTATTATGATGGTCAATCCAGACAACTGGCAAATTTATTTTTTTAATTTCTTCAAAAAATTCTTCTGAAACCGTCGGTATATCTAAAATAAAAAGATAATCTGGAGCAAGTTCCTGGATTTTTTTAAAATAATCTTTCTTTATTGGTGGACTTTTAATAGGAAATCCTTTTCCGCGTCCAATAAATCTCTGCAATAAAAGAAAACTGCATAATCCATCAGGGTCATTATCAAAGAAAAATAATGGATTTTGCGCATTGCTTAAATGTTCCTTGATTTCTATAATTTGTTTGGCTGTTAGCATCATTAGAAATTACAATTTCTTGCTAATTGTCTCCTTTAATTTTTTTATAATTTCTAACATATCAGTTTTATGATCTTTTAGATATATAGAATCAATCTTTTTTCCTTCATAAAAACTATTATTTCTTTTAATTCTTAAATCATTCATAAAGAAAATATCTTTTTGAGAAAATTCTTTATAATTTAGAAGATAATCTATTAAATCCTTGTGAGCATATTCTCCAATAACTTTTAATCCATCTAATAAAATTAATGCGCTTGCAAGTTCTTTTATAATTTCGTAGTAATTCTCAGTTACATTCGTAGAAAATTTTTCATGATTAATAGATTTAACAAAATCTTCTCTCTCTTTTAATAGGTTTAAAATTGACTTTACTTTCTCTTTATCTGGGGCGGTTTTAATTATCATTTAAAAAATTTTTAGATAACCTTTTAAAATTATTCCATTTAAAACATTATTTTTTAATTCAGAGGGTAATTCTTTAAGTGACTTCTTGAATAAAATATGAACGTTTTTATTTAATTTCTTTTCAAATTCTTCTAATTTTATAAAGCGTTCTTTTCCTAAAATGAATAAATCTATATCTGAATTTTCAATAGATTCTCCTCTTGAAAAACTTCCATAAAGAACTATTGCTTCTGGAGATAATTTTTCCCATAAATAATTTATTAAACCGGATTCATTTAATTCAAAGAGAATACTCATTTTCTTATATAAAATAAAATCGGGATTATCTCTAAATGCACTATAAAAAGGAATTTTATTTTTAATGATTTTTTTAATTAATCCTTTTTTTTCAAATTCCGCAAGATAATTCATAACAGAAGGAGGAGATATTTTAGAAATTCTGGCAATTTCCCTTAATCTAAAATTTTCGATGGGAGAATTCAAAAAAACTTTCAGAACTCTGTAACTGTTATTTTTTCCTAACATATGTTATAATATTATAACATTTATTTATAAAGGTTTCTAAGATAAATGTTCCTTGATTTCTATAATTTGTTTTTCAGTTAACATGGAAAATTTAGTAAAAAAAGATATTTAAGGGTTTGCAAATGTTTTAAATCTCTACTAGCGACTTTGCACGAGCTATTCATAATTTAATTTGCTTTTTATCACAAAGTCGCTCTACTCCCGACGCTGATTTCTATTTTTTATAAATTCAGCGAAAAATCAAAAATTTTGAGAAATTTCCAGATACCGAAAGGTATTTAATAAATTTAGTTTTAGTAAAAAAATGGTTGATGTTTTTCTCAAAGAGGTTATTCTTTACGTTGCGGGAAAACCTGCAGAAAGTATCGCAGATGTGTTATCTACAAAAACGTATATAAATGAATTTTTAATTGCTAAAAAGATAGGTTTAGTAATCAATCAAACAAGAAATATTCTCTATAAACTTTCTGATTCGGGATTAGTTTCTTCAATCAGAAAAAAAGATAAGAAAAAGGGATGGTACACTTATTTTTGGAAAATTGAGGCTTTAAAATCATTGGAATTTTTGAACCAGATTTTGTTAAAACAAATTGAGCAAATAAATAATCAGATAAATACCAGAGAATCCAAGCAATTTTATGTTTGCGATAGATGTAATATTGAATTGACCGGAGAAAGAGCCTTATTATATAATTTTACTTGTAATGAATGCGGTGAAATTTTTAAAATTAAAGATAATCTTAAATTACTTAAAGAACTTAAAAAAAATTTAGAGAAGCTTAAAAATAAATTTTCTTCTGTTAAGGGGGAAATTGAAAAAGAAAAAGAAAAAATAGAAAAAATAAAGATTATAGAAAACAAAAAATTGGCTAAAAAAACTTTAGTTAATAGAAAAGAAGCTGCAGCTGTTAGAAAAGAAGAAAAGAATAAAATGAATAAAATAGGAAAAGATAATCCTAAAAAATCGCAAGATAAAAAAATTAAAAAAGTTAAGAAAAAGATCAAAGCGAAAAGAGGACATTGAAGAGTTCAAATGAAAACCTATAAAACTAATTTAGACGAAAACAAAGGTTTCTTTTCGAATTTAAGCATTAATACAATTTTAATTTTTATTACTGTTTTTGCTTTTATTGTATTTAGTCTTTTACTTAAATTTAATATTTTGTCTATAGATTCTATTGCTATTAAACCTTCAAATATTCTTGAAGGAAAATATTTCTGGACTTTTTTAACAAGTATGTTTATGCACGCTGGTTTTTTTCATCTTTTTATTAATATGTTTTCTTTGTTTTTTGTTGGAACTATTCTTCAGAAAATTTTAGGACAAAAAAGATATTTATCTTTTTATTTAATTGCGGGCTTGTTTGCAGGAGTGTTTTTTGTTGGATTAACTTTTTTGACAAAAGATTTTAGTTGGGCGGATTCTTTAGTCGGCAGTGTTGATTCTTTTGCTGTCGGAGCTTCAGGCGCTCTTTTCGGATTAATTGGATTAATGATGTTCCTGACCCCTAATCTTCCTGTTTATATTATGTTTATTCCAATTCCAATAAAAATTAAATATGCTGCTCCAGGAATGTTGATTGTGTTATGGCTTATTTCTGTCGCAGGAAATATTCCAATTGGAAACACTGCGCATCTCGGCGGATTGATTGCAGGATTAGTTTATGGAATTTATTTAAGAAGCAGATATAAAAATAAAGTGAGAGAGATTAATAAATATTTTAGATAAACTCCAAGAATTTTATTCCGGGTTCTTTCTTTTTTTATTTTAATATTAAAAAATTAACTAAATTACATATTACTAATAAAAGTAACGGAAGTTATTTAAATAAGTAATTGTTTCTTTTTTTAAATAAAATGATATCAAATAAAAGCATCGAATTATTAGAGATTTGGAGAAAAAATCCTTTTGGAGATTTTAGCATATCTGAGATAATGAAATTCTCAGGTAAAAAAACAAAAACATGGACTTTCAATGCATTAAAATTGTTTATTAAAGCAAATATTTTAAAATCTGCAAGAAAAGGAAATTTAGATATTTATTCTATGAATTTAGATAATCCTTTTTCTTTTCAATATTTGCAGTATTTAGAAATGCAAAATAATCTTAATTTTCCAAAAATGAATGTTCTTTCAGAGATTATTAATAATTTTCCAATTAAAAATTATTGCCTTATTGTTTTTGGAAGTTTTGCTTCAGGCAAGCCAACAAAGAATTCAGATTTAGATATTTGCATTCTTATTGAAAATAAAGAGTTGGAAAAGAAAATTAAACCCTATATGAATGATATAAAACTCAATCATAACATAAAAATAGATGAGAATTATATAACTTTTGAAGATTTTGTAAAAATGCTTTTAATAACTGAAGAAAATTTAGCAAAACAAATTTATAAAAACCATATTTTATTTTATAATGAAGGAATTTATTATCAAATTTTAAAAGAGGCAAATAAAAATGGATTCAGACAATAAAGAAATTTTATATTTAGATAGAGCAAAAAATGAACTGGACTTGGCAAAATCTATTTTTAAAATTTCAATAGAAACAAAATTAAAATTAGATTTGGAATTAAAAGAAAATTCTACTTTTTTTAGCAATGTAATAAGCAATGCTTATTATTGTATTTTTTATTCAGCCAAAGCATTTCTTTTTAAAGAAGGAATCATAACTTCTGTTCCTGACGAACATAATAAAACTCTTAGGGAATTTGAGAAATTAGCAATTTCAGGAAAAATTGATAAAAAACTTTTAAAAATTTATGAAGATGTTTTTATAAAAGCAGAAGAACTTTTAGGAATTTTTATAAAAGAAAAATCAAAAAGAGGGAAATTTACTTATAAAACTCTTCCTCAAACAAATCTTGAACCTGCAAAAGAAAGTTTGGAGAATGCAGAAAAATTTTACAAAAATATTAATTTACTAATAAAGAAAAAATGAAAAAATGACAAAAAAACAAACTAAAACAAAATTTTCATTAAAAAAAGAATATCAAAAGAGCTGGGAGTATCTTAAAGATTCTAAAAAATTTATTTTGATAGTTGTTGGAATTTTTTTTGCCTTTACTTTAATCGGTTTTTTTATGCCTTCTTCAGAATATCTTTCAGAAAAAATTATGGACTTCATTAAGGAGATTTTATTAAAAACAGAAGGTATGTCACAAAGCCAGTTAATTAGTTTTATTTTTTTAAACAATGTTCAGAGTAGTTTTTTAAGTATGATTTTTGGAATTTTTTTAGGAATTTTTCCAATAATTTCTGCAATTGCAAACGGATATCTCCTTGGTTTTGTCGCTAATCTTGCTATTCAAGAAGGCGGACTTTTTTCTTTGTGGAGAATTCTTCCGCACGGAATTTTTGAACTGCCTGCTGTTTTCATTTCTTTTGCACTGGGATTAAGAATTGGCGTTAGTATTTTTAATAAGAAAAAATTCAGAAAGTTTAATGAAAATTTTATTTCTTGTTTAAAGGTATTTGTTTTGATAATAATTCCTTTGTTAATTATTGCGGCAATTATTGAGGGAACTTTAATTTTTTTAGAGGCTTGATTTGAAAAATAGAAAAGTTTATAAATCTGTGTAATCACAGATTATTATGGCAAATATAACTTTAGCAATTTCAGATTCTTTGCACGAAAAACTTAAATCTCATAGTGAAATTCGATGGAGTGAAGTAATCAGAAGAATTTTGCAGAAAAGAATTGAAGATTTGGAATTAATAAATAAAATTGCGGGTAAAAGCAAACTCACAAAAAAAGATGTTGATGAAATATCTAGTAAAATAGACAGCAATGTAGCTAAAAAACTTGGTTTAAAATGAATTATGTTGTTGATACAAATATTATTCTTTCAGCTTTAATTAAAGATTCTATTACACGTAAAATTATTATTGAATCTGGTTTAAATTTTTATTATCCAAAAATTTCTTTCTGCGAAATTCAAGAACATAAATCACTTGTTTTAAAAAAATCTGGAATGAATGAAAAAAAATATAATTTTATTCTAAATAAACTTTTCGGGAATATAGTTTTTGTTTCAGAAGACAAATTTAAAATTTTTTTAAACAAAGCTGATAAATTAATTGGAAAAATTGATGCAGATGATGTTGTTTTTTTAGCTTGCGCACTTTCACTTAATTCAGAAATTTGGTCAGATGATGAACATTTTCAAAAACAAAGCGCAATTAAAGTTTTGAAAACTCAAGAATTTGTTAAAACATTTTTTAAAGGTTCTAATTAAACCTTCTTTCTAATAGAAACCTCCCGATTCTTATTTTTTTGGTGTTTAATATTCGCATTTATCTAAATGATTAGTAAAACTAAATTAATTTAAATTACTTTTTTGGTAATTTTTAAAATTAATTTAAGTATAAGTTATTAGCAGAATCTAATCTTTCAAATCACTAATCCCTAAAATTACTAAAAGCAACCCTATTAAAAGAACCAACCAAACGAT
Organism: Nanobdellota archaeon; assembly: GCA_038043645.1. Classification (GTDB taxonomy): domain Archaea; phylum Nanobdellota; class Nanobdellia; order Pacearchaeales; family GW2011-AR1; genus JWKY01. The sequence continues at coordinate 28,226 of JBBTBN010000026.1, forward strand.
TCCTCCTTGCAGAAAGGCAAGCGCTGCTTTACCCCATGAAGAAAGCGCAAATGCTCCGTAGATTCCCGCTACTAAAAGAATTAAGCCAAACAAGATTGAAATGAATTTATTCATATTTTATTAAGGATTTTTGGTTTTTTAAATTTAATTGTTCTGAGGTATATCTTTAAAAATAAATTTTTATAAGTATTTATATGAAGAAAAACAAATTTGAATCAACTGCAAGAAAAAATATTCTTAGAAAAAGCGAGGAGATTAAAGGAATTTCAATTCGCGGGTATGATTTTGATAATGGTGTTAATTATAAAGAAATATTAAAAAGTTTTAAAAGCACCGGGTTTCAGGCATCTATTTTTTCCCAGGCAACAGAAATTGTAAATGAAATGATTAAAGAAAAAGCATTTATTTTTTTAGGATATACTTCTAATATGGTTAGTTCTGGGATTAGAGAAAATATAAAATATTTAGTAAAAAATAAAAAAGTTAATATTCTTGTGACAACTGCCGGCGGAGTTGAGGAAGATATAATTAAGTGTTTAGGAGATTTTATTTTAGGAGATTTTAGGGCAAGCGGAGAAGAATTAAGAAAAAAAGGAATAAATAGAATCGGAAATATTTTCGCGCCAAATTCGCGATATGTTGCGTTTGAAGAATTTTTTCAGCCAATTTTAAAAGAATTATCTAAAGAGCAAAAAAATACTGGAAAGATAATTAGTGTTTCTGAGCTAATTTGGAAACTTGGAGAAAAAATAAATAATCCCGATAGTATTTGTTATTGGGCTTGGAAAAATAAAATTAAAATTTATTGTCCGGCTATCACCGATGGGGCTTTGGGAGATAATATATATTTTTTTAAATTTAAAAATCCCGATTTTAAATTAGATGTTTCTGATGACATCAAAGAAATCAATGATTCTACCATTGGCTTAAAAAAATCTGGGGTAATTATTCTTGGCGCTGGAGTTGTAAAACACCATATTTTAAATGCAAATATGTTCAGAAATGGAGCAGATTATGTTGTTTATATAAATAATTCTCAGGAATTTGATGGAAGCGATGCAGGCGCAACGCCGGAAGAAGCTGTTTCTTGGGGAAAGATTTTACCAAATGCCAAGAGAATTAAAGTTTACGGAGATGCAACAATTTTATTTCCCCTTTTAGTTGCGGACACTTTCGCGAAGAATAAATAAATGATATTTATAATTCGGCGGGCACAAGGAAAAGTTACAAATAAAATTTAAGATGATTTCAAATAAAATAATTTTAAAATTTTTAAAATAAAATAAGGTTTTTAAACCTGTATTTCCTGGTGTATATATCAAAAAATGAGTTTGTTCAAAAAAAAAGAGAGAAAAAAAGAGATGGGAGAACTGCCAGAACTTCCAAGGTTGATAGATTTGCCGGAAGAAATTGAATTTAATAAAAATCTCCCGCAATTACCTGACTATTCTTCAAATAATATAAATAATAATTTTTTTCAAAATAAATTTAATGAAGAACAAAAAACGAGAAATTTTTTGATTCCAAAAAAGGATAAGATAAATTCATCTTTTCAAGAAGGAAATCAAATTAAAGAAGCTATATCTGGGAAAAAAGAGGAAATGTTCGAAGCAAATGAATTTGTTAGAGAACAAATGATGCCCGAACATATGGAGATAAATTCAAATAAAAAGCTAAATTTAGAATTTCCTTATAAAATGGAAAGACCCCCAAAAGATTTAGAATTAAGGAACTGGTCAGAGGCTAAAACAAAAAAAACTGGGCAGGTTTTTATTAGAATTGATAAATTTGAAGAAAGTTTGAAAATTTTTGAAATAACAAAAAGCAAAATTGTTGAAATGGAAAAATTACTTGAAGATATTAAAGAATTAAAAGAAAAAGAAGAAAAAGAATTATCTTACTGGATGGCTGAAATACAGACGATAAAAAATCAAACAGAGAAAGTTGAAAGAGATATTTTTTCTAAATTAGAATAAAAAAATGAATAACGAAAATTTAATCCATATAAGGCTTAACAGAGATGAACTGATTAATTCAAAAAAAGAAATCCTTTCCACTGAGGCTGATTTAATAAGAATTTTACAAACCCTTAAAAAATATCAAAATTTAAGAGCAAATGAATTAAAATTAAAAGCAAGATTTTTAAAAAAATTAAAAGAAACAAAAACTGAAATAAAAAAACTTGAGGAAATTCTTCCAAAACCAAAGATTCCAAAAATACTAAAAGGAATAGAAAATGAAAAAGAAAATTTTAATATTAGTTCAAAAAAAGATAATTTAGAATTTCAGTTGGAAGAAATCCAGAAAAGATTGAGAGAATTGGAAAAATAGAATTTTTAAAACCCTGTTTCTTAATAAAAATATGAATCGCAAAGAGTTGATCAAAAAATATATTGAATTTTTTAAATCAAAAAATCATAAAGAAATTCCTAATTCTTCGCTTATACCTCAAGGAGATCCAACAGTTTTATTTACAACAGCAGGAATGCACCCACTTGTTCCTTATTTGCTTGGCCAAAAACATCCTCTTGGAAAAAGATTATGCGGGGTTCAAAAATGCATAAGAACAGGAGATATTGACGAAGTTGGAGATGAAACTCATCATACTTTTTTTGAAATGCTCGGTAATTGGAGTTTGGGAGATTATTGGAAGGAAGAAGCAATAAAAATGACTTTTGAGTTTCACACAAAAATTCTTAAAATTCCATTAGGAAGATATGCAGTAACTGTCTTCTCTGGCAACAAAGATGTAAAAAAAGATGAAGAGTCAATAAAAACCTGGCTGTCTTTAGGAATTCCTAAAGAAAGAATCTTACTGCAAGAGGATAATTGGTGGGGTCCTGCGGGAGAAACAGGGCCTTGTGGTCCAGATACAGAAATGTTCTATTGGGCACCAAACAAAACCGAAGCTCCAAAAAAATTCAAACAGGAAGATAAAGATGTAAGGTGGGTCGAGATAGGAAATAATGTTTTTATGGAATTAGAAAAAACGAAAGACGGAAAGTTCATTCCACTAAAACAAAAAAACATTGATTTTGGGGGTGGGTTTGAAAGAACTCTCGCTGTTCTTAATGGATTAGATGACAACTACCTATCAGAAGTTTTCTTCCCAATCATAAGAAGAATTGAAATCATGTCTGGAAAAGAGTACAATGAAAGCGATGAAACAAAAAAGTCAATGAGAATTATTGCAGACCATATTAAAGCTTCTGTTTTTATTATTGCTGATGGAATTATTCCCAACAATAAAGAACAAGGATATGTTCTAAGAAGATTAATTAGGCGGGCAATAAGATATGGAAAAGAATTAGAAATAAAAGATTTTACAAACCAAATTGCAGAACCTGTTTTTGAAATTTATAATAATTATCAAGAATTAAAAAATAACAAAATAAAAATTTTACAAGAATTAAAAAAAGAGGAGCAAAAATTTAATCAAACTCTTGAAAAAGGATTAAATGAATTTAATAAATTAATAAAAGGCAAAGAAAAATTAGAATGCAAGGATGCTTTTTTGCTTTATCAAAGCTATGGATTTCCGTGCGAAATGATTGAAGAAGAATGCAAAAAAAAGAAAATTAAATTTTCAAAAAAAGATTTTGAAGAAGAATGCAAAAAACATCAGGAGATTTCAAGAACAGCTACAGAAGGAAAATTTAAATCGGGCCTTGCAGATGCGTCAAAAGAAACAACAAAACTTCATACAACAACTCATTTATTAAATGAAGCTTTAAGAAAAATTCTTGGAAAAGAAATAAAGCAAAGAGGCTCAAACATAACTCCAGAAAGATTAAGATTTGATTTTTCTTTTGATAGAAAATTAACTTCTGAAGAAATTAAAAAAATAGAAAATTTAGTAAATGAAAAGATCCAAGAATCTTTAGAGGTTGTTAGAGAAGAAATGTCTTTAAAAAAAGCTTTTGAATCAGGAGCTCAGGGAGAATTTGGAGCAAAATATCCTGAAAAAATTTCCGTTTATACAATAAAAAATTTTTCAAAAGAAATTTGCGCTGGTCCGCATGTTAAAAACACAAAAGAACTAGGAAAATTTAAAATAATAAAGGAAGAATCTTCGTCAAGCGGGGTGAGGAGAATTAAAGCTGTTCTTGATTAAAATAATCTCTTGTATAAAATCTGAAAGAAAAAACAATTATATAAATAAATATTTAAACAAGTAATCTCAAAGGATTACTATGAAAACGCTGACTATAAAATTGCCAAGCCAAGAGGCAAAAGAGCTTGATATGTTTATTAAAAAAAGAAATTACCCTTCTAAATCTGAATTTATCAGACATTTAATTATGGAAAAATTAGATAAGAACAGGAAAGAAAAAATAGGATGGATGCTGTTAGCTGAAAAATCAATGAAAAAAATCTGGGATAATAAAAAAGATAAGGGGATTTGGGAAAAATATTTATGATTAGTCAAAGAGATATCTTATTAGTCCCGTTTCCTTTTTCAGACCAATCTGGAAGAAAAGTAAGACCGGTTATTATTATCAGTAATGAGGAATTTAACGAGTATTCTGAAGATGTTTTAATTATGGGCATTACATCAAACATTTCAAAAGATAAATATTCTATTCCTTTATTAAATAACAGCATTGAAGAAGGAAAATTATTTGTTCCTTGTTGCATAAAAGTTGAAAACATCTTAAAAATAGATAAAGGACTTATAATTAAAAAAATAGGAAAAATAAAAAGAGAAAAACTGAATGAGATAATGGACAAAATAATAAAAATCATTAAATAATCTTCTGCTCTCTCCAATCTAAAAATATTTTTATTTTTTTAGAAAAATTCAAATGAAGGGACATCCTTAGAAATCCTGTTAAAAATCCTCAAGCGCAGGAGTGAGGAGAATTAAGGCTGGGCTTTTATAAAAGCGACAAATTTATCATATTAATAACAGCTTTAATGAAAGCGGGTAGTTTTGGAATAGGATTATTTTTTGAGTTTCACGAAAAAGCAAGACTTCGATATCCTCGAGGGCATTTATAAAGTAAATGGAAGTTTGCATTCAGTATTGCAAGTATGCTGTTAGATTTAATCAAATAATTAAAAAATAAAAAAGAAAGAACCAGGAATAAAATTCCTGGAGTTCATCACCACAAGGATGACGAGAAAAAATAAATTAAAAATAAGGGAAATAACAAGAAGCGTTGCATAAACCTGCTGTTATAATAAATTTATTTTTCAGAATTAAAATAATCCATAATTCTCGGCAAAACACTTCTATCTCTTGCAAAATATTTATAAGTTGTTTTTAAAACATGGAGCAAATCTTCTTCACAATATTCCAAACATTTTGAAAATTTTTTATTTTCATAAATACGTGCAAATCTTTCCAAAGAAATGTTTCCATTTTTATTTTCTTCTAAGTATGATAATCTATTCTCAGAAATATAAGCAAGAGAATTATCTCCCCTAGAATAAATATACAAGGGAAAACTTTCTAATTTAATATTATCTTGTAAAACCGGAAATTCCATTAAAAATCCTAAATCATATTCTGAAAAATCAAATTCTATTGTTCATCCTTATGATACAAATCTAATATTACAATTATATCATTTGCTTTATTATATGCATAAGATAATCTAAATGGTGAAAGATATACTTCTCTTGTTCCCTTCCTGTTATGCCTCATTGGTTTGCCGATTTCAGGATTATCTCTTATTTTTATTAATAATTTTTCAATTCTTTCTCTAATTGAATTGTCTTTTATTTTAGAAACTGTTCTTTTGAAATTTTCATCAAAATCAATTCTCACCATTTTTTCATTTCTTTTGCAAAATCACTAAATTCCATTCTTTTGAACTTACCCTGGTCATATCTTTTCCATGCTCCTTCAGTTCTCTTTGCAAATTCTAAATCTTCTTTGAATTTTTCATCTAAATCATCTGCTTTTTTCAATAAAAAACTTGAATTATCCTTGATAATCAGAAATCTCTCTCCTTCTTTCAAATTTTTCCTCATGCTTGCAGGAATAACTATCTGTCCTTTAGAGCTCATTGTTGCTGTTTCTATTTCTACCATGGTAAGACATAACTTACTCAATATATAAATCTTTCTTTATTAAAAATTATTCAAAATATAATTTACTCAACATAAATTCCAGGTTTCCCAGGCTTGGCTTTTTTTGAAATATTTTTAGGATCATATTTTTTCTTGTCTGAAACTTCGTAAATTTCAACTTGTTTTCCAACTCTTTTATTTAGTTCATCCAGATTATAAAAATCTTTTTCACCTGGAATTACATAAATATAAATTTTAGAAGCATCTTTTTTTTGCTCTCCAACAATCTTTAAAATATTTGAAATATCTGAAACAAGTTTATTTAATGCTTCATCCTGCTTCTCAAAAAATTCGCTTATCTTTTTTTCTTCTGCAATTGGCCATTCAGCTAAACTGATAAATTTCTTATTTCCAATTTTTTCCCAAAGTTCTTCTGTAATGTGCGGGCAAAATGGGTGCAATAATTTCAAACTTTTTTCCAAAATTTCTTTAGAAGTTTCTTCAGGAAGAGAATTAAATAATTCGCGAATTTTAATTATTGCCAAATTATATTTAAAATTTTCAATCTGGTTTGTAACTTCTTTAATTATTTTGTTTAATTTACTTTCAGTTTTTTCATCCGACTTTCCAATTTTAATTTTTTCAAAAATTTCAATAATCTTGTTCAAAAATTTATAACTTCCCTCAATTCCTTTTTCATTCCATTGCATATCTTTATCGGGACTTGCTATTGATAATAAAAATAATCTTGCGCTGTCAATTCCATATTTTTTGGAAATTTCTTCAGGTAAAACAACGTTTCCTTTTGATTTGCTCATTACAAAACCATCAGAACCATGCAACATTCCCTGATGAAATAATTTTTTTGTCGGCTCGTCAAAAGTTAATAATTTGAGATCTCTTAAAAATTTTGTATAAAATCTAAAATAGATTAAATGCATACAAGCGTGTTCTGCTCCACCAATATATTGGTCAATGGGCATCCAGTATTTTACTTTTGATTTATTAAAAATTTCTTTGTTGTTGTCAGGGTCGCAATATCTTAGAAAATACCATGAAGAATTAACAAAGGTGTCCATTGTGTCTGTTTCTCTTTTAGCTTCAGATTTGCATTTTGGACATTTTGTTTTTATCCATTCTTCATTTGTAGCGAGCGGATTTCCTTCTCCGAATGTAACTTTTTTTGGAAGCATAATAGGTAAATCTTTTTCAGGAACTGGAACAGCTCCGCATTTTTCGCAATAAATTATTGGAATAGGAGTTCCCCAATATCTTTGGCGAGAAATTAGCCAATCTCTTAATTTATATTGAACTTTTTTATTGCCTAATTTTTTCTTTTCTAAAAATTTTGTAATTTCGTGTTTGGCTTTTTCATTGTCTAAATCATTAAACTTGCCCGAATTAATTAAAGTTCCCGCCCCTTCATATGCTTCAGATATTTGTTCTTTTGAAACATTCCCTCTGCTGGTATAAATTTCGAAATCTCTTGGTTGGATAACAATCTTAATATCTAAATTATATTTTTCAGCAAATTTAAAATCTCTCTGGTCATGAGCCGGGACAGCCATAATCATTCCACTGCCGTAATCAGCTAAAACAAAATTGCCCGCATAAATAGGAATTTTTTCATTATTAACTGGATTAATTGCATAACTTCCTGTGAAAACTCCTTCCTTATTAAGCAATTCCGGTTCTTTTTCACTTGTAGATTTAATTTCTTTTAAAAATTTTTCAACTTTAGATTTTTCTGAATCACTAACTAATTCCATTAATCTTTGATGCTGGGCAGAAACAACCATAAAAGTTACTCCGTAAATTGTATCAGGACGAGTTGTAAAAATTTTCCAAGATTCTTTTTTTCCATTTGGAAGATTCACCGCAAACAAAATTTCAGTTCCATAACTTTTTCCAATCCAATTTTTCTGCATAATTTTTGTTCTCTGGGGCCAGTCCAATTCATCAATCTTATCCAAAAGCTCGTCGGCATAATCTGTAATTTTAAAAAACCACTGCTCAAGTTGTTTAATTTCAACTCCTGTATCTTCATGTCTCCAGCATTTTCCGTCGTGAACCTGTTCATTCGCTAAAACACTTTTACATTGAGAACACCAATTAACAGGAGCTTTTTTTCTGTAAGCAATTCCTTTTTCAAGCATTTTAAGAAAAATCCACTGGTCCCATTTATAATAATTAGAATTAGAAGTATTAATCATTCGCGACCAATCATAACTCAAGCCTAAGGACTTTTGTTGTTTTATAAAATTTATAATAGATGCATTTGTATAATCTTGCGGATGCGCCCCTTTCTTAATTGCTGCGTTTTCTGCTGGAAGTCCGAGAGCATCATAACCCATGGGATATAAAACATTAAATCCCTGCATTCTTTTAAATCGCGCATAAACGTCTCCAATAGAATAATTCAAAGCATGTCCCATATGCAATCCCTCGCCAGAAGGATATGGAAACATTTCAAGAACATAATATTTTTCTTTTTTGGAATTATCTAAAACATGGAATATTTTTTCATGTTCCCATTTATCCTGCCATTTTTTTTCAAGGGTTTTAAAATTTACGTCAGACATTATCTAAAAAAGAAAATATAGTTTAAAATGTTTATGGATAAGTCTTTAAAAATTAATTTGATTTTTTGATACGATCTTAAAAATAGATTTTTTAAATAAAAGGTAAGGAAGAGTTTAATAATTATAATTTTTTATTTTATTTTTGTATTAAGCATCTCTTTTTTCATAACCCTTATAAATCTGGTTTTCTATTTTTGTTTATATGGTGAATTATAAAGTTTATTTATTCAGGCACGGTAAAACTTTTTTTAATACAAAAGGAATTTTTACAGGATGGAAAGATTCAAAACTTACTTTGGAAGGAATAAGGAATGCAAAAAAAGTAGCGAAGATTTTAAAAAAGAAAAAATTTCAAGTAGCTTTTCAAACTAAATTATCTCGGAGCAAAGACACCCTAAAATATGTTTTAAAATTTCATCCGGAATGCAAAAAAATAATCATCGATAATAGAATGATTGAAAGAAGTTACGGAATTTTAGAGGGAACTTCACATCAAAGTTTTATTGATGAAATTGGAAAAAAGATGATTGATTTAAAAATTGAAGGAGATGCTCTTGAAAATTTAAGTCTAAAAGAGAGAGAAAAAGCAAAGAAATTTTTAGGTGAAGAGGAATATAAAATAATTCATAGAGGGTATAATACTTCTGTTTCTGGAGGCGAATCTTTTGCAGATGTTGAAAAGAGAGTTAAAAGATTTATTATTTATTTAAAAAAATTTATCAAGGAAAACAAAGTAAATGTTGCAATTTCTGCGCATGGAAATTCTATAAGACTTTTTAGAAAAATTATGGAAAAAGCTTCAAAAAACGAGGCTGTTAATTGGTTTATTCCTTATGATAAAGTTTTTGAATATAATATAAAGTGAAGTAAAGGATTGATTGCTTTTTATTATAGAAATTAATAAAAACAGAAGTTTATTTATGATATAAAATGATAACTTATAATGATATTTACGAAGCTACAAGGCAGGAAAGATATTCTGATCAGTTGCAACTACTCCCAAAAAATTTTGTTGCAGAAGTTTCAAAATATCTTAAAGATAAAAAACAATTTTCCATCAAAGAATCAGAAGAATTTTCGGGGGTTATTGATAAAACAAAAAAACAGCTTGAAAATGCAATTACTTTCTTTAAAGAGCTTATTGTCCGAAGAAGAAAAAAGATTTTGAATTTAGTCTTAATTGCTGCTGAGACCGGCATTTCTAAAAGAGATTTTGAAAATATGTTTGATTTTGAAAAAGAACTTTTTGAGAATCTTATGAAATGCATGGATTCTTCTGATAAAAGATTAAATAAAATTTTAGATGACGATAAATTGGAATATGCTCAAAATAATGAATTAGTTCTTTTTAATGAGGATGTTGAAGGTTTTGTGGGATTAGATGCAGAAAAAATGGGGCCGTTTGAAAAAGGCCAGATTGTGAATATTCCAAAACAGATTGCAAAAATTTTAATAGACGGGGGCAAGGTAAATAAAATTATTGAATGATTTCATGAATCTCCTGTTTTGTTATCTATAAATTCTTAAAATACAAAAGCAGAATTCTTATTTAGTTTGAAAAGCCTGTAGAGGGATTCAAACCCCCGACCTACTCATTACAAGTGAGTTGCTCTATCACTGAGCTATACAGGCATTATGATCTTTGCGAAGGGATACTGATTTAAAATCTAGTGAGAGATTTTTTGATTCTATCACTGAGGTCTGCAAAGCAGGTCATCCCTTGGGAAGCCATACAGGCATATCTTTAATCATTTTTTTTAATTTAAAAAACCTCTGTTAGAAATAAAATTATTTTTTAGGGATAGATTATTTATTCTTTTTTAGATTCTTCTTCTGAAATTTTTTCTTTTTTAGAAGGTGAATTAATTTTTGTTTTTTGTTTGGAAGTTTCGTTTAAAAATTTTTCAACTTTTAAAATTCTGATATCACAAAAAGATAATGGATAAATTTTCTTTAATTTTGAACTTAATTCTCTTTGAAAGTTGTTTTTTAAAATTTCTTCAAATATTTCTTCTGAATTTTTTGATTTAACATATTTTATTAATTCTTCTTTTGCTTTTTCCCTTAAAACTCTTCTGATTTGTTTTGAAACTTTTGCTCTTGTTATAAGCAAGGGTTTTATTCTTAAGATTGAATCTTTACTTTCTGCTGAAAAAGAATCTTCTATATAATCTGTTCCTTTTCTGACAACTCTTCTTAAGAAAGAGGACATAATCTCTAGTTCTATTGGAATTGCAGTGGCATTTTCTTCTTTAACAATTACTTTTAATCGCAGGAGAACATTTTTCCCTTTTAAAATTCTAGTTAGATCATATTTTATATTTCTGTTTTCTAATTCTTTTATCTCAAAAGCGTATAGTTGTGTTTGTTTTCTGATTATAGGAATTTCAACATCGAAAAATTTTTTTCTTTTTTTTGTTATTGCCATTTTATTCTTGAACTACTTTTCCTGCCCTTTTATTTCTTCTCCCTTGTCTATATTTTGATTTTTTGCATGTTTGACAGGTATACATAATATTTGTTTTTTTGTTAGTTTTTGTTTTTCTTTTGAATTTTGAAACAGCTGGTTTAGAACCCCATTTTCCTTTATTTCCAATTCCTCTTCCGAGTCCACGTTTTTTAGCGCGCGAAATACTTCCCCTTGTAAGAGTACCTCTTTTGCCCCCTGTCGAGACTATTTTTATTTTTTGAATTGTCTTTTTTTTACAATATGGACAAAATCTATTAGTTTCTTTTGGGAGTTTCATATTGACAAAAGATAATTTGGCTTTTTAAAATCTTTTGTTGTGGTTTTTTGGATTAAAATGGTCCCACGCAGAATTGAACTGCGATCTTATCCACGTCAAGGACACGTCTTAGCCATTGGACTATGAGACCCTTTTTATTTGAATAAATAGAAAAGAGGATTAAAAAACTTTTTCAAAAAGATTTTCAACAGAAAATTTTAAATACTCTTATGTCTAATTATTTTAGTAAGTCAGGCAGTTAACTTCGGGACTTAACATTAAATTGTTAAGAAATCTAAAAATATGATTTCTAGTTTTGAGGAAGGTCCGCCCACCAATATTAAAGCCATCAGGGAAATCTTGATTGTTGTGAAGCAAAGCTCTGCTACAGAAACGCCACAGCTTTCACTGAACTATGAATCATGCGAGGAGTTACGACGTGAAAGATTTGATGAAACGAGCATCTTGGCTGGTGCAAGTCTTTAAGACGCTTAGTTAAATGTTAACACGAACTGTTCGGTAAAACGAAGTTCGACAAAAGGTGGCCTACGCCTGACTTACTTTTAGTTTATTATTTTGTATTTAGAAAAAGATTTTTCGTCTTTAGATAAGTCACAAATCATTTTTAATGAATATTTTAAATCTCCGTTTTCTTTTGCATCTTTTTCTAATCTTTTAATTAATTTTTCAATAGTTTCTTTTTCTTTTTGTGGGATTTTTAAACTATTTTTATAAAATTTAAGTTTAATCCCCTTAGAATATAATTCTGTAAATTCTATTATTTTATTTAATAAATCGCAATAATCTCCTTTTTCCAACCCTCCATTAAAATTAGTATAAGTATAACTTTCTATTTTATTATTTTGCTTTCTATTTATATAATTATTATCTATAAAATTTGCAAGATATCCCTTTCCATATTTAGCTATACAAATTTCATTCTTTTTTGCTTCATTCATTTTTTAAAATAGTTAAAATTCTTTTTAAAGATTATTTTTCTTTAAAATATATATTCTAAAGTAAAAACAGGAAATTTTTTCATTAGTCAATTTTGCTCTTTTTTGTTTTTTGCAAGATTGTCTAAACATTTAAAAAATAGTTTAATTTCCTTTTGAGTGGAGGTCTAGCTCAGCGGGAGAGCACATGACTGAAGATCATGGTGTGCCGGGTTCGACTCCCGGGACCTCCATTTGATAAATTTCCTGTTTAGCGAATGAAAATTTCTTTTGAAA
>JBBTBN010000027.1:0-6826 GCA_038043645.1 Nanobdellota archaeon
ATTTCGATTTTAAGAAATTATTTTAGGGGGTGACAAATGTCATGAACCAATACAAGAGAAATTATATAGTTAAATTTTTATAGTCTAATAATTTGAATATTTTATGAAATACATTATTGCTTCTGGTCCTGTAATTATTGAAAAAGGAAAATTACTTGTTAATAAAGATGATAAAGACGATTTTTACAAACTTCCTGGAGGGACAATAGAAGAAGGCGTTGAAACCTTGGAAGAGGCGTGTCATAGAGAAGTAAAAGAAGAGAATAACGGGTTGATTAAAATTTTAAGACCATTAAGTCCTATGATTTTATGGAAAAATCCACAAAGCAGAGAAAAAATGTGCATTGTTTTAATTCATTACAAAGCAAAACTTCTAAATAAAAAAGACATTAAACCAATTTCTCCAATTCAGGAAGTAAAATGGCTTGACATTTCTGAAATAAAAAAAGGGAAATATAATGTTGCGCCAAATATTAAATTTTTAATCAAAAAAGGAGAAATCATCTAAATCTTAATCTCCCCAGTTTTTCAAAACCCCACTCTCAACCCCGATTTCTGATTTTTAAAAATTACTTTCAGGATTAGTTGAAATCAAAGTTGTTCGCCATCTCCAAGTTTTCTTAAAATTATTTTTATTTCATCAATAACTTTTTGCTGATTTTTCTTATCTGACATTCTGATAAATTTAATTAACAAATCAGCAAGATTATTCTCATTTAAACATTTTAATTTAAATCCATCTGTTATAAAATAAAATCTAAAAGACTTATACCTTAATTCCTTAATAACAATTCCTGCAACACTGCCTAATATTTTTCCTTTTTGAGGATTTTTTTCTAAAGAATACAATAACTCAAAAATCTCAACAGATTCTCCCTTAAATTTTTTATTAATCTCATCTTCAAAATGGCTGGAAAAAATCACTTTTGCCATTTTTTTCTAGCTCTTTCTAAGGCATCTTTTGCAGTCACGCACCCTTCTTCAGACATAAGTAAGTCATGAAGTTGCCTTTCTTTTGCGCTTTTGTAAAGTCTTAATAAAATATCAGAATATGTTTCTCCTTTATTGCCAAATTCTTTGATTTTATCTCTTATGTCTTTTGTAACTGCAATTGTTGTAGTTTCATTTGGCTGACTATGTCGAGACGAATGAATGAAAATCTTTGATTTACTTTCCATAATTATTATAATAATTATAATCTTTATAAATTTTATGTTTCTAAAGGCTCTATTGAAAAATAAAAGATTTTTAGCTTTAGATTTTCTTAACAGAAACTTTAAAAACCATTTTATCTCTACATTAATAATTTATCACGTACTGGCTGAAATAAATCCAGGTAAACCCGTGAACTTATTATAAAAAAATTACATAAAATGACTAAAAAGGAAACTAAATCAAAAATATCTGAATCGGAAGAAATTAGAGAAGATCAAGAAACAGGAAATTTCTTGATGAATTCGTCTTCAGGAAAAAGCCAAATTCAAGAGACAACTATAGATAAACAAAAAATAAAAAAATTATCTGCTGAAGAAATTGAGCAAAAAAGTCCAGAACAATCTCAGGCTTCGCTTCTTAACAAAGAAAATATTGAGAAAAGAAAAAAAGCTCTTATTGAAAAAGCTGCAAAATTAAAAGAAAAACTTTCAGAAGAAGCTCCTAAAACTGAAGAATTAAAAGAATTGGTTAAAGGAAAGAAAAAAGGAGAGATGCTTGTTCCATTGGATGAATATGTTAAATCAGGCATTTATATTGGAACAAAAGTTGTAACGCCAAAAATGAGGCCTTGTGTTTATAGAAGACGCGCAGATGGTTTAGCAATATTTAATACTGATTTAATTGATGAAAAATTAAAAGAAGGAATAGAATATTTATCAAAATTTAATGTTCAAGATATTATCCTTGTTTGCAAAAGAGAAGCGGGATGGAAAGCTGCTGAAAAATTTGGGCAATTAACTGGAATAAGGGTCTTTGCTAAAAAATATCCTGCTGGAATTTTAACAAATATTAAATTAGCTGAATTTTTTGAAAATGAGTTAACAATAGTCTGCGACTCATGGCTTGACAAAAACGCTTTGAATGACACTTTAAATGTTCATAAAAAAGTTTTAATGATTTGCGATACAAACAATTTCCCGAAAGGAGCTAACCAAGTTATTATCGGCAATAACAAAAGTGAGAAAAGTCTTGGATTGATTTTTTATTTGCTTGCTCGAGGATATATGAAAGCAAAAGAAATGGACACTTCAAAAATTCCTGATTTAGAATGGTGGACAGGTGATTTGCAGGAAGCCCGAATATTTAAGAGAAAAATTACTCCAGTTAAATATGGAACTTAATGTTTTAATTCTAAAAAGGTAACAGAAGAGAAAGATTTAAATAGTCTAAAGAAGTGGGAGAATTATGAGAAAGAAAAAAATATTGCATGTAAAAAAATTAGAAAATCCAGATTTTTTTGACTCAAAGTATATTGGAAAAAATTTAATTATGTTTTACTCTTTGCTAAGAGAAAATCCTGGGCGAATTTATATTGGTCAAGTCACTAAATCTAGTATTACTAATAAATTATATTTGGAAGGTTTTGGTCTGATTGATGCTATTGGGACTGATTCAGAATTAGAAAAACAAACTATTTTAGGAAGAGATTATTTTGGAAGACATCCTTTTTATGAATCACCTTTAACGGATACTAACCATGAAAATTATCATTTTTATGAATTTGAGGAAAATGTAGATATAAAGAATTTAAGAGATATTGTTGACGGAAAAAAAGAAAAATTAATAATAAAAAATTATTCACAAGATAAAAAATAAATTCAATTCCCCTCAATCACAAATTATATTTAATAATTCTCTTAGCATAATCTTAAAAACTAAATTTATTCTTCCTGCCCTTCATTAATTTTTTCTAAAAAACCTTTAGTATTATTGACAAACATCTGCAAAATTTGTTTATTTGTTTTATGTTTGTTTTCTTTTTTTAATTTTAATATTTCGCTGACAGCTGCGATTCCAAAAACTTTTATACTTTTTTCTGTTCTAAGATCATCAAGATTCTCAATTACTTTTCTAATTATTTCTTCTATATCTGCTCCGGGATTTTTGTCCCGATATTCCAAAGCATAACTTGCTGCATTAACCATCGCAATTTCAGAATGTTTTATCATTTTCTTTTATATGATTAAATAATCAATTTTGTTTTTAAAGATTTATATCTTAAAGAATAACCAGCCGTTTTTATTTTTTCCATAACTCGTTTTTATTAAAACATATTTTCCATTTAATTTTTTTCCTTTTAATTCAAATTCAATTTTGCCCTTAGTAAAAATTTTTTCAAAAATTTTTCGGGGTACACCCTTGGGTGCCTTAGAATCATTATTAATTAATTCATAAATTCCATTGTCCCAGATTTCAACTTTTCCTGCGCCATAATTTCCCTCTGGAATTATCCCTTCAAAATCTGCATAATTTAAAGAATGGTCTTCAACTTGTATTGCTAATCTTTTAATTCCTTTTTTCGTCGGCGGTTCTTTCGGAATTGCCCAGGATTTCAAAACTCCGTCCATCTCTAATCTTAAATCCCAATGTAAATGAGAAGCATGATGTTTGTGAATGACAAATATGGGCATTTTATTTTTTTATGAACTTTTTAATTTGTTTAATAAATTCTTCTGCATCAAAAATTAATTCATCTTTTATTGATTCAAAGACAATTTTATCATCAATTTTGCCGTATTCATGTGCGAGGATGTTTCTCATTCCTTTAGCATCTTTTAGCCTTTCTTTTAATTCATTAGAAATTATCTTTTCTTCATGTAGAATATCAAAAGATTGTTTTTCTTCTTCAGGAATTTTAAATCTGTTTTCTTTGATTATTAAAAAGGTTGCATCAATTATTGCTCCGATTATTTTTTCAGAATATCTTTCGCATGCGGCGCTGGTTTTAAAGTCATCTTTATATTCATCAAAATTTAATGGAATGATTTCTGAAAGCTCTTGCAAATATTTCTCTATTTCTTCTATTTTCTCATTAATTCTATTCATTAGAATAAATTACTCTCCCTTTATTTTTAATTTCTTTCTTTACTTTTTCAGGGAGAACATTAAAAACCTGTACATCAATTTTTTCAGGAAGATTGCCTGAGACATTTTTTCTAAAATCAAATGCCTGCTTTTTGGTTATGTCTAAAAATTCAACTGCAATATCAATATCTGATTTTATTGTTAATTTTTTTTCAACAACCGAACCAAAGAGAATTATTTTTGTTATTTTATTTCTTAATGGATTATTTAAAATTACTTCTTTTGCTTCACGAATCATTGAATTTATTGAGCTGGATTTCTTCAGTTCAAATTCGTCTTTGAATTTTGAGGTTTCATTTATGAATTGAAACTTTTTTCTTATATCTCTTGATAGACGATTCTTTTCAGATTGTGTTAAATTAATTCCATTAATTTGTTTTTCAATTATCTTTAACTCTCTTTTTCCGAATATCTTTCTCGCATTTTCATTTGTTTTTAAAAATTGAATTAAATTCATTGTAACCTCTATGGCGGTTATAATAACCTAAATAAAGGTTATTTATATATCTTGCGGTTTGAAATAATTTGTCCATTTTTATAGTTTTTTGATTAAGAAAAAAATTAATGTTCCATATTTTTTCCGCATTCATGACAGAATTTTTGTTTTTGAATTAACAACGGAGTCATGCATGTTTTGCACATTAAAACTTCCTGTCTTTTTTCAATCACCGGCTTGTATCCAGCTTTTCCAGAAAGAAGTTTTCCAAGAACATCAGAAAAAGATTCGCTCTGCTGTATTTCTTGCATTCGCATCTGCATATTATTTGGATCCATAAAAAAATAAATTAATTGATGTTTTTAAATTTTATTTTATTTGAGAATTATATATTATTAAGAATAATTATTTTTATAAAGCTTGATATTAATAAAAAAGTATGGTTGAATATTTAGATAAAAAAGAAAATAACCTGGAAAAAGGATTTTATTTTTTTGAAAAATTTTCTGACTTATATTATTTTAATGACAAATATGATTCTAATAGTTTTCCACTTTTTGAAAAGATTAAGCAAATAGGAAATGAAATAAGTTTACAAGCTCATCTAACGAGAAGATTAAATAAAATAAATAAAAAACAAGTTGAAGATATACTTAATGAATTAAAAAAGAAAATTAATTGGTTAGAAGAAAAATTAAAATAAAAAATAAATTAATTTTCTTTCTAAAATTCTCTCGACGACAAAATAATAAATTAATATTTTTCTTTGAATTTTCCGACGAAACATTTATAAACTATAGACTCTATAGCAACTATAGATTAAATGGAAACAACAACAATACAACTAAGCAATGAAATGAAAAAGAAGATAGCTTCATTTGGAAATAAAGGAGAAACTTATGAACAAATTCTTGAAAGAATTTATCAATTTGCTTTTAGAGAAAATTTAAGAAAATTTATGATGTCCTCTGAGGGATTTGTTTCTTTAGATGAATTTGAAAAAGAGGTCAAAAAGAAATGGCCAGAGTCGAAATAATTGACTCTCTGGCAAAAGAAATTCAAAAAAAGTTCAAAGGCGAATCAAATAAAATTGTTAAATTATTAAGAACATTGGAAGAAAATCCTCACAAGGGCAAATTCGTCGGCAGAGTTAGTGAAATTTTAATAAAAGAATTAAAATATAAGAGTTTTAGATTTTATTTTTTAGTGGACGGACATAAATTAATGATTTATTCTAAAGAAGAACTTGCTAATTTATTGATTAAAATTGTTAGAATGTCTGATAAGAAATCTCAGCAAGAGACAATTAATGAAATAAAAAATATTCTTTTGAAAATTAGCGCTGGCGGGTTTTGAAAAAAGTAATCATTATCAAATTACAACGAAAACGAAAGATTTAAATACTTTAAAGAAGTGGGGGAATTATGGAAAAAAATTTAATAGACAGATTAAGAATGTATGAAAATTATTTAAAAGAAGAAATCACAAAAGAAAAATATCCTAATGTGTTTGTTTGCCGAGATAAAAGGTTAAAAATAAATCAATCAAAATTCTATGAGTTTTTTCCTGAATTAAAAAATTATTCACAAGATAAAAAATAAATTCAATTTAATCAATCACAAACTCTCTTCAATAATCCCCCTCCGACGACAAAATAATAAATTAATATTTTTCTTTGAATTTTCCGACGAAACATTTATAAATGATTTTTTTCTGAGTTAAAAGTAACTAAGATGAGTGCCTTAGCAATTCATATTTACCGAATTAAGGTATGATGTATGTAGAAGCAGTCATTTAGTTGTAATTCTCAATACCAATAATGATAACGTAGCTAAAAGTAAGGATTGTGTGAAGTGATTTTCTTCTTGCAACGCCATTTATGGCGAAAATGTTTTCGTAGAAAACATATCAAGAAAATTGCGCAATGATGAATAAATTTTTTATTTGCACCCAAGGGTGTACCCCGAAAAATTTTTGAAAAAATTTTTACTAAGGGCAAAATTGTTTAAATCCAGTTGATCCTGCTGGCGGCTGCGGCTCTCTGATTTGCGCTTAGACATGCAAGTCTGACGAAAGTCGGCGAACTGCTCAGTAACACGTAGCTAACCTACCCTTAGGTCAGGCATACCCTCGGGAAACTGAGGTTAATTCCTGATAAGAGACATACCCTGGAATGATTTGTCTCTCAAATTCGAGCCTAAGGATGGGGCTGCGGCGGATTAGGTTGTTGGCGGGGTAATAGCCCACCAAGCCAAAGATCCGTAAGGGCTCTTAGCGGAGAGGCCCTGAGAGGGAATCTGAGACACTATT
>JBBTBN010000028.1:0-1177 GCA_038043645.1 Nanobdellota archaeon
CTCGTGGAGCAATTATTTTTTCTGTTAGTTCTGCTGTTTTGGCTGTAATTATAGGACTTTATTTTTATGGGGAAAAAACAAACAAAATTCAAATCGCAGGTATGGTTTTAGGTTTATTATCCTTAATTCTAATTTTTTGGGAGTAAGTACTACTATTCTAATGTTCTATAGAATGTTAGAATGAAAAAATATGAAAAAGACAAACAGGGAACTAGAAAGAATAATAAAAGGATTTGCAAATCATAGGAGATTGCAAGTTCTTCAGCTTTTGCATGAAGAACCAGAATTGTCGGTTCAAGAGATTTCTACTGAATTAAAATCAGAAATGAAAAATATTTCGGCTCACATCACAAAAATGGCAGTATCAGGGTTATTAATAAAACGAAGCGATAGTAAATCCATTCGTCATAAATTAACAAGGCGTGGAAATATCATTCTAAAGTTCGTTAGAATGTTAGAATAGAATAAATCTATGGAAAGTAAAACCCCACAATTTGATGCGCTTTTGGACAAAATTTTAGATGAGTTAGTTCCTCATACTAGAGTTTGTTTAGATTGTAAAAAAGAATTTAAAATTGAAAGTGGAGATATAAATTTTTTGAAAATGTTTAGAGTACCTCCCTCCAAACTTTGTCCTAGTTGTAGACAAAAAAATAGGTTAGCTTTTGCTAATTATTCAAATATCTACAAGCGTAAATGTGATGTACCAGGGCATGTTGATATTATGATTTCTCCAGTTGCTCCAGTAATGCCTTGGATTACTTATGACTACGAAACATATTATTCTGACAAATGGAACCCATTTTCCTATGGGAAAGAAATTGATGATAATAAAAGTTTTTTAGACCAATTTTTAAGTTTGTTAAAAGTTGTTCCTATTGCGGGAGTTCGTCGTGGAGCAAATTCTATAAACTGTGATTTTAGTTTTTATGGGAAAGACATGAAAGACTGTTATTATCTTTTTGGTGGCAGACGTTCAGAAGATGTAATGTATAGCTCTTCTATTTATGATTCAAGACATGTAATGGATTCTTTTTTTCTTCTTCAAGTTGAAGGGGCCTTCCAGAATATTATTACCAGTGATTGTTTTAAAAATAAATATGCCTATTTTTCCTCAAATTGTGTTGAGTGTGATTTTATTTTTGATTGCCGTAATTGTCAGAATTGTTTTGGTTGT
>JBBTBN010000029.1:0-12708 GCA_038043645.1 Nanobdellota archaeon
TTACAATTTCTTTGTAAAGATTTTCATCTTCTATAAAAGATAATTCTTTATTTGGAAGAATTATTGGATTTGCAATCGGAGCTTGTTCTTTAGGCTTATCATACTTTCCACTCATTAATTCTTCATAATACCTTTTTCCATCTACATTTATTTCTCTTCCCATGAAATATTTTGGTATTTTTATGTTTGTCATTCTTTCTATAGAAAGGTATATTTTATAAATGTTTAGTTTTTGTAGTCTTTTTAAAAAAGTAACATATAAGATTAAGAAAAAATTAAAAATTAAGGAGTTAATCTCTCTCTATCCCTCGGAAACATAGTTGCTTCTTTTATATTCTCCAAACCGCAGATAATTTGAGTTAATCTCTCAAGTCCAATTGACCAACCAGCATGAGGCGGCGCGCCATATCTAAAGCTGTTGATATAAGATTCAAAATTTTTAGGATTTAATTCCTTGGCTTTTAATCTTTCTATTAATAATTCTGGCAAATGAATTCTTTGTCCTCCTGAAGAAATTTCCATTCCGCCATAAAGAGCATCAAAACCTTCTGTAAGCTTTGCATCCTTATTTTCACCCTTAGGCATAATATAAAATGGCTTTAATGAAGACGGCCAAGAATAAGTAAAAACGAGGCTATCTGGATATAAATTACATAATTTTTTTTCTTGTTCTGGCGTAAAATCTTCTCCAAAAATTCCGCCTGCTTTTTTTATTGCTTCTTCATAACTTAAATAAATTCCTTTTGGAATTTTCAAATTTTTAATTTCAAGTAATTTCAATTCTTCTTTGCATTCCTCTAAAACTTTTTTAATAATAAATTTAACAACTTCTTCTAATTCTTTCATAACCTCCATTTGATTCATAAAAGCGCATTCAATATCCATTTGCCTTATCTCATTAATGTGTCTGGTTGTATTGTGTTTTTCTGCTCTCCAAACAGGAGTTATCATAAACGTTTTTTCCATAGAACACGCCAGCATCTGTTTATATAATTGGGGGGACTGAGCTAAAAATGCTTTTTTTTCAAAATATTGAACAGAAAAAAGTTCTGTTCCCCCTTCCGACGCTGCTGAAATAATGCAAGGAGGTTGCATTTCAATAAATCTTTTTTTATAAAAAAATTCCCTAAATGAATTTTCAATTACATTTTGTATTTTAAAAATCGCCTGAATTTTTGGTTTGTGAAAATCTAAAAATCTATAATCTAATCTATGCTGAAGTTCCGTCGTTGTAGTTTTTTCATTAACATGTATCGGCAATTTTTCTGCCTTGCTAATAATTTCAATAGAATTAATTTCAACTTCGACATCGTGTCTTGCAAATTCTGCTTTGACTTTTGCAGGCTTGACTTTTCCTTTAATTTCAACGACAGATTCAAAAGAAAGTTCAGAAATTTTTTTCATAATTTCTGGTTCAAAGGCAATGCACTGAACAATTCCAGTCATATCGCGCAATAAAATAAAATCCATTTTTGACAGCTCGCGGATTTCAAAAACCCAGCCTTTTAACAAAACATCCTTTCCTTCATTTAAATCTTTAACAAAAGTTCTCTCCATTAATTCTTAAAAAGAAAATAGTTTATTAAGTTTTGGGAGATGTTAGTTATTCAAAAAATTTTTAAGAAATTTAGTGCATCTAAAAAAATTGCAACATATCATAATTTATATCTTTTGCAGAAGCTGATTAAAAATTATTTTTACTTCGCAAATTTTTTAATCATTTCAATTGCAGTTTTTCCGTCAATCTTTCCTTTCATTTCAGCCATTACTAATCCCATATAAGCATTTTCGCTTAAACCAGGTTTCTCTTTAATTAAATTCATAATTTTTTCTTCAATCTTAGAAACATCTGCTTTTTCAATTTTAATTGCATTTTCAAACGTCTCACCTTCTGCAAATTTTATCAAAACTTCTTTGATGTCTGATTCCGAGATTTTATTTTTATTTAAGGCAATTAAAATATCCCCATATATTTCCTCAAAAATTTTTTCAATTTTATCTAAAGATTTTCCTGTTTTAGCTGAAATTTCTTTTGGAAAAAGTAAAATCATCTTTGCAATAAGGTGAACATTTTTAGATATTTTTAATAGATTCTTAAATTCCTCAATTTTATTTTGATCAAATAACAATTTAATCATTTCCTGGCTTAAACCAGTTTTCTTTAATTCTTCATCAATTTCAGATTTTAATTTAGGAATATCTTTTTTAATTTCATTAATCAAATCTCTTGAAATTTTTAATAATAGAATATCTGTTTCAGGATACATTCTATCTGCGCCGGGCATTGGTCTAATGAATTCACTTAAACCATTTGGTAAAACATTTCGAACCTCTGCTTTAGTTGGCTTGCCGGAATCAGAAAGTTTTTTTTGCCTTAAAACCTCATTCTCAATAATCTTAACTAACATTTTCATATCCTGAACTCCTTTTAATTCAACACGATTTTCACCGCGAATAGAAAGATTAACATCCTGCCTAATTGTTCCGATGCCTCTTTTAACTTTACAACTTCTTAAAATTTCACCGATATGCAAAGCGGTCTCTTTTGCTTGTTCAGGAGATTTAATATCTGGAGCAGTTGCAATTTCTATTAAAGGAATTCCAAGTCTGTCTAATTTATATCTTACTTGAGATTTATCTTCACCGATCTTTCTTGCAGAATCTTCTTCTAAACAAATAGTATCAATTCCAACTTTTCCTAAAGAAGTTTCAATAAAACCATCTCTTGCAATTAAAACAGTTCTTTGAAAACCAGAAGTATTTGAACCATCAATGACGGTCTTTCTCATTATTTGCGCAATAGGAAAAATCTTGCAATTCAACAAAATAGAAATTTGCAAAGAAATTTTCAAAGCTTCTTGATTAAGATTATGTGGCGGTTCTTCATCTAACTCAACTAAACAATTATTATCTTTATAAAATTCATAAACAAATTCTTTTTTTAAAGAGTCTTGATATTGCGCTGCAACATCAACTTCTCCTGATTCTCCTGCAACTGCATGAAGTCGTCTATTAACAATTAAATCAGGTTCATCACTCCTTAAAACAGACGGACAATTGCAAAATAATTTATTTGTATCAAGTTGTTGATGAATTTCAAGACCTGATTTAAATTTCAGTTTCTCATAATCCAATTGTTCTTCAAGCATAAAATAAAGAAAGAAAAAGGGTTTATAATATTTTTCAGAATAAGAAGGTTATGGGGGAAATTTAAAAAATTTACTTTATTAATCTAATCTAATTTCGTATTTATCCATAGTTTCTCTAAAATGATTTTCCATTACGTCATGATTAACCCAACATTTTAAAACTTCTTCAAAATAAATTTTATTTAATCCAATACTTTTACCTAAAGATTTAATATCAAAAATATCATAAAAAAGTCGAAGTTTTGCAACCATTTTTGGCGTAACAGAATCTTTTAAATTTAAAACTTCTTCTTTAAGAAGATCTATCTGTTTTTTAAAATCTTCTTGAGGAATATTTTTAGGGAAAGAAACATTATATGCAGTATGAAATTTTAAAACTCTATTTAATTTGTGTATTACTAAATCTTCTGGACTTAAAACTGCATAAGAAAGATCTTTATTTTTATTAGAGATCACCCTGCGATTATCTATTTCTCTTTCAAGACTCTTTTTATTTTTCATAAAATTATTGGGAGATTTTCTTGGATGTTGGATAAGGAAAGAATCTCCATTATATTTAATAAAATGATCATGAGTAGTATCTTTTTTCTTATATTCTACAAAATAACCTTTTTCAGTTAAAGTTTTTACTAAAGGCTCGGTAATTCGTTTATAATCTCCCACATTTCCGCCAAAGAATAAAGTATAATCTAAATCAATTGTTTCTCGATGATTCTCGCTGGGCAAATAGCTACTAACCGCCATTCCTCCAGATATAAATCCGGCTAATTTATTTTCATGCTGTAAATTGTTTATAGCTTCTATTCCATCTAAAACAATTTTATCATTTAATTTGTGGGGAGTTAAACCATAATTTTTCATATTTGAATCAGTTCTTTAACATATTTAAACCTTTCTAATTAGTAACTTTTAAATGATTACATCTTAAAATTATTTAACATAAACCCAAGATTCTTTTCCACTCGATAAAACAACCCTTTTTCTTTTATAAGCATCAGTTTCAAATTTATCAATTTTTTTCAATTCTTCCTCAGAAACTTCTAAAACTAATCCAACAACAAAATCGCGAGAACTGCCAGATGTGATTAAAATTGGAAAAATTTCCCCTCTGAGATTTATCTGAGAAAGTTTATAGCCCCTAATAGAATCTTCTGAACTTTCAGCAATTCTTCCAATAACTTTTTTTTGGATTTCTAGATTTCTTAAATTTCCATAAACAAAAATATTTTCCATTTTATCTTGCTTGTAACCCTTGAGGTTATAACCTTTAGATTATTCCTCCAATCTATTATTTAATTCTCCAGAAAAATTTTCTAACATTTTTTCCTTAACATTCCATTCAGGATGTCCCAAAACCCAGCCAAGTTTTACCAACGCTGTTTCACTTAGCATGTCTTCAAGAAAAACAGCCCCAGTATCTTTCAAAACTCTTAAATTTGAATAAACATAAGGATCAACTCTTCCATAAATACACTGAGTAGTTATGCCGACAAAAATTCCTTTTTCAATAATTTTTTTTAAAGTTGGAATCCAAGAATTTCTAGAACTAAGAGCAGGAACATGCCCCAATCCGCTTGCTTCTATAATAATTCCTTTATATTTATTTTTTAAATAATAATCCAAAATATCTGGATTTTGTCCAGGATAAAATTTTAATAAAGCAACTTTTTCTTCAAATTTTAAATCAAGTTTAACTTTTCCATTATTTCGCCTATGATAATCCCTTAAAATTTCAATTCTGTTATCCTCTAATTTCGTGCTGGGGTGTACACCCGAGGGTGCGGGATAAATTTTTGCAAATGGTTCATCATTAACAACTTTAAACGCGTCCCGTCGTGAAGAATGCATTTTTCTGACTTTTGTTCCAGGCATTGCATAACAAAAATCATCATTAGTTGAGCCATGTCCAATAATCATAACTTCAGTGATATCTGAAATTGCGGCTAATACCGAACATTTTAAATTTAAATTAGCATCGCTACTTGCTCTGTCAGAACTTCTCTGGCTGTAAGTCAAAACAACTGGCTTGTGTATTTTTCCAAGAAAAAAACTTAAAGCAGCAGAAGTATAATGCAGAGTATCTGTTCCATGTGCTATAATAATTCCTTTAATGTTTTCATCATTCAAAAATTTTTCAGTAATTTTAGCAATTTGCTTCCAATCTTTAAAATCCATATCTTCACTTGCTTTCATAAAAGGCGCTTCAACTTTCATGATGTTTGCTTTTTCAAAAATCTCTGGATAAAATTTAAATAAATCTTCGGGTTTTGTTAAAGGAGAAACCCCGCCGGTTTTAGAATCATATCGATTTACAATAGTTCCGCCAGTCATAATCACGGCAATATTCGGTTTTTCAGAACTTTTTTTTATTTCAACTTTTTCTTCTTTTTCAGATTTTTTCTTTAGAACTTTTATTTCAAGAATGTCTTTTTTATTAAAACCAACATTATAACCTGTGCCTAATTTCAAAAGAACAATTCCACTCTCGGGACTTTCTAATAAAATTCCCTCATAAATTAATTTGGAAAAATGGATTTCAACTTTGTCGCCGGGATTTGCTGTTGCGAGTTTCATATAATCTTATAACAAAAAATAATTAATAAACCTATCTCAACGTCACAAGAATTTCCCTGACAATCCCGATCTTAAAAAAGAAGGTCGCAATAATCTTTATAATCTTAAAACGCCAATTTTTTAAATGCCTCAACAAGATCATCTGCAAGTAAAAGAAAAAATAATTTCATTTATAAGAATTAAAGGTCCAAGTTTGCCTGTGCACGTTGCAAAAGAAATTAATACAAGTATTTTATTTACTTCTGCATTTTTATCTGAATTAATTTCTGAAAAAAGATTAAAGATAAGCAAATTAAATGTTGGAAATTCCTCGTTGTATTTTACTCAGGGACAAGAGCCTCTTTTAGAAGGATTTTCACAGCATTTAAAGGGTAAAGAAAAAGAAGCATTTGAATTGTTAAAACAAAAAAAAATATTAAAAGATTCTGAGCAACATCCTGCAATAAGAGTTGCAATAAGGGAAATAAAAGATTTTGCAATTCCTTTTAAAAAAGATGAGCAAATTTACTGGAAATATTTTACTGCTTCTGATCAAGAACTCCTTAATAAAATTAAAGAAGAACAAAAAACAGAAAGTCTTTTAACAAATTTACCAGAAATTCAAATTAAAGAAGAAATTTCCCGCATAAATGAAGTTAAAAAACAATTTGAAATTGCAGAAAAAAAACCTGAAATTAAAATAGAAGAAAAACCGCAAAACTTTGAAGTATTCTCCATCCAAAAATTAAAAGTTAAAGCAAATAAAAAAGAGCCGGAAAAAATAAAAGAAAAACTTTCTAAAAAGGGGGGCGATAAATTCTTCAACAAAGTAAAAGAATTTTTATCAAAAAAATCAATTGAAATCATTGATATTGAGGGATTTAGTAAAACAGATTTAACATTAAAAATAAAAGTGCAAAATAAAGAAAAACTTTTAATTGCTTATAATAAAAAGAAAATAGATGAAAAAGATATCATAAATGCTTATAAAAAAGCTTCAAAATTAAAACAAACTTTTATTATTCTAAGTTTAGGAGAACCTAATAAAAAAATAAATGATTTTATTGAAGCTGTAAAAAATTTAGATGAAATTCTAAGTATAGAATAAATTTTAAAATCTATAAAGCAGATAATTCAATTTTCTTTTTAGTCTCTGCCTTTTTAAACCTCGATAAGTATCCTGCAATTTGGTTTCTAATTTTTTTGCTCGGCATTGTATTCCCAATTATCTTTTTATTTTTTTCAAAATCCTCATTAAATTCTACGCCTTTTTCAATGAGTTTTTTTGCTGTTCGTTTAATTAATTTCGTTTTTATTTTTCCCATAGATTATCTTTTCATTAATAGTTTAAAAGTTCTTTGGTTTTTGTGTTGCCTAAACTTTTAAATATAATCTTTTAATCTTTTTAATAAATGGCTGCATAGTTCAGCGGCAGAACGCCTGTCTCATGAGCAGGAGGTCCCAAGTTCAATTCTTGGTGCAGCCATTATAATTTAAAGAATTAATTAGGCATAGGCTTAATTTTAGATTCATTTGGGTAAAAAATAAAATCTGTTAACGAAATTTTAATTTCAGTCCAAAACCATAAAATAAAAAATTTAATGGATTTAAAAAATTTATAAAAAAATAAAAAAATAAAAAAAATTATCTTTTAAGACAGATTATTTCTTTTTTTTATTTGCAGATTTTTTTGCTTTTTTCTTTGCAGCCATTTTAAGTCACCTCATTTAATTATTAATTATAACCATCAAATCTTTATAAACTTTTCTTAAAAAAGATTTTTAAATTTTTTATAAAATTTTTTTCTCGTCGATGAATTTTAGTTAATTATTTTCTTTCTTTCTTGTATTGACAATTTTTCCAAATTTTAAGATATTTTCTCCTTCATCAATTGCTTTTCTTAAAGATTCTTTTAAATTTTTTATTTTTATTCTTATTTGTTCTGCGCTATCCCTTATTCTCAATGTAACCTCTTTCTTTTTTAATGAATTATCATCGATGGTAATGCAAAAAAGGGTGCCTATTTCATCATTACGAGCATAGCGTCTTCCAATACTTCCAGATTTATCATAAACAACCTTAAAATCTTTTTTTAAATCATTAAAAATTTCTTCTGAAATTTTTTCAAAATCTTCTCTTTTTACTATTGGAAAAATAGCTGCTTTGATAGGTGCAAGATTTGGGGGCAATTTTAAAATAATATTTTGTCTTTTTTTATCGTAAAAATAAGCAAAATTCAATATAGAATAAAAATTTCTATCAACGCCAAAACTCAGTTCTAAAACATGAGGAATATATTTTTCTTTAGTTTCCTCGTCAAAAAATAGCATATTTTCATTAGAAATTTCTTGATGACCTTTTAAATCATGATCGGTTCTATAATGCACGCCTCCAATTTCAGTCCAACCAACAACATCTAAATTCGCTTCCATATCAAAATGATATTTATTATAAAATGCTTTTTCCTGTTCATCCAATTGATAAAATCTAAATTTATCTTCTGAAAACTTCAAGATATCGAAATAAAATTGTTGAACTTTTGCCATATAATAAATATAAAATTTTGGAATTTTTTCTAATAAATCATTGCATTTTATTTTTTGTATTCCTTTGTTTCTTTCATCGCTGAGAACAACATTCAAAAAATAATTTTTAATATCATCAAATTTTTCATGGTTATTTATTTTTGAAGGATTAAAAAAAATTTGAAGTTCTGCTTGAGTAAAGGCCCTTTGCCTCAATAAAAAATTTCTCGGCGATAATTCATTTCTATAAGCTCTGCCAATCAAAGCAAGCCCCAGAGGAAGTTTTTTTCTCATAACTTCTAATTGAGCTTTAAAATTTACATACGGACTTTGGGCAGTTTCGGGTCTTAAAAAAGCTTTTATATTATTGCCGAAACCCAATTGTAAAGGAAACATCATATTTGTAATTTCAACAGATTCAATTTGAGAACCGCAAACAGAACAAACTATTTTATTTTCTTTTATCTTTTCAAATAACTGTTCAGAAGACAAACCTTCAAATCTTTGTTTTAGATTTTTTTCAAGCAAATGATCTGCTCTTTCAATATGGCCCTTTTTACATTTTGATGCAATATCATTAAAATTTTTCAAATGCCCGCTTCCAACAAAAACTTTTTCAGGCATAATTTCTGAAGATTCTATCTCTACAAAATTCTCATCAAGTCCCAAGAAAAAATTTCTCCAAAGATTTTCAAAATTTCTTTTTAGTAAAACTCCCAGATGTCCATAATCAAAAAAACCGGCTAAACCTCCATAGATTTCTCCAGAAGCATAAACAAATCCTTTTCTTTTGCAAAAAATCGCCATCTCTTCTATAGATATTTCTTTTTTTTCTAAACTGCTAATTTCGTTCTTTTGTTCTTTTTTTTCTTCATCCATTTTACTGATTATTCTCTTTGCTTTAAGTTGAGCATCCTTTTTATTTTTTCCTAAATAAGCAATATTTTTACTAATCACTTTTTCTCCTTTCCTGATGCTTTTCCGAAGATAAAAATAATCTTTTCCTTTAACTTTTTGCTTTACAATATACATTAGAGTTATAAACTACAATCTTTTATAAATCTTTTGTTATAACTACAAACTAAAAAACATTTATAGTTTTCTTTTACATTGCTATTTTAATTTTTCTACCATTGTAGTTTCTTTTTTTAAAAAAGAAACCCATTTTCTAAAAGAAAAACCCATTTTTCTATTTTTAATTATCTTATATATTGCAAATAAAACAAAAACAAAAGATAATAAAGACAAAGCAATAATTGCAAATAAATTATTTTTATCTTTTTCTGAAGGTAAAATTGAAAACCCGCTGATAGGACTGCGAACAGGAGCACTCTCACTAACAGAAGAAGAATACTTTTTAAAATCAATAATTAAAATAAGTTCTTCATTTAAATTTTTATCAATAGGTATTGTTGTCCCAATAGTTTTTTCTGAATTAGCAAAGATAGTGTGAGATTCTTCAATTTCTGATTTGATAGTTTCATTAGAATCTAATATAGAAAAATACAAATTAATATCTTTATCTTCCTCTGCTAAATTTTTCACAGAGTATTCAGCATCAACAAAATATTTTCTTCTATCTACATTAATCAAAGAAATTTCAATTTGTTCACTGATTAAATTGTTAGAGAAATTTTGAACATTTGAAGTTTTATTGTTTTCTAAAATTTCTGTTTTAGACGAATTCAATTTTTTTGAAGAACTACTCCCGCCTCCGCCACTTTCTCCACTAGAACCGGAAGAAATTTCTGAAATAGAACTATCAATAATAAATAAAACATTTTCAGTATTATTTATATTATTTGCAGAATCATTGCAATAAAATCTTGCAGTATAACTTCCATCTGTAATTGAAGTTTGCGTGAAATTGTAATAATTTGAAGTTCCAGCTTTTGAAAGAGTTTGGTTTGTTGTTCCTGAATTAAGAGTATACCAGCACGAACTCACTGAAGTAGTAGCGTCTATGGAAGTTGCATTAAACAAAATTGTTGAAGTTGTATAAGTTGTTGCTGACGGAGAATTAATTGTTACATTCGGAGAAATTATATCTATCATAAAATTAATAGTTGAAGAATTTAAATAATTAAATGAATCATTTGCATAAACAACTAAATTATAATTTCCGCTTCCTGAAACAATAAATGAAGTATTTACACAATTTGAAAGAGAACGATTTACTCCTTCAAATTCATACCAGCATGAACCTAAATTATTTTCTAAATCTGAAACTAAAAAATTAAGAGAAATATTAGTATTTGAATAAATACTTGCGCTATTTGGACTTGAGATACTTAAACTTGGAGCAGAATTATTAATTGCATAATCTATTGAAACACTTTTCAAATAAGGAGTTGTTCCAGAATCAGGAGTTGAAAAATTAACTGAATATTGAAAATATCTTCCATAAAAATTCAAATTATTCAAGTCAGCATTTTGCCAAATTCCGTCGGAACAATCAGAAGAAAAACAATTTCTTGTTTGAAAAGATAAATTTGTTTGCCGAACAATTACCGCCATAGTTGATGTTATTCCATTTGCTCCATTAAAATTAGTTGCAGTTTTAGTAAATGTTGAACCAGAATCAGTTGACCTAAAAACATCTTCTCCGCCGTCAATAACATAAATATAATTATTTAAATCTATTATAATTGATTTAGAATTTTCAGAATCGCCAGCCCCATTAAAATCATCATTTATTTTTGTCCAGCTAATTCCTGAATCAGAAGATTTCCAGACATCTTGTGAGTCTAAAACATACAAAATATTATTTGAATCTATCGTCATGCCGTCAGCATTATTTCCTTCTCCGACATTATAATCATCTTTAACCAAGCTCCAGCTTACTCCTGAATCAGAAGATTTCCAGACATCTGCTTGGGCGTCAACAGAATATAAATTATTGTTGCTGTCTGAAATTAAACCAAAAAAATTTCCATTTCCCCCATTAAAATCAGTTGTTGTTTTTGTAAATATTAAACCAGAATCAGATGATTTCCATACATCCTGGTCTCCTTCTATAACAAAAAAATTATTATTTTTATCTGCTGTTGCAACAAATGCATTTTGCCCCTCTGCTCCATTATAATTACTATTTATTTTTGTCCAGGTTATTCCAAAGTCCGTTGATTTCCAAACCTCTTGGTCTTTAATAATATAAAAATTTTTAGAGCTATCTGCAAAAGATGCTGTAACGCCGTTGCCCTCTGCTCCATTATAATCGTCTTTAACTAAACTCCAGATAGTTCCTGAATCAACAGATTTCCAAACATCTGCTTGATTGTCTGTTGCAAAAATAAAGTTTATATTTGGTAAACCGCCTACCCAGCTTAAATTATTCCAAGTTGAATTTATGCCTGCATCAAAAATTTTTGAAGTATAATTTCCAGAAGTTTGTCCAGAATTTAAAACAACTGCGCTTCCATTCCAGAGAGTATTTGAATAATTTCCTAAATTAAAATCAGATTGACTTGATTGTTCATAAACTGAAAATCCTGTAATTTTTCCCTGGGCAAAATAAAGAAAAATTAAAAATCCTCCTAACAATAAAAGGATAATTGAATATGTAAAAATGCTCTTTCTTTCCATAAGGTATTCAAGGAATTTTTTACTTTTAAATATTATTATAGCTTATTTTAAAAAATCTAAGATTTCTAGAAATTCTCCTGTTCCCATATCTTCTTCTGTATAATGTCCGTGATTTTTTAACTCAATTAATTTTCCACCGAAAGCATTATGAAATATTTTGGCGCTTTTCTTTCCATCTTCTTCCTCATCATTGGAAGTAAAAATAATTATTTCATTAACTCTTGTTTTAATTGTCTTATCAATCTTATAATTATAAAATTCTTTTTCATTATCGGTTTCAGGAATTTTCCAAGGAGCAACTAAAATTAATTTTTTTATTTTTTTCTTAGTATCGCCCAACCATCTAACTAAAAAAGCGCATCCGCAACTATGCCCGATTAAAATATCTTCTTCACTTATATTTAATTTTTCAAATTCTTTTTTCCAAGAATTGTAATTTGGCTTCCAAGGAGTTGGCATTAACGGAACAAATGTTTTAATTTTATTTTTCTCCAATTCTTTTTTAGTCCAAAGAATCCAATGCTTTACAGGATTATCTTTTTTATTATCTGCTTTACCATGAACAATTATACAATTTTTCATTTTAAATAAAATAGAATTAGATTTATTAATCTTTTATTTTGAATGAAATCGCGAGTAAAGACTAAGCAACATTACAAGAACAAAACTTTAAAATTAAATAACCGAGCGAAGTCGCGAATTGAAAGAGTCCCACCAATTTCTAAACTTTAAGCGGAGGGCGAGCGACTTCGCGAGTAACGAATATGCGTCAGCGAAAAGTAAAAATCGACGAGCGTGGTCGGGAGCAGGGACGAGAAGAGTCCCACTTAATTCTAAATATTAAAGCGGAGGGCCGACGTTTTGCTCTTGACTAATTAAAAGAAATAAAATTAAAA
>JBBTBN010000030.1:0-1133 GCA_038043645.1 Nanobdellota archaeon
CCAGAAAAAAGATATTTACAAGAACAAGCTCTTTTTAATCATTTCAGTTCATGCTTTTCAGTTTTTGAATCCATGTGTTATGGATTTTTTGCAATAGGATCAATTGTTAGTCCAGAATATTTTTCTATTAACGACCCAGCGGATCAGCGAAAAATATCTCCAGAAACAACGAAAAGAACTTTTCAAAAGGCATTTCCTGATGAGCAGATCACTAAAACATTAATTGAATTAATTGACGATTCAGAATTTGAAAATATTAGGAATACTAGGAACATTCTTACTCATCGAACAGCACCGGGAAGAAAGATTTATTTAAACATAGGAGAAGATGAATCACTCCCGACAGAATGGAAATTGAACAATAAACCCTTAAATGAATTGATAGTTAAATCAAACGAGGATAATATGAAAAGGCTTTTAAATAATTCTCTAACTGCAGGAGAAATGTTTTGCAAATCACATTTATAATTATATGGCACGCAAAAATATTTTAAAAATACCAGCTAAAATAAAGAAACAAATAGAAACATTTGGTCAGGATGATGTTGTTGTAGCTTGTGTAAAATATATTCCAAATGAAGAAATTCATAAATATAAACACTTAAAAATGCGCTATATCAATGGTGAGCTAGTTCTTCCACCTTCAAAAACTCCAAATCCCAGTGCCGGGAAATTTTCTCGGGCAAACCTAGAAGGTTTGGAGAAAAAAAGACCTGATTTACCAAAAATCTCAAAAGGATTTAGCATGGAGGCTTCAAGCTGGGGATATGGTACTCATACTGTTTCTTATTCTCGAGATGTATATCAAAAAGATTTTTATCCACCCAAAGAAGTTGAATTAAAAATTGAACAAATAGAAAAAAGAGAGAATGGTTTTAAAATAAAATTTTTAATAGATCAAGTAATTAATCGTAATACTCCAAATTTCGAAAAAGAATTATTGTATAACTTGAATTTATTACAAGAAAACGTTGGAATGATAGATGTCTTTCCGAGTATTGCAACTTTGGCTGATTATGCAAAAACAGTTTATATTGATTGGGAAATATTACCACCAGGAACTGTTGATGAGATTATCGAGGCTTTGTTAAAAAACCAAAAAACAGGAAGTATTACTCCGGATCAAGTAAAAG
>JBBTBN010000031.1:0-10759 GCA_038043645.1 Nanobdellota archaeon
ATGAAAAAGATTTTTTTAATAATAAGATAATTCAAGACGCAGTAATAAGAAGATTGGAAATAATTGGAGAAGCAGCTAAAAATATCCCAAAATCAGTTAAACAAATTAACAAAGAAATTCCCTGGAAAAACATGGAAGATTTCAGAGATTTTATAACTCATTCTTATTTTGTTGCGAGCATATATCGGGTATGACAAATCTCTAAAAATGACCTTCCCAAAATAAAAGAAGACATTAATAAAATAAAATTATTGTAATCACAATAATTTGTTACTTCTTTAAAAGAACAACAACATAAAGGTTTAAATAGTTCATAGTTCTATATATTTTATGAAAAACGAAAAAGCAACCCCATATATTGTTAATGGATTAATTTCATTAGGAATAGCTATTGCTAGCGGAATTTATATTTCAAATATCCCTGAAGCACAGCCAAAATATAATCCGATTGAAGTTAAAATAGGAAAATATAATTTAGTTGATGTAAATAATGATAAAAAAGTTGATTTAATAAAAATTGACGGAAAAATAAAATATATAAATCAAAGTGAAGAGATGGAAAAGATTTTTGGTGAAATCTCAGATTATCGTTTTCTTGGATTTCATCGCAATTTAAAATCAATAACTCCAGAAATTCAGACCGCGACAGATTCAGTTTTTAATGGACATTTAAATGAAAAAACTCTTGAAAAAGTTTTATTAAAGGAGAAAAAATGACCTCCTTCAACAAACTCAAATTAGGCTTAACAGGAATTATTTTAGCTGGCGGAATTTATGGACTTTATAATTTAAATAATTCTTCAAACGAAAAACAAGAAAATAAAAAAGATATAATTCCAATAACTTCTCCAGACTGGACAACAAAAGGAAAATTTGAGAGAACTTATAGATGGGACAAAATTCTTGATGAAAGAGAAGAAAAATATAAAATTGAAAAAGGTTTGTTAAAAGCCCTTGCAATGAGAGAAGGGAATGGAGACCCGCTTAGATTAAATAGCAGTGGAGACGGAGGAGCAGGCATGTATCAATTTCAGCCAGGAACAGCGAAGTATTGTGGATTAAATGTTTGTGGAGATTCAGATATAATGTCAGTAGACAAAAAACATGGAAAAGAATTAAGAAAACTTATTAAAAAACATAAAAATAATTACAACGAGCTTGCAAAAATAGATGAGAGATTTGATGTTTACAAAAGTTCAGGAGCGGCGGCTAAATTTTTAAAACAGCTTCACAATAAATATAACTCTTGGGACAAGGCTTTATCAGCTTATAACAGAGGACAACCTGCAAGAAATTCAAGTTCAACAGCTCATGTAAAATTCATTAGAGAATATCAAAATTATTATAATAAAAGAGATGAGAATTAAAGATAAATTTATTTTTCGTAAAGAGAAAATTTTATATACCTCCAATACCTCTGATAATTATGGTTGATTTTAATTTAATTATAGAAAAAGGAGAAGATGGTTATCTAATTTCAGAAGTAGTAGAACTCCCAGGTTGTCATACCCAAGCAAAAGATATGAATGAGCTTATTAAAAGAACAAGAGAAGCAATTTCTCTTTGTTTGAAAGAGCAAAATCGAACCGATATTAAAACTAATTTTATAGGGATTCAAAAAATTGAGGTTTAAATGTCAAAATTGTCTCAAATTACTGCAATAGAATTAATTAAAATTCTTACTAAAGTTGGATTTGAAATTATTAGACAAGAAGGAAGTCATGTTTTTCTAAAACATAAAGATGGAAGAACCACAGTTGTTCCAAATCATCCAGGAGAAAAACTTGATAGGGGTTTGTTAAATAAAATTCTAAAGAAAGATGTTCAAATCTCCAGAGAAAATTTTATGGAGTTTGTATAAAATTGATAAAAGACTGAGAGTTTATAATTAAGGTTTAAGTTACTCTTGATTTCCTGGCTATTAGTTTTGTTTAGAATACTTTAAAAATTTCAGATTTAATTTTATCAAAGAGTTTATTATTAACAACACCAATTTTCAGGACTATGATCTTTTTCTCAACTGCAAAAATTTTATCTGCTCTTGCTCTGCTTTGTTTTATTAATTTTCCAGAGGACAAATCTTCTTGATTTATAATAATTGAATAAGGTTCATCTTTAATAATTGCTGTTAAAGGAATTGCAATGCAATCAGCAGATTTTTTATTAAAAACATCATTAGAAACAACAATTGCAGGCCTAATTTTTGAACCCTCTAAATTTGAGAACGGATATGACAATAAAACAATATCTTTTTGATTTACTATCATTTTTTCTTTTTAAGATAAGAATTCCAAATTTCATCATCTGAATTATCCCAAACATCTTTTAATGATTGCTCGCTAAACTTCAAAATATCTTTAAAATTATCTTGTAGTTTTTGCTCCATTTTTTGGGATTTCTCTAATAGGATTTTATTATTCATTTGAATCATAATCAAATCATCTCCTTGATTAATTCCTAAACTATCTCGAATAACTTGGGGTATTGCTATTTGCCCTTTCTCTGAAACTTTTATTGTTTTTATCATATTATTTAAACTTAGTAAGATATTTCTTACTTATAAATGTTTCTATTAATTTGATGAAATATTTTTCAGCTACTGCAATTAATTTGTATTTGTCGTTGCGCGGTATCTGTTTATTCTTGTTACCGCTTCTTAATTACAACAGACGAAACATTTATAAATCTTATTTTCATGGAGAATATATGACAAACTTAATCAATAAACTTAAAATTGGAGCATTAACTCTGGCTTTAGCTGGAAGTTTGGGTGGATGTGGGGACCATAAAAAATATCAAGATTTTGCAAATTTTATAAAAGAGAATGGAGAATTTTCAGAAGTAAAAACATATACTCTTAACTTTTTAATAAACGATCAAAAATACATGTGTAGTTATTATGGGTATTCTTCTAGCGGATCACTTCTTTCCATAATGCGTTCTAATGGAGAATCTATGGAGCATTTTCAAGATTGGAATTTGGATGGCTTAGACCGTTGCTCTTTTAGATTTGGCGGTGATTATATTGAAGACAACTCTTCTTTTAAATTAGAAAAAAACAAACAAAAATATGAAAGGTTAATAGAGAATATCCCTAAATTATATAATGAATCAAAAAATAAAAAATGACAAACGAAAATTTAACAAATAAGTTAGAAGAAATATGTGAAGAAAATGTAGTTGGAGCGAGAATAAACGGCTCTTTTATTTCAGTTCCACAACCGCAATCAATGAGAGAAGCAGAACAGGTTGCCTATTTTTGGAGCCATGTATTCAGAAAAGAAAAGGAATATCTTGAAAAAATTGGTTTTGTTTATCAAAAAAAAGATGAGGAACTGCCTCTTTCATATCCTGCAAAATTAATTAAAAAATTAGGAGTTAAGATAAAACCAAAAATAAAAGCCGGAGAAATTGGAAGCGCATATTTCACGCCGGAGTTAATTAGATATTCTAGCGGTAAAAGTGTAAATTTTATCTTAAAAAAAGACGAATGGCAACCTCTTAATAAGATTTATCAAAATTGCAATACTTTCAGCGCGCCAGTTGTTATGCTCCCGGAAAATTTATGTTATCAGGTAAATATTCCTTTGGAATGCATTGGAGGAGTAAAATTCAAGGAGAAAATAAAATGACAAACCAATACAATCCAAAATTAGGAGATGTAAACAGATATGAAAATGCAAAAAGACTAAATAGGGAACTTGCAGATAAAATCAACCAAGAAGCATTGTCAATAGTTAAAACAGCAGAATATATTCTTAAAAAAGTTGAATCAAATCCGCAAATGAGATATTTTCATGACCCTGTTGCAGGTTCAAAATGGATGGGACACTATTTACAAGATGAAAATAAAAGAATTTTATATGATTTATATGGAATGGCTTGTATAAATAAATTAGAACGAGCAATTGGTGTTCCACGAGAAGTTCTTTCATTCATAAATCGAACAAAAAATTTAACTTTATAAAAAATAAAATGACAAACTCAAAAGAAAAACCAAAAATTGAATTAACAAATAAATCAAAAAATAGTTTAATTGAAAAAATAAAATCAAATGAAAATCTTTTAACAAGAATAGGAATTTATGGCGCTAATTATTTTCCTGAATTATTTTCTAATCTTTATAAAGCTAAAACATCAATAGGCAATGCTTACGGCGCAATAGGTTTCGCAGCGTTAGATGTTCTTGCAAGAAAAAATACTCCCTTTAAAAGATTAGCAAAATCCGGAGGATATTTATGGTATGTTGGTGAAGGGGTTTATGATTTGGGTTTAGCTTTAACTGACCAAGAGAATGTTTGGGCTCATCTTGGAAATTTTGCATTAGATGTTTCTATGGCTTATCAATTAGTAAAAGATATGGGTTCATTATATAAAGAATTAAATGAAAATAAACCTGGGGAAAATAAAAGATTAGGAATTAGCAAAGATCTCGGATCTGTTGTTTCTTTTATTAAAGAAAAATTTCCTCCAGAAAAGAAAGAAGATAAATCTGTCAAAGAAAACCCAAAAAAATTTAAAGAGTATTTATCAAATTTTGGTAAGGAGATTTCTTCTGGAGTAAAAAGCGTTTTGATGAAAACGAGTCAGAATTTTGGATATGGCGCAGGTGTTGGATATGGTTTTGGAAAAGGCACTATTGAAAAATTAGCAGAAAATTATTCTGCTTATAGAACAAAGAGAAAAGAGTTAAATGAATTAAAAAAAATAAACGATGAAAAACAAGTTCTAAAAAAACCAAATAAAAAAAAGGTTTTTTCAAGCGAAGAAAAAGATGCAAAAGATTTTTTAGAAAATGTTTATGGTTTTGATGATGATAATTTAACTTATGTTCAAAATTATGAAAAATATATGCAAACTCCTCTTGAAGCACGAATAGAAGACTTTGAAAGAACACAAAAATTTCTCAAAAATTTTTCTTTCATTGAAAAAATTACTGATAAAGGATATGGAAGAAGATTAAAAAATGTTAAAAAAGCATTAGATGAATTTTATCACGAAAAAAATTTAAATGCCCCAAATCCGACTACTCAAGAATCAAATATCGAGAATAAAAATTTAGAAAAAAAAGTTTCTAATGAAGAATATTTAAAAAGTTTTCAGCCTTCTGAACCAAACAAAAATGAATTTTACTTTCCTAAACCAAACTGGGCTGATGGTAATTTTAATGATATAGAAAAAACTAATTTATTTAAAGAGGAAAAATCGCTTTATAAATTTACAATTATAAGTAAAAACAAAGCTAATTTTTCTCTTGTTAATAATAATGATGCATTAGAAAGGGCTTTAAAATTTCCAGCTATTTCTATAGAAAATGTATGCAACAATGAAAATGCCTATAATCTTCATGCAAAAGAGATTATTACTACGGAACCAGGTATAGTTGAAAAAGAAGGAGACATCTGGAAAGTAACAAAAAGAGCAAAAATCAAATATATAAAATAATTTTGATTTAAATTGAAAAATGAAATTATTAAAAAATGAAAACAAAAACACTTTTATCTACTTTGGCTTTAGCCACTTCTTTGTATGGCGCTTCTTTTAGTCAAAACAAAAATGTTTCAGATTCAATTAATAAAAAAGTAGAACTTTTTACAGGCAGTGTCGGTAAAATGTTAGGTTATGGTGATTTTTCAGGAGATGTTTTAATTCAAAAATCAAGTAGCTTTGCTTTTGGAGTAGCTGTAAGTAATGTGACTTATAATAATCCTGCTCTTTTTTCAAATTTTTTAAATCTTGGAGCAATGGTTGGATATTGGTCAAATCGCGACGCGAGATTGCGACTTTTTTCATCAGATGCCGGCACAATTTCTTTAGGTTTGCATGCTTATGGGGGGGCAGGACCTTCGATACTTTATAAAACCAAAAAAAGTGATAGTGAGGTTTCCACTTCAAAAATAACTAGCCACGCAAGATTCTTAGCAGGATTCGATTTTTATTCCTCTGGAAACGAAGCCATTGATAAATTATCAGAATTAGTTACGGAAAAGCACGCATTTCCTCCAATTTCATTATATTTTTCTGGCTCTATTTTGTATCAGCCATTTTCTTATTTGGAAAAAGGAAAAAAACAATCGCATAAAATTAAAGAATTAGGCGGACAGCTTGGTCTTAGAATTTGGATTCAAAAATAAAAAATGAAAACACTAAATAACCTAAAGGTCACAAGTAAAATAATTTTAACGAGTTTGATTGGATTAGGAAGTTTTAATTTTAGCTTAGGGCAATCTAATTTAAATAAACTACAAGCATTTGAAAATATTCGTTATTCTGATTCACGAATTTCATATAAAATAGGACCTTGTTCCTCTGAAATTAAAACTGAAATAGAAAAAGTTCTTGGACTTTTAGAAGAAAAAACTATTTTAGATTTTTATGAAGTAAATACTAATGAAAAATTATCTTTTACATTTAATTACATTAATAAAAACATTGGAAAAGAGCATGTTGCCGGCGAAGGCGGAGTGAACAATGTGTTAAAATCCGGACAATTCTATGTAATAGGCAACGGCATAGTAAATTTAGAAAAATCAGAAAAATGTTTCAATACTATTTTACATGAAACTTTGCATGCATTAGGATTCGCGCATTCTAATAATCCAAAAGATGTAATGTATCCAATAGAAACCTTCCTTGTCGAGGAAGATACCCTTTGCAATAAGGATAAATCTCTTGGCGAAGATATTCCTAAATTAATAAATAAATTATATTCAATATCCTATTCACAAAAAGTTTCTGCATGGGAAAAAAGCACCAAAATTTTTTCACCGACGAAAGATAAAGAAAATATAATTATTGTGCATGACCCCTATGACTCAAGATTAAAATCATATCAAGATAGTTTAGATAGCTATAATAACGAGGTTCTTTTAGAAGAAATTATAAAAAATTTACCTGAAAATAAATTTCTAAATGTTGAAGAAATGGATAATGCTCTTTATTTATTGGATAAAAATTATCCTGTTAATTCAGCTTTAATAATTAAAGAAAAAAATCCAAGAATAATAAAAACATTTATTTTTAAAAATGATACAAGTTTAAAAGCTAGAAGCGTTGCAAGTTCTTCTTTAAAATATCCGGTCCAAAGAATAGCATATCAATCAATTCTATTGAAAAAGCCCCAATTAGAAATAGACAAATCTGGTTTATTTATCATGCCCGACGGGATACCCTATACTTACAAAGATTTGATAGATAGTTTTCCAAAAATGAAAAAAGATCTTATTTTTAAGGCAAATTTTCCTGGACGCGAAAGGTATAAAGAATAAAATTTGCATTTTTTCAAAGGAAAAAATGTTTATTGTCCTAATTAGATGTTCAAAATTTTTCCAGCAAACCCCATTTAACCAAAACCTTTAAATATTTTAAAATATAATACATTTGTATGAAAAAAGGATACAATCTTTTAATTTTGAAAGCTTTGGGGTTTTTTATTGATAATCCTTATAATAAAATTTATTTAAGAGAATTTTCCAGGAAGTTAAAAATTAGTCTTAATAGCGCCCAAAGGTTTCTTAATTTCTTTTTAGAAAAAGAATTTATCCAAGAAAAAAGGGAGGCTAATCTTAGGTATTTTAAAGCGAATTTAGATTCTATAGTTTTTAGAAACATAAAGCTGACTTTTTCTTTAGAAAAAATAAATAACACCGGAATTCTTAACAATTTAAAAGAAAAAGTTTTTAGTTTTGTTCTTTTTGGAAGTGTTGCAGAAGGTAAAGACGATTTAAAAAGTGATTATGATTTTTTGATGATTGGAAAGAATAAATCTGAAATCAAAAAAATATTTTCTGAATTTGAAGATAAATTTTCTAAAGAAATTAATTTACATCTTTTTACTTTAGAGGAATGGAAAAATCAAGCAAAAATAAATAAAGCATTTTATCAAGATATAATTAGTAAAGGAGTTTGTTTAATTGGGGAAAAACCAATTGTAAATTAAAATGAATATAAATGATTGTTTTGAACAAAGATTATTAAGAAAAATAAGCCCCGATATAGAAAAATCAAAAAAGAGCCTGCAAATAGCAAAAACTAAATTAGATGAGGCAAAAAAATTGTTTGATGCAGGTTTTTTTAATAATTCTCTTTTATCTATTTATACTTCGATGTTTCACGCTTCTAGGTTTTTATTATATAAAGATGGAATTCAAGAAAAGAGCCATTATGCAGTTTATATTTATCTTAAAGAAAAATATTCTGGAAAGATTTCTCAAAAGTCTTTAAACTCTTTTAATGTTTTAAGAGAAGAAAGGCATGAAATTTTATATGGGTTTGAGGAAAATATTTCAAGTGAAGATGTTGAGAATGCTTTGTTAGATGCAGAAGAATTCTTAGAGGAGATTAGAAATTTATGATTCATCGCTCATTTAATGTTCTTGGAAATATCGCTGTTGTGAATTTTTCTGATAAAACAAAAATTTCTGATAAGAAAAAATTTGCCGAACAATTATTGAAAGAGCATTCAAATATAAAAACAATCCTCGAGAAGTCAAGAAAATTTTCAGGCAGATTAAGGAAGATGAAAACAAGATATCTTGCAGGCGAGAAAAATAAAGAAGTTTTGTATAAAGAGAATAATTGTGTTTTTAGGTTTAATCTGGATACAACTTATTTCTCGCCTCGTTTAAGCAATGAAAGAAAAGAAGTAGCTTCTAAAATTAAAAAAAATGAAAAAGTTTTAGTTATGTTCGCAGGTGTTGGACCTTATAGTATTTGTATCGCAAAAAATTCAAAAGCAAAAGTTTATTCTAATGAGATAAATAGGGAAGCAAATAAATATGCTGAGTTAAATATTAAATTAAATAATGTCGGAGACAAAGTTGAATTAATTTCTGGAGACATTAAAAAAATTACAAAAAAATTACAAAAAATAAAGTTTAATGTGATAGTTATGCCTCGTCCGCGTTTGAAAGAGAGTTTTTTAAAAGAAGCTTTTATGTTGAGCAAAAAAAATACAAGAATTTTCTATTATGATTTTTGCAAGATTGAGGATAAAAATAAAATTATTGAAAAAATAAAAAATGAAGCAAAAAAATCAAAAAAGAAAATTAAAATTTTAAGAATCAAAAATGCGGGGGAAATCGCGCCTTATAAAATTAGAATAAGAGTTGATTTTGTTGTTGCAAATTAATTTTGAAGGTATATTTTTGTAACGCTGGAATATCATATTTTTGTGTTTCTTGATTATATAATCTTCCTTGTCTAAATATGCATTCTTCAAAAGTTTCTCCTTCTTTTCTCTTTTTAGATTTTTCATGCATATAAATTTTTAAGTCTCTCTCTTTCCAATTTTTTCTATATTCATTATCTGTAAAAAATTTAATATCTATATATTTAACATTAAATTTATTTTCAAAAATTAATTTATTTGCCATTGTCCCATTCATAACTGATAGTAAATCTATTTCTTCATTTAACCTACGGGATAGTTCTATTAGTTTTTCAACATCTTCTACTTTTGAATTTGCAATTTCTTGAAATTTTTCAAGTTTTTCACTTTGATGCAAAATCAATAAATCCAAATCAGATGGATTATTTTTTCCGTAAGCTACAGAACCATATAGCATAATATCCTTTATTTTTAATTTATTTTTATAAGGCCATATTCTTTTTGTAAAATCTTCTGCTATTTCCAGATAGTTCATAAAAATTCTTTATTTGCTTTATTTAAAAAGATTGTTATATTTTAATCAAACAATTTTCTAACAAAAAGTTATCTCATTTAATGAATCTGCAACTTCGCACTGCTCTCCATTAATTACCGGAATAATCTTAATTCCAATAACCTCTTCGTCAAAACCAGTTCCAATATATGTTCTTCCGCCATTTTTTGCAGGAAGAGTTGTATTGCCCCCAGAAATAAAAGGAGATAAATTGTCATTTGGTTCATTTTCTTTAAGTTCAAATTTTTTTATTTCTGTTTCTGTTTCTATTGCAATAATAAGTTTATCTAAATCAATTTCCCCTCTGTTTATTGAAAATTGAATCTCATCATTTGTAGAATCATAACATACATATTCAGAATTTATTGAAAGCTCACCGATAATTTCCAATCCACATGCTTGTGTTTTTTTTATTTTTTCTTCAACCGTTTTTTTTGTTGTGGTAAATACAATCGCGGCAACAGCCATTACTAATGCAATCATCACAACCATCACAACTACTCCAGATACTGCTTTTTTGCGGTGGAACATTTATATAAAAATTTTTTTGCCGTGCCTCTCATCACATGCTTGAGTCTTTTGCTCTCCGTCTTTATTTATGCCCAATAAAATTGGAATTAATGTTATTTTTGTTGGGTTGTTTTGAAAAGGCACAGAACCTGAAAATACTCCGCCCTGACTTAATCCATCCCAATTTGGATTAATTGTTTCTAAATCATTAGTTTCATAACCCCCAGAATATTCTGATTTTATATCAAAATTATAAATTGG
This sequence comes from Nanobdellota archaeon, assembly GCA_038043645.1. Classification (GTDB taxonomy): domain Archaea; phylum Nanobdellota; class Nanobdellia; order Pacearchaeales; family GW2011-AR1; genus JWKY01. Next base: position 10,434 of record JBBTBN010000031.1, read on the forward strand.
AACATTTCCTAAATTAGAAATAGTAAGAGTTCCATCAGTAGAATAATCTGCATCAAATTGAACATCGTCGCAGAATAATTCAATATTAGTTCCGTCAAATTTTGTTACAGCTTCTTTTGTGAATCCTCTCATCCACTGAAAAACAATTAAGGCAATTATCAGAGTTAATGCAATAAGCAAAATGGTTGCAATGACTGGTGAAACCGAGCGTTTTGACTTTGGACAAAAATTTGCATTATTTAAATTAATTATCAAAGGCAGGGCGCGAGCAGAGCGTTTTGACTTTGGACAAAAATTTGCATTATTTAAATTAATTATCAAAGGCA
>JBBTBN010000031.1:10859-16523 GCA_038043645.1 Nanobdellota archaeon
GGGCGCGAGCAGAGCGTTTGCGCGGAGCTAATTGATTAACATAATTATTGATACTATTGCGAGTGCGGACGGGAGCTCCCTTCTTTTTTATCATCTTATTCTTAATCATTTTTAATTTTTAAATGTTTATAATTCATTCCCAGAATTTCCACTAGATTCTGTTTTTTGAATAAAATTCAAATTCAAAATCTTTTTTGTTTTTGCATTAGCGCAACTGACAAGAGGTTTTTTATTTTTTTCTTCTTGCCATCTTATCGGAGTTATTTCAACCGAATAAATATAATCAATTTGAGAAATATCAAAAATAATAGTTTTATCTTCATTTGGCGCAAAATCATTATTTCCCGCCGGACCTAATGATATTCCAGGATTAAGAGAAATTCCCCCATCTTTAATTTTTTTAGATAAATCATAAGGAGCGATTGTTTGATTAGAATTATTTGAATAATAAATATAAATTCCGCCAATGCCAAATTGTCCGTTGTTCTTTAAAATTAAAGATAATTCTCCAGAGGTAGATGAATTATACTCCGAAATATAAATACTCACCTCATCTGGACACGCAATTCCTTCTTTTGGAACATAAGTTTTCAGCCACTGAAAAACAACTACAGCAATAACAATAGCAAATGTAATTAATAAAATATACCCTATCATTTCGCTCACCGCTTTTTTTCCTTTCAAAGGGAAAGGGTGATTTTTATCCATTCTTTTATTTTTTTTATGCATTTGTATAAACATATTTTTCACCTCCTCTTTCTTTAATCATTATGAAATAAAAATGTTTGCCTTGTGAATATTTAGGGAAATCATAATTTATTCCATTAATTGTTGCTGTAATATTATTTTCATTTGTTGTCAAACTATTGCAATTAGAACAACCATCATCAGTAATAAAATAAATATCTATATCTTCTTTTTTTGTATAATCTGAAACATCTTTTGTAAAATCATTAATTACATCATTCCCACTAACTAAAGAATAATCCATAACTTTCTCGCTTTCAATTTGTATTTCTTCTGCTATATACGGAAAAGACGAAAATTCTGTTTTTTTTGAATAATTTTTTATTGTGATAAGTGTGCTGACAATTGCAATAAAAATTATTGCTGTTATAAGAAAAGCTTGCGAGCGTTTGCGCGAGACAAATTTATTTCCATAATTTTTTATATAATTCCGAGTGCAAACGGGAGTGCCTCTTTTTTTCATAAAAAAACATAGACAATGAGGTTTTTATATTTGATGATTAGAATTCTTTTACAACTTTTTTTGCAACAATCTTTGAATTATAAATATTTTCTTTGGTGAAAATTAACAAATCTCGCCCCCTTTAGAATTCAGAGATTTCCAACAATATCTGGTTGCATAAAATATCGCGCCGAATGCACCCCATCCCAAAATTGACAAAGTTAATACTAAAGGAAAATTGCCCTCTTTATTTTCAGGTTTATTTCTTGAACATTGATAATCATGAGATTTATTATAATATTGTTCTTTACCTTCTTGTTTTTCATTTGCTATTTTTTTCTCTAAACAATCATTTCTTTTTTCTAAATAATCAATTTGATTTATATTTTTATTATTACCAAAGCTATGAGCACGGGTTTCCTTGTAATGACGGCAATCTCTATGGTGAGATCTAGAAGGATAGCTATTTTTATTTGGAGGGATATATCCCACTCCTGCATTTACTTCTATTGAAGAAAGAGATAATGAAGCAAGTGCTATCGGATAAATTAATAATTTTTTGTGTAGTTCCATTTTAATTCATTCTATTAGAAATAATAGATCTTCTTTTATAAATCTTTGCATCTTGTAAACATTTTAAAAAGACTACAAAATCAATTTTTTCAGTGTAGACTCGGAGATTTGCCTCCAGAAAACTGAAAAAGCAACCTTCATTCTTCCTCAACTCTGTGACCTGCTAAGCACCTTAACAAATGTTTAGGGCTGCTCCGATCAAGGCCTGACCCAATTCGCATCTGCAAGATCAAAACAGACAAAGTCTCAACGTCGGAACAAAGACTTTTCCAACATTCTAGTCACTCGTCTCCTTGCAGTTTGCCATAAAGCCCATTTGCAAACGGCAGAGGGCTAACCTGCCAACCTAGTCTACATCAATTTAAGGAATTAATTATTTAAATGCTTTTCGTTTATTTTTTCTAAATATTTTTCAACAAATTATTAAGAGAAAACAAATCTATCTAAAGCTATACAGAAATATTTTTTAATCCCGTTTTGTTTTATATTTTTAATGGGAATATTTAATTTTTTCAGAAAATTGATAAAAGATAAGAAAAAAGAAGAACCCCCGAAAAAAAAGATAATTTTCTCTACTCCCGACCTCGCGCGAGTTATTGATAATTTAAATTTCTCTCTACCACGAAGTCGCTCTACTCCCGACCCCGCTCGTTATTCAAAAACAATTTTTCTCTCGCAAAGTCGCTCGGAACTTGAGATCTGGATTGAACACCAAATAAAAGAAATTGAAATAAAAGAAGAAGAAATTTTTTCTTTGATTAAAGAAAAAACTGATGTTTTTTCTCAAGAGATCAAAATAAAAATAAATTTAGCTAAAAAATTTGATGTAAATTTAAAAAAAACAGATGATCGAATCAGGGGAATTGTTGAAGAAGGCAGAAAAAAATATCTTGAATCTGTGGAAGATCTTTTAAATATTTTAAATAATTTAAAAAAAGACAGATTTGAAAATCTCATCGCCTTTGTAGACAAGGTTTTTTTAGATTTTAATAAAAAATCTCATCTTAGCTACGAAAGAGCGACTATTTTAATTGGAAAAGAAATGAGTGAAATAAAAGAGAGTTTGAAAGACTTTTCACAAGATTTAATAAAACTTTTTAATGAAAATCAAAATCTTATTGATTCTTCAAAGAGAGTTTCTTTTATTGAATTAAAATTAAAACAGCTTGAGAAAATTAAAGAAGAACTTGAAAAAATTAATTTGGAAATAATTTCTTTAGACAAAGAAATAATCAACAAGGAAAAAGAGAAAAAAGAAATACTTAATGAAATAGAGAAAATCAAGAAAAGTTCAGAATATTTTGAGATACAAAAAAAAGAAGAAAAAATTAAAATTCTTAAAGATGAATTAGAAAAAGAAATTTTTAATTTAAGGCAGATTATTGATTTTAAAGCTCTTGGAAACTTTCATCATATTTTTGAGGATGAAATGAAAATTATAAATTCTCATAAGGAGAATTTCCAGATAAACTTTCAAGAAGATATGGGAAAAAAGATTTTAAAATTGCTTGACGGAGCGAAATTAAATAATAAAGATATTTCTGATAAAGCAAGTAAAATACATAATAAAAAAGAAGAACTATTAAATTTTGAAGCAGAATTTAAAAATGAAAAAAGCAAAAACCAAACAAATGAATTATCCTCTAAAATTGCCCAAATAATTTCTGAAATAGAAGAGCTAAAAAACAAAAGATTAAAAGAAGAAAAAAGATTTGAAAATCTTAAAATAAACAAAGATGAAATTATTAAAGAAATAAGAGAGAATATTGAAAACTTTGGTTTTGAAATATCGGATTAAGAATTATGATTTTTAACAAACCTTTCAATTATTTTAATAGAAACATTTAAGAACTACTAACCATTTTTTATGTGTATGAATATTAGTAAGGAAGATTTACTTCGTATAAATAATGGATTTGGAGGAAATTTAAGAAGCGATTCAAGCCTTGATTTTGCTATTGATAAAATAAAAAATCCAAGAGTTGGTTTTTATATAAGGTTGGCTTATTTGTGGAGAGCAATCTTAGTTGATCACCCATTTTCAGATGGAAATAAAAGAACAGCAGTGTTCTTTGCATATGCTTTTGCAGAAGAAAGCAAAAAACACATAGATAGGGATTTATTGGTTTATCAGGCTGTTTCAATAGCGAAAAATAATTTAACAAATATAAGACAAATCGGCTGGAGATTAAAAACTTGCATAAAATAAAATCATAAATAAAAAATATTGAAAATGAAATTAACCAAGAAGATAATAAATAGAATATTGAAAGAGAATAAAAAAGCCTTTGAGATGCTTGAAAATTATGACAAAACCAGAGAACTTCCATTTCAAAGAAAAAGAATAGACATAACTTTGTCAATTGAAACTATAAACAAGCTTAGAAAATTAAAAGAAAAGACAGGCAAACCAATCTCTCAAATTATTGAAGAAAAGTTTTAATTTTTTAATACCTTTTACTCGCGCATTGAAAAGTCGTTATTAATCATTAAAATTTGTCGCTTCTCAATACGCTCGCCACAAAACTAATTTCCCCTCGCTGTCTCTTAAAAATAAAGTGTCTCCAGTTTTTGTCCAAACATATTCCTCACCTTTCCAAAATAAAACTTCTTCATTATTAATTCCTTCTCCCACTTTTATTTTAATCTCTTTTTCTTTTTCTAAAACAAAATTTGGAAAAATAAAATTTTTCCTTCCTTCATCTTTAATTTTCCAGCTATTTAAATTGCAATCATAATTGCAGGAATTATAAAAAACAACTTCTTGAGAATTATAATTAAATTCTTTTAATTCAATGCACTTAGAACAAATATTCTCTGATTTCTCACAGAGATTTTTATTGCTTTTTATACAATTTTCCCACGAAGTTTTGAATTCATTATAATAAATATCTTTTCCAGAAGGAAAATAATAATTAGCCAGACCATTTTCAACTTGTTTTAAATTTATATTTTCATTATTAAGAAAAACATAAGCAAGTGTTCGGTTATATTTATCTTTTTTATCTTTTCCATATTCAAGTCTGACTGTCTTATTCAAAATCTTTTCATTAAGAGAATCTTTTGCTTCTTGGTAATATTTTTCTTTTTTTTCGGGAGTATTTATTCCCAACATTCTGACATGATTGCCATTATTCAACACGAGAGTATCTCCGTCTATGATTCTGTCTACTTTTACAAATTCATCATCGGAAAAGGAATCTATAACTAAGCTGTCCAGCCAAGAATAATTTATTGCAATAAGCAAGATGATTAAAGAAGTTAAAATAAATGTTTCCTTTTTTGTCAGTTTCATGTATTATTTTGAATAGCAAATAATATAAATATCTTAAGGTATTTTATTTTATGGAAAAAATGATTCTTCTTGCAGATAAGAATTCTAAATCATGGGATTTTGCTAAGAAAATAAAAAATTACCTTGAAAAAGAAAAAAAACTTGAAATTCATTTAGAAGAAGTTTCTATAAATTATTTTAGAAATAAAGAAATTAATATGGAAGTTAAAATAAGCGTCAGGCAAAAAGATGTTTATTTTATTCATGACTCTTCGAAAAATCCGCAAGATTGGTGGGCACAATTGCTTTTATTAAAAGATTTGATTCTTAGTTCTTCTGCAAACAGCGTTAGTTTTGTTTTGCCGGATTTGTTTTACAGCAGACAGGATAAAAAAGATCGCCCGCATGTTCCAATTTCAGCAAGAGCATTGGCAAATTCAATTTCTTTGGATTTAAAAAGAATTATAACAATGGATTTGCATGCCGCGCAGATTCAGGGTTTTTATTCCCAAAAAATTCCCGTGGATAATCTTTATAGTTTTCCTGAAGTTGTTTCTTATTTAAGAAAAAATCATTTTAATTAAGTAGAAATCTCCATCTTTAAAGATGGAGTAAAGTTTCTCCCGAT
>JBBTBN010000032.1:0-5776 GCA_038043645.1 Nanobdellota archaeon
TTTACTCTCGAACTAATTTTCGGTAGCCCATGACATATGTCATGGTCTTACACACTATCAATAAGTTCAGTCAAATTTATATAATTGTTTTGCCAAAAAGATTAATGACCTTTAGAATAATTCATCAAGATAAAAAAACAAAAGCTCGTATAGGAATTTTAAAAACAAAAAAAGGAAATATAGAAACTCCTTTTTTTATGCCCGTTGCAACGAAGGGTTCAGTAAAAATGCTTTCTTCAGACGAAATAACTGAATTAGGCGCAAATGCTATTATCTCAAACGCATTAATTATTTCTCTGCGTGACGGAGCAAAAATAATTTCCAAGCATGGAGGAATTGGGAAATTTATGAATTATCCTGGAATAATTTTTACTGATTCCGGAGGTTTTCAAATGTATTCAAAAAGCATTTATTTAAAATCAAACAATTCAGGAGTTTTTTTTAAAAATCCATATTCAGGAGAAAAGATTTTTATGACTCCTGAAAAAAATATGGAAATTCAGCTTAAACTAAACAGCGACGTTGCAATGTGTCTTGATTCAATGCCTCTTTATGAACATACAAAAAAAGAAATTGAAGAATCAGTTATAAAAACTTCTTTGTGGGCGGAAAAATGCAAAATTGCCCACAACGAATTACAGAAAAATTTTGATAAAAATAAAAAACAACTTTTGTTTGGAATTATCCAAGGAGGAATTTATAAAGATTTGAGGGAAATTTCAGCAAACCAGCTCTTAAAATTAAATTTCGACGGCTACGCTATCGGCGGGTTGGGTTTAGGAGAAACTGAAAAAGAAGAATTTTCTGTTGTAAAGCAATTAAAAAAATTAATTCCTGAGAACAAACCAGTTTATATGATGGGAATTGGAGAACCAGTTGAAATCTTAAAGTGTATTGCTGAAGGAATAGATATTTTTGATTCGCGAATGCCGACTCAAAATGCCCGCCGCGGAACTTTATTTACATCAAAAGGAAAATTAAAAATTTTCAGAAGCGAATATAAATTTGACAAAACCCCTCTTGATAAAAAATGCGAATGTTTTGTCTGCAAAAACTATTCAAAATCTTTTATTAGATTTCAAATGATTCATGACGAGATTACAGGAAAAAAACTTGCAACATTTCATAATTTATATTTTTTGCAGAACTTGATTAAGAGAGCAAAACAAAAAATTCGCATGGGAAAATTCAGAGAATTTTTAAGAGATGTTGAGAAGAAATATAATGCAAATAAATAAATTCATCCTAGAAAAATTCAAATTTTATTCGTTTCCAAATCCAGATTTTCTTTCAAGAAGTTCAACTCTCTGCTGTAATTTGTAAATTTGATTTGAAAGCTCTTCAAGTTTGTCAGTCATGTATGTTAATCTTTTTACAAGTTTTTGCCGTCTTTCTTCTAAATCCGAAGACGAAGAAGATTCTGATGGTGTTTGAGACATGCTTTCTGAAGAAGTACCGGAACTTCCAAAACCAAAAAAGTTTCCAAGAAATCCTCCTGAACTTCCGCTGTTTGAAGAATTTGTCGTCGGTGTATTCTGCAGATTAGAATTTGAAGTTAAATCTTTTACTTCTTCTGATTCTTCTTTTGGAAATCTTTCTTTATATCTTGTTAAATCCAAAACTTTACCCTTTTTTTTAAACCAGCCCATAATTAATCAAAAGAAGAATTATTTATAAATTTAGTTGTTTGAATAGCCCTGTTTAAAATGAGCTTGAACTTTTATCAATTCGCAGTCTCGCTTGATTAATCTATTTTTATTTGGAATTTTTGAGGATATTTATTTTGAACATTTTTAAAATATTCTTGACTTTTGGAGTTGCCTTTTTTTAATAGAAACTTTAAGGAGCAGGAATAAGTTCTTTCACTAAAAAATTTTAGGACAAAAGACTTTTAAACCAATTTCTCTATTTTTTAGGATGTTCTATTTAGTAGAGATGGAAGATTATGTGAGGGTAGAACCAAAATTATTTGGCTTGCCTACTTTAGAAGCTATTGAAAACCAACTCAAAGAAACATATGCAAATTATTATGATAAAGAATTAGGAAAAATTGTCGTAGTAATTGAAGTTTTATCCGTTGGTGAAGGAGTAATTATTCCGGGAGACGGCGCAACATATTACAATTCAAAATTTAAATTATTAGTTTGGAAACCAGAACTTCATGAATTAGTCTTTGGAGAAATTACAGAAATAACTAATTTTGGAGCTTTTATTAATATCGGAGCATTAAAAGGAATGATTCATATTTCACAAACAATGGATGATTTTGTGAGTTTCAGTAAATCAAATACTCTTTCGGGAAAATCTTCAAAAAGAATTTTGAAAAATAAAGATTTATGTTTAGCAAGAATTATTGCAATTTCACATAAAGGGAATGAACCAAAAATAGGATTGACTATGAGACAACCAGGATTAGGAAAGATTGAATGGATTAAAGAAGATGCAAAAAAAAGAAAAAAAGATAGCGAAAAAACAGAAAGAACCTCTAAATCCGAAGAGAAATCAAATAAAAAACCTAAAGAGGGGAAGAAATAAAAATGCCTAAACAAAAAGCATGTAAAATATGCAACACGATTTTTGAACAAGGAGAAAAATGTCCTAAATGCGAATCTAAAGAAATTACAGAATCTTTTAAAGGAAGAATTGTAGTGTTAGATCCTGAAAAATCAGAAATTGCTCAAAAAATAAATCTTAAAGAAAAAGGAAATTTTGCAATTAAAACTCGTTAAAATGAAAATAGAAATTATTAATGAAAAAAAAAATCCAATATTTAACAGAAAAGAGATAATCTTAGAAGTTGAATCAGAAATCACTCCAAGTCATATTGAAGCCGAAAAAATTGTTGCTGAAAAATTCAAAACAACGCCAGAATTCCTTAAAATAAAAAAGATTCATGGAAACTTTGGTTCAAAGACCTTTATTATTGACGCAAATATTTATTCTTCAAAAGAGGAAAAGGAAAACATTGAAGCTAAATCTAAAAAGGAAAAAGAAGCTAATAAAAAGATTGCTGAAGAATCTAAAAAAGCAGAGGAAAAAAAATAAATTTAGAAAAGAAATTAATTAAAAAAATAAAATGCCAAAAAAAATTTTAAAAAAAGGAAAGAAAAAACATAAAAATAAACCGACCAGTAAAAAATATAACAAATACAAAATTGAAAATGGAGTTGTAAAAAGAGAAAAATATTGTCCAAGATGTGGACCAGGAATATTTTTAATGATCACCAAAGATAGAAATTATTGTGGAAAATGCCATTATACCGAGTTTCTTGGAAAGGGAGAAATTAAATAAATCCATAACCGCTTTTCAAGGAACGAGCAGAGTTTATGGCTAAAGAGAAAAGTAAAGAATAATTGCTTTAGTCATGAACGAGTAGAGTTTTCTAGTAAGAAAGTGGAATAATAATTTTTGTTAGTAAAAAGAGTAGATTTCGTTAGAAGGTGAGAAAAACAATAAAAATATTTTTTGATTGTAAGAAATAAAATTAATGATTTTTAAAATATTATGCGTGGAAGCAGATAATAAAAACTAAATGCTTAGTTCCACGACTTTTTAATTATGAACATCTCTTTATATTACAACCCCGAGAGATTCTTCAAGCCGTTCAAAAAGATGACTTGAAGCTTCTCCTGGGGAAAAAGAGGTGATAAGATATCTAGATAATTGAACTATTTAAACCTTTCGTTTATGTTACCTTTTCAAAATGACAAGGCTTTCTTAATCTTTAGTAGTAATTTGTCAGAACTCCTTTAAAATGCACTTTTAAAAAGTTACATACTACATATAATTTAATTATACACTACAACGCTTTTACAAATCATTAATATAGTTTTCAATTCCTAATTTATAAAAATCTTTTTCAGGAAGTATTTTAATTATTCTTTGGTTTTTCATTCTAATAAAACAATAATATTTTTTCATAGTCTTCAACTAATTTTCCAATATATTTTTCCATAACAACAAAAATAATTCAGAGTATTTAAACTTTTCCGCTGTTACTCTTTTAAAATTAATAATCCTTCTTTAAAACCCATTTCTCTCTTATAAACTATGGAAAAAATAAGTATAAGACAGGAGCAAGTTCACGACATTCTATTTAATCGGGAAATTGGTTGGCAGGAGATTATTTACGATCTTATCAATACTGAGCAATTAGATCCTTGGGATATTAATATAATAATTTTGACAGAAAAATATCTTGAAACAATGCAAAAATTAGAAGAAGCAGATTTTTTTATATCAAGCAAAGTGCTTTTAGCAGCTTGTCTTTTATTAAGAATTAAATCAGAAATTTTGCTTAATCAGTATATCAAAAGCATAGATGAAATTTTATTTGGCAAAAAAGAATTCTTAGGCGCTAAAAAATTAGAAAGAATTGAACTAGACGGACAAATTCCAGAATTAATTCCAAGATCTCCAATGCCCCGTTTTAAAAAAGTCAGCTTAAAAGAACTTATGGAAGCATTGGGCAAAGCGCTTACAACTGAAAATAGAAGAATTAAAAAAGAGATTGTGAAAAGCAATGCAATTAGAGAAATTGGGATATCTTTTCCAAAAAGAAAGTTAAGCATACAAGATAAAATAAAACAAATTTTTTCAAAGATAATCTATTCTCTTGAAGAGAATAAAAATGACCCTGAAGGGGATTCCTCTGGAAAAAAAAGAATTAATTATGACTCTATAATTGGAGATAAAAAAGAAGAAAAACTTTTTTCTTTTACGCCATTGCTCTATTTAGAACATCAAAAAAAAATATGGATAGAACAAAATGAACATTTTGGAAACATCTATATTTGGGAAAGAAAAACTTACTGGAAACACAATCCTAATCCCTTTGAAGAGTTAAAAAAAGAACCAAGAGAATTAGATAATGAAATATTAGAGTCTGAAAATGTTGAAGATAATTTTTAAGTTCTAAATTAAATTATCTTATGAAAATCTTTTTTTAAAAACATTTAGAGATTTTCAACAAAACCAGATTAGACGTTAAGTTTTTATACTTCTTAATTTTATTTTTTAAATGGAAATTGCAATGACGATTATAATTATTGCTCTTGTAGTTGTATTAATTTGGATATTTCTTGAATTAAGAAGGTTTAAACATAAATTTTTTGCGATTTTTTTAATTGTCTTGATATTGTTTAGTTATTTTGGTTTTGTAGTTACACTTAAAGGAAAAAATATCGATTACAAATCCGTGGATGGTATTCAAAATGTTGCAAAACTTTATTTTGTCTGGATGGGCGGGATTTTCAAAAATTTTAAATCGATTACTGCTCATGCAATCAAATTAGATTGGAAGGGAAATGTTTCTGAACTAAATTCAAAAAATATCTCAAAATCTTAATTAAGTTTAAGATGAAAATTTTGATTTTTATTTTAATGTTTTTTATTGTTGCGGGTTTGGTGTTGAGTAATAATTATGATTTACATTTATTCAATAAAGAGCAATTAAACACTTTTTCAGAATTATATTTTAAATAGTTTGAGCAGATACCTTCTAATTTTTTAAACATAAGTGGACATATTTCTAAATTAAACTGGATTCCGAGCAAGTTCACGGAGGGAAAAGTATCTTTATCAATTACCGAGTGAGGTTGGGAGTAGAGCAAGTTCACGGAGGGAAAAGTATCTTTATCAATTACCGAGTGAGGTTGGGAGTAGAGCAAGTTCACGGAGGGAAAAGTATCTTTATCAATTACCGAGTGAGGTTGGGAGTAGAGCAAGTTCACGGAGGGAAAAGTATCTTTATCAATTACCGAGTGAGGTTGGGAG
>JBBTBN010000033.1:0-14855 GCA_038043645.1 Nanobdellota archaeon
TATTTTCTTTTAAATTTTTTCCATTAACTAAAAGGTATCTTTTTCTCTCGCGCATGCTTGGTTTTAGGGGTTTCATAATTTTATAACATTAGAAACATTATTAAAACTATCTTCCTAATTATCTCTATAAAAAATGGAAATTTGCACAATCGGCGGATATGAAGAGGTTGGGAAAAATATGACTGCCGTAAAAGTTGGCGACGATGTAATTATTTTTGATGCTGGAATTTATTTGCCTCCCCTAATAGAATTGCAGGAGCAGGAGTCTTTTGTCCGCTATAATGAGTCTATGCTGAGAAAAATCAAAGTTATTCCAGATGATTTAGTTCTTGATAAATTGGGCTGGACAGATAAAGTAAGGGCAATTGTGATTGGACATGCTCATTTGGATCATGTCGGAGCGGTTCCTTATTTAGCGCATAGGTATCCAAAAGCAGAAATTATTGCAACCCCTTTTACCATGGAAATATTAAATTCAATTTATCGAGATGAAAAATTAATTTTAAAAAATAAACAGCGAATGATTAAGGCAAATTCTAGATTAAAATTAAAAACCCCTAGCGGAGAAATAGATTTAGAATTTATTCATACAACCCACTCAACAATACAATGTGTTTTCCCAGTCTGGCACTCAAAAGAAGGAGGTATTTTTTATACTCTTGATTTTAAATTTGACAAGCATCCGATTATTGGCGAACCTCCAAACTATTCAAGATTAAAAGAATTAGGACGAAAAAAACAAATAAAATGCCTTGTTGTTGACTCTCTTTATGCAGACACAAACAGAAGAACAGCAAGTGAAAGAATTGCCAGGGATCTTTTAGAAGATGCGCTTTCTGTAATTCGCGACAGAAATTCAGCGCTTTTTATAACAACTTTCTCGTCGCATATTGCAAGATTAAAAAGTATTGTTGAATTTGGAAAAAAAACAGGAAGACAAACAATTTTCATGGGAAGAAGTTTAATGAAATATCTTGATGCAGCAAAAAAAGTTGGAGAGTGCCCCTTTTACAATCAGATTAGATTGATGAAATATAGAAAACAAATAAATTCTTTTTTAAAGAAAGTTGAGGACGAAAGAGGAAAATATTTAATTGTCTGCACCGGACACCAGGGTGAAAAAGGCGCAATTTTAGATAGAATTGTAAATGGTGAAACTCATTTTAAGTTTCGTTCTGGCGATCACGTAATTTTTTCTTCAAGTATTATTCCCGTCCCACAAAATCTTAATGCTCGAGAGAAAATGGATAAAAAATTAAGAGCTAAAGGAGTTAGAATACAAACAGATATTCATGTTTCAGGACACGGGGGTCGTGAAGATTTAAGAGATTTAGTGGGAATGCTTGAACCAGAACATATAATTCCTGCGCATGGTTCGCCAGAACAGGAAATGCCAATGGTTGAATTAGCAAAAGAAATTGGTTATAAATTTCAAGAGAACGTTCATCTTTCTACTAATGGGAAAGTTGTGAAGGTATAAAGTTTTATTGGATTGAACAAATTTTAATAATTAATATAAATTTTCTAATAAAAATTTTAAAGCCAAATAAAATGATTTTTAAACTAAGCATTCTTGCCTAAATAATATAAAATGGTGAATGAAGAAATTTTAGGGGGATTGAGACACGCGCTTAATAGAGGAGAATCTTTGGAAAAAGCTATGATTTCATTTTATAATGCAGGTTACAGAAAAGATGAAATAGAAGAAGTTGTGAAAATTTAATTAGCTTTATTGAAGATTATAATTTGATATAAGAATTTGCATTTATCAAATAAAACAAAACCTTAAAAACATTCAGCTTCTTTTTAACAAATGAAGTATAATTCAGAAAAAAGAGAAATAATCTTTAATAAAAAAGCGCTTAATAATTTAGACAAATTCACCATTAATTTTGTTTACTTATTAAATAAATATACAGATTATGTAATTGTTTCTGGATATGTTTCTATTCTCCTTGGAAGATCCAGAGCGAGTGAAGATATAGATCTTTTAATACCCAAGATGGAATTTCATAAATTTAAAAATTTATTTGAAGAATTATTAAATAAAGGATATGAATGCGTCAATACTTCTAATGTGAAAGAAGCGTATAACATGTTGAGCGAACATGCAATTAGATTTTTTGAAAAAGGATCTCCGATACCAAACATAGAATTCAAAATAATTAAAACAGAACTTGAGGAATATGCATTTAATAATAAAATAAAAGTTGTCTTTGGCGCAGATTTATTATTTATTTCTCCAATAGAACTACAAATAGCATTTAAACTTTTTTTAGCTGCAGAAGGAACAGATAAAGAACTTCAATCAGATAAAGATATAGAAGATGCTAGACATTTGTATAAGCAGTTCAAAGAAAAAATTAATAAAGTTGAATTTCTTTATTTTATTGATAAATTAAATGTCGGAAAAAAATTAAAATGGCTGGAATAAAGGCAAAAGAAGTGCATGTGGATTTGGAAAAATTAAAAAAATGGAAGAAACAAAATGCTCAAGAAAGGCTTGAATTTATTGATTATTGGGTAGAATATATTAAAACGCATTCAGATGAAGAATGGAGCAGACAACAAAATGTTTTAATTGATTCCCAAATAAAAACATCAAGAGCATTAAATAAAAAAATAAGCGGGCTACGCAATGGTGAATGAAGAAATTTTAGGGGGATTGAGACACGCGCTTAATAGAGGAGAATCTTTGGAAAAAGCTATGATTTCATTTTATAATGCAGGTTACAGAAAAGATGAAATAGAAGAAACTGCAAGATTTATTCAGCAGGAGGGGATTCCAATTTCAGTTGCTCAAGAAACAAACTTTTCAACAAATTTGCCCAAGCGTGGTCAACTTGAAGAAACAAAACTTCTTCCAGCTTTAATAAATTCACAATCTAAAATTTCATCATATGGACAGGAAAAATCTAAATTAAACCCAATAAAAAAGGCAGGAAAAGGGCTGTTGATTGCCGTGATTATAATAACTATTATTTTTGTCGGACTTTTAATTGCATTTTTGGTTGTGGGATAAAATGTCCTCAATATATTTTCCTGCAGAAGATTCTTATTTATTGTTAAAAATTTTAGGGCAGGAAATTCCAAAATCAATTAAGAAAAATCCCGATTTAAAATTCCTGGAAATTGGTTCTGGTTCTGGAATTCTTTTAGAAACTGCCAAAAGATTGGGAATAAAACAAGAGCATATTCTTGGAGTGGACATAAATCAACAGGCAGTTAATCATTGTCAGAGTTTAGGATTTAATTGCATTTATTCAAATTTATTTGAAAATGTTCAGGGAAAATATAATTTAATTGTTTTTAATCCTCCATATCTGCCTGAAAATTCAAGTGAACCAGTTGACTCACAATTAGCAACAACTGGAGGACTTCAGGGAAGCGAAATTATTAATGAATTTTTAAAAGAAGCTGAAAATTATTTAGAAGAAAATGGAAGAATATTTTTATTAACTTCTTCATTAACTAAAAATATCAACTGGTCCCCCAGGGATCTTCTTGGGAGAAGTCGAAATTATCATAAAAAACTTTTGGGAAAAGAAAAATTATTTTTTGAGCAATTGAGTGTGTGGGAACTTAGGATTTAAATTAAATTTGTTTTACAAATATTACATTTGTTGAATTTATTTCTATAATTTTTTCTTCAACTTTTTGTTTAATTTGATATTTAATATAAAAATTATTTTCTTGAGTTTTGCATAATTCTCCAACATATGCTAAATTTCCAAAATTCACTAAAACACATTTACCTAATTTTTCTTCTAAACTTTCAATTTTCTTTTCTTTATCTGGAGGCAGAATGAATATACTATAAATTTCAAGTTGAGGGGTTTCAGCCATATAAATCTAAAGTGATTAAATTATTTAAGATTATAGGTGTTTTATTCTTCCTGAGAAATCCATTTATTGAGTTCAGAAATATAAATTTTCATTTTATCTCCCTCGTCAAATTTTCCGTCGTTGTTCATATCATCCCAAATTTTTATTGGAGCTTTATTTTTTCCTTCATATGTAAAATAAGTTGCGCTTTTCTTGACATCTTTTTCCCCTGGCGCATAATTTTCTGTTTTTTTAATTAACACGACTCTTTCTAAAGTATCATATCCATATTCATTAATGGTCATATAATCAAGAAGTTTGTCAGTTTGTTTTCTGTTTAAAATGTTTTTTGGTTCTTTTGGATCAGCAGGTTTTCCAAGAGATTTTTCTTTAAAGCTGTATTTTGTTTCAGTTTCCAATATTGTTTTATCGCCGACAATTTGCGAAGTATTTTCAATAATATATTCTTTTTTTTCTAAAGAAGTTTTATTTTTATCATATTTTTCCTCAATAATTGAAGAGGTTTTAGTTGAGAGAATTGTGTCTTGAGTTTGGGCGTTTGCAGAAACAGATAAAGCCAATCCTGCGATTGTTAATAAGTTTTTCATTCCTTTCTTAATTTTAAGTAATATTTAAATCTTTCTATGATGTTGTAATTTTAGAATTACTATGTTTTTGCTAACTCAAAGATCATTAAAATATTAAAATAGTGAGATTTATAAACTAAAATAGACACGTGTTAATTAATATGGACATGTATAAATTAAAATGGACAAGGTTGCAAATGGAGATTTTAAGGCTTCTTTGCATTAAATCAGGTCAAATATTAAATTTAAGGGGAATTGCTAATTATCTTAAAGTATCTCCAACAGCAGTTTCTAATGCTTTAAATGAATTAGAAAAAGAAAATTTAGTAAAAATAAATAAATCTAAAATAATGAATCTTTTTTCAATTGAACTTAATAGAGATAATCCTAAAACAACTGAATTAAAAAGAATAGAAAATATCAAAATGTTTTATGATTCAGGGCTTTATGATTTTTTGTTCAATGAATTTCCTGGATGCGCAATTATTCTTTTTGGAAGTTATTCAAGAGGCGAAGATATTTTAGGTTTAGAAGATTTAGGAAATATGTCTGATATTGATATCGCAGTTATTGGAACAAAAGGAAAACAATCGGATTTAACTAAATTTGAAAAATTGCTTGAAAGAAAAATAATTCTTAATTTTTATCACTCATTTAAGGAAATACATAAACATCTTAAAGAAAATATTTTTAATGGTTTTCTTTTATCAGGAGGAATTGAATTATGAATCTTCCAAAGGATTTCGAAGAATATCTTAAAAAAGGAATTATCAGAAAGGGTTTGCCAGATAAATCTCGCGCAGAATTTTTAATCAAAGGCGCTAAAAATTCATTTGATGGCATTAAACAAATAGTTGAGAAAACAGGAATAAATGAAAAAACTGCGAATAATATTATTAAAAATTGTTATGATCTTCTTATGGAATTGCTAAGGGCAAAACTTCTTTTAAAGGGTTATATTTCTTCAGGAAATTTTTCACATGAAGCAGAAGTTTCTTATTTAAATAAATTAGGATTTTCAGAGAATGAAATTTCCTTTCTTAATGATTTAAGATATTTCAGAAATTCTATAACTTATTATGGAAAAATATTAAATCAAGAATATGCATTAAAGGTTTTTGATTTTTTAAACAAGATTTATCCCAAACTAAATAATCTTTAACTCTAAGATAACTATTCTTAAAAACTCTTAAGGAATTTTACTTTAATGGTAAAATTTGCGCACATTGCTGATGCGCATTTAGGCGGGTGGAAATACGAGCAAATGCAAAATCTTAATTTTGAATCTTTTAAAAAAGCAATTGATATTTGCATTGTTTCTAAAGTAGAGTTTGCGCTTTTTGCAGGGGATCTTTTTGACAGCGCATATCCACCAATTGAAACTTTAAAAGAAACTTTTGCGCAATTTAGAAGATTAAAAGAAGCAGGAATTCCGTGTTTTATAATTGCAGGTTCTCATGATTACAGCGTCTCGGGAAAAACTTTTTTAGATGTCTTAGAAAAATCAGGTTTTTGCAAGAATGTTTTTAATTCAGAAGAAAGGGGAGATCAAATAATTCTCAATCCTCATATTCACAAAAACATTGCGCTTTATGGTTATCCTGGAAAAAAATCCGGATTAGAAATTCCAGAATTGCGCCGCATGAAATTAAATGATGCTCCGGGAATGTTTAAAATTTTTATGCTTCACACAACTCTTGATAAAGTGGCAGGAAATTTACCTATAGAATTTCTTGAATCTGAAAAACTTCCTTATGCAGATTATTATGCTTTAGGTCATATTCATGTTTTATTTAATGAAAATAAAATAGTCTATCCAGGACCAGTATTTCCGAATAATTTTAAAGAACTTGAAGATTTGAAACATGGAAGTTTTGTGATTGTTGATACAGAATCAGCAGAGCAAATTAAATTCATTAAACTACTAATAAAAGAAATAGAGTGTCTTGAATTTGAATTTGATGACAGCCTCATAGCAACAGAAAAAATTCTTGGAGAACTCTCAAAAAAAGATTTGAAGGATAAAGTTATTTTATTAAGGATCAATGGAGAATTAAAACGTGGAAAAACCTCAGACATCAAATTCTTTCAAATTGAAGAATTTGCAAAAGAGCGGGGAGCATATTTTTTATTAAAAAATATTCATAATCTAAGAACAAAAGAAATTGAAATGAACTTAGAAATAAAAAATGAAGGAGATATTGAACAGGAAACAATTAAAATTTATTCAGAAAAAAACAAATCAGATTTTAATTTTTTTGTGCAGGAATTAATGAACACCCTTTCTATAGAAAAACAAGAAGATGAAAAAATAGAGACTTTTCACAGCAGATTATTAGCTGAGGCAAAAAGGGTTTTAAAATTTTAAATGATATTAAAAAAAATCTCACTAATTAATATAAGAAGCTATGAAAACCAAGAAATAGAATTTAGCGAAGGTTCTGTTTTATTATCTGGAGACATTGGTTCAGGAAAGACTTCAATACTTCTTGCAATTGAATTTGCATTATTTGGTTTGCAACCAGGACAGAGAGGCTCTGCTCTCTTGCGTAATGGAGAAAAAGAAGGAGGAGTTTCAATTGAATTTGAAGTTGGCGGAAAAAATGTTTTGATTGAAAGGACTATGAAAAAAGGAAAAACTATTGTGCAGGATTATTCGGCAATAACAATCGACGGAGAGAAACAGGAAATTTCAGTGACAGAATTAAAAAACAGGGTTCTTGAATTATTAAATTATCCAAAAGAATTTTCAAAAAAACAAAATCTTTTATATAAATTCACCGTTTATACTCCTCAGGAAGAAATGAAAGAAATTATTTTACAGGATTCTGAAACAAGAGTAAATACTCTTAGGCATATTTTTGAAATTGACAAATATAAATCAATAATTGAGAATGCTTCAATTCTTACATTAAAAATAAGAGAAGAAAAAAGAATCAAAGAAGCAATGATTTCAACATTCGAACAAGATAAATTAAATCTCATATCAAAAAAAGAGGAACTTAATTCTAAACTTCAAAATATTTCTGTTGTTGAAGGCGAACTCATAATAAAAAAAGACATAACACAAAAAATTAAGGAGCAGATTCAGGAAGTTTTAAAAAAAAGAGACGAAAAATTAAAATTCCAGCAGGAAATAGAAAAAACAAAAATTATGTCCTCAACAAAAAATTCTCTTATATCAGAAAATAAAAAGTTTATTGAGCAATTAAACTCGCAAATTTATGAAATTATACATTCTAATAAAGATATTGATATTACAAAAACTGAACAAATAACTAAAGAAATAAATCTCCTGAAAAAAGAAAAAAAAGAATTAGAAAATCAAGTTTTGGACATAAGAACAAATATTAATTTATTAACAATTAAAAATCAGGAAGGTGAAGATATAAAAGATAAATTAAAACATATTGAAGTTTGTCCAACTTGTATGCAGGATGTTAATCAAAATTATAAGAATAATGTTTTAAATAAAATAGATTTAAGCAGAGTTCAGAATATCAAACAAATTGATCAATTTATTTTGCAGAACTCAAAATTCTTAAATGAAATAATTGAAATTGAAAAAAAGATTTTTTTAAGTGAGAAACAAATCCAAGAAATGAATATTTTAAGGATAAAAATGCAGGGAGTTGAAGAAAAACAAAAAAGAATTCAAGAACTTGAAAAATCAAATCTTCTTTTCAATAAAGATTTAGAAATTTTAAACAAGCAATTAAGTCTTTTGAAAATTTCTATTTTAGAATTAAATAAATTTGATAATCTCTACACTGAAAAACAAATCCAGCTTGATGAAGCAATGAAGCAGGAAAAAATAATTGAGATTAAAATTGCAGAATTAAAAAAAGAAATATATTTTTATTCAAGACAAATTGATGAATTAACTGAAAAAATTAATCAGACCTCTCTTGTTAAAGAACAACTAAATTATTTAACTGATTTAGAGTCGTGGATTTCTAAAGAATTTATTTTATTAGTTTCATCTATTGAAAAAAATATTATGAACAAGCTTAAATCAGAATTTTCAAAACTTTTTTCAGAGTGGTTTTCAATGTTGGTTTCTGATACTTTTAATGTCAGCTTAGATGATACTTTTACGCCCATAGTTGAATTTCAGGATTATATTATTGAATATAATTACCTCTCTGGAGGCGAAAGAACAGCAATTGCTTTGGCGTATAGGCTCGCGCTAAATCAAGTTCTTAATTCTCTTCTAAGTAATCTTAAAACAAAAGGATTTATCATTTTAGACGAACCGACAGACGGATTTTCAGATCAGCAGATTGATAAAATGAGAAATGTCCTTGCGCAATTAAATGCAACCCAATTAATTATTGTCAGTCACGAACAAAAAATGGAAAGTTTTGTTGATAAGGTAATAAAATTCAAAAAAGAAAAAGGGAAAAGTATAGTCGAAATTTAGATTAAAAAGTAAGCCGAAAAGTTTATAAAACTCTTTTTTTTAAACATTATATCTTAAGTGATTCTATAAATATTAAAATGGACGCAGAATTAAAAGACTCAGTTTTGAAAACAGGAACAACAATTCTTGGAATAGTCTGTAAAGACGGAGTTGTAATGGCTTCTGATAGACAATCAACTGCAGGAACTATCGTAATGAATAAAAATTCTGAAAAAACAAAACAAGTTAATGATTATCTTTTAATTTCTGGTTGCGGGGTTGTTTCAGATATTCAGAGAGTTGCAAAAATTCTCCCCGCTGAATTAAAATTAAAAGAACTTCGTTCAAAAACAAGACCCTCTGTAAAACAATCAGCAAGTTTGTTAGCAAATCTTTCATATTCAGGAATAAGACAACCTTCAATGATTCCACAACAAGCAGGATTTTTACTAGGAGGTTTTAATGAAGATGGAACAGCAGAACTTTATACAATTGAACCTGCCGGAAGTGTTATTAAAGTAGAAGATTACGACGCTAATTTTGGAAGTGGTATGCCCTATGTTCTTGGACTTCTTGAAAGACAATATAAAAAAGGATTAACAATAAAAGAAGGAATTGAATTAGCAAAAGAATCTTTAAAATCATCAATACAGAGAGATATCGGAAGTGGTTATGGAATTGATGTTTTTACAATTACAAAGGACGGAATTAAAAGAGTAGTTGAACAAGAGATTGTTCCAGAATACAAAGATAAAAGTTCTTAGAACTTTTAGGATAATTGATTATTAAAAATTTTGAGATGAAAAGATTCTAAATTTCATAATCTAAAAAATTAAAATGAATACAAATTCAGCGACCTCAAAGGCCATAAAGAAAAATTTAAATGACAGACATTCTTAAACATATAACTGAAAAATTGCATGGAAAAATTACAGAAGCAAATTTCGAAGGAGCAAATATAGTTCTTTATACAGATAATGAATTATTTTTTAAAGAAGGCGAATCAAAAATTAAAGAGATTGTCAATGAAATTAAAAAGAGGATTGAACTTAGAGCTGATCAAAAAATTCTTCCAGATAAAATAACAGCTGAATCTCAAATAAGAAAAAGCATACCCGAAGAAGCTGAAGTAACAGAGATAATTTTTGACTATTATCGTAGCATTGTAGTTATTGAGGCTAAAAAACCCGGATTAGTTATTGGAAGGCAAGGAAGCATTTTAGATGAAATCAGAAAAACAACTTTGTGGACCCCTCAAGTGCAAAGAAGTTCTGTAATTAAAAGTCAGATTACTGAAAATGTTAGAAGTGTTCTTTATGCAAATAATACTTACAGGAGAAAATTCTTAAATGAAATTGGAAAAAAAATTTATAAAGAATGGTCATCAGAAAAATCAGATGGCTGGATTAGATTGACTTTTTTAGGAGGAGCAAGACAGGTTGGTAGAAGTTGTTTATTATTGCAGACGCCTAATTCAAATATTTTATTAGATTGCGGAATTAATGTTGCCGCGCATGATGCTGAAAGATTTCCCTATTTTAATGTTCCCGAATTTGATATTGCTAAATTAGACGCTGTAGTTTTAAGCCACGCGCATTTGGACCACGTCGGATTAATCCCTTATTTATATAAAATGGGTTATAGAGGACCAGTTTATATGACTCTTCCCTCAAGAGATATTTCAGCATTATTATCATTAGATTTTATTGGGGTTGCATATAAACAAGCAGCTGCTCCGTTGTTTAATTCAGAAGATGTAACGGAAATGGTTAAGCACAGCATTTGTGTAGCGAATAATGAAGTTACAGATATCTCTCCCGATATGAGACTTACTTTTTATAATTCAGGACATTGTTTAGGAAGTTCAATGATTCATTTAAATATCGGGAATGGCGCTCATAATTTACTTTATTGCGCAGATTTTAAATATGGTCCATCAAGATTATTAGATCCAGCAGTAAATATTTTTCCAAGAGTTGAAACGGTTATAACAGAATCAACTTATGGTTCTAAAAATGATATTCTCCCTTCAAGAGAAAAAGCAGAGGAAGAACTCATCGAGATTATTAAAAAAACAATAGAAAGAAAGGGCAAAGTTTTGATTCCTGAACTTGGATTAGGAAGAGCTCAAGAAACAATGTTAATTATAGACGATGCCGTGAAATCAGGAAAATTGCCAAATGTTCCAGTGTATATTAATGGAATGATTTGGGACATTAATGCAATTCATACTGCTTATCCAGATTTTTTAAGCAGACGTGTAAGGCAGGATATCTTTCAGGATAAAAATCCATTTGTTTCAGAAACTTTCTCGCGTGTTGGTTCGTCACAAGAAAGAAAAAAAGTTATTGAAGGCGGTCCGTGCATTGTTCTTGCAACATCTGGAATGCTCGTCGGAGGAGCATCAGTGGAATATTTTAGGGAATTTGCAAGCAATAAAAATAATTCAATTATATTTGTTTGTTATCAAGGTGTTGGTTCATTAGGTCGATTGGTTCAGGAAGGAGCAAAAGAAACAAGAATGAATGTAGATGGAAAAGAGGAGAAAGTAGAAATAAATTTAGAAGTTAATACAATTATAGGGCTTACTGCGCATGCAGGAAGAAATGAATTAATTTCTTTTTTTAACAACATTTGGCCAAAACCAAAAAGAATTATAATAAATCATGGAGAAGTTTCAAAATCTCTTGATTTGTCGTCGGCACTTTATAAACTTACCAGAACTGAAACAAATGTCCCGAGAAATTTAGAGAGTTTGAGATTGAAATAAATAAAATTTAATTATCTTCTCCAAAAAACTCTTTCCCAAAAGCTCGGTTTGTCTTTATCGGAGTCATATTCAATATTTATTATTTGCGCTGCGATTTCTTTATATGCTCTCGCAGATTTTGAACTCGGATGCGTATGGACAACTGCGTCTTTCAAATTTATAGATTCTCTTACCGAAACTTCTTCAGGAATCATCCCAAGAATTGGAGTTTCTAATATTTCTTTTACAGCATCAGACTGAAGTTCAATTTTATCTTTTCTTACTCTAGTCATAATAACTCCTCTGACGGGTTTTTTTATCTGCTCTGCAAATTTAATTGTTTTCAAAGCATCAGTTATTGCAGGCATTTCAGGATTTGTTACGATAATTATTTCATCAGCCATTTTAATTGCAGATGTAGCTTCATGCCCTAACCCAGCCGCGCTGTCAACTATTATATAATCAGCAAGTTTTTGAAATTCTTTTTTAAAATCATTTAATTTTTCAGGCGCAATTCTCTCCAATTCTTTTATTGAAATAGAAGAAGGCATTATTTTTATTCCAGATTTATGTTCATAAACCGCATCTAAAGGTCTGACTTTTTTTAATAATACATGATTTAAACTTAATGGAAACTCCAAAAAATTTAAGTGCAAACCTACATTCGGCGTCGATAAATTAGCATCTATAATTAAAACATCTTTTCCAAAATGATTTATTGCTGCTCCAAGATTTACAGCCGTGCAGGTTTTTCCAACTCCACCTTTGCCAGAAGTGATAACTATAATGTTTTTCATAATTTTTTAAGAGACTACATATTGTTTTACTCTTACTATAAATTTTTCTAAAAGAAGCGCATAATCTTTTAATTTTTTTAAATCTACATCTGTTTCATTTCCTCTATAAAAAATTTTTAAATTAACATTCTTTCTAAACTCTCCAATTCTTTCTGTTTTCAATTCTTCAAGTTTTCTTAGCATTTCATAAAATTCAATTGTATTCATTACGTCTTTGTCTTTTTTGAAAATTTCTTTTATTTTCTCGATTTTTTTAACAGAATTCTCCGGCACTTGCGATATTTTTTTCTTTTTCTGAGCATATTTTAAAAGAGCGTCAATACTTGTTTCTATCATTCGCCTCCATCTCAGAAGAAGATTCATGATGACATCGCAGGTTTTAGTGTATTTCAAACTAACATATAACAAATGATCTGCGCTAATTTTTTCTTGAATGATTTCTTCCATGATTTTTCGGTCTAAATAAACTCTTTAGAAGTATGTTTTTTAAAGTGCTTGGACTTTATATATTCTTCTTTTAATCTTTTCTTAGGAGTAAAAGTTGTTTTAGTGATTTTGTAAAATAATTATATCTAAATTTTTAAATTTTTATTCGCTCAACTCCAAAATTGCCTCTGCTAAATCTCCTGTTTTTTCTAAAGTCTCTCGGGCTTTTTTCTTTGAAACTCCTGTTTTTTCAACAACTGCATTAATGTCATCTTCTGAAATTTCAACTTTTGCAGTTTCTTCTCTGATTTCTCCAGAAATCTGAAAACTTTCTTGTCCCTGCATTTTAATTTGCATCACAGACGGATTTTCTATAATAATTTTAGAGCCGTCTGTTTTTTCAATTATAACTTTTTCAGCAGGAATTTCTTTTTGAGAAATTCCCATTTGTTTCATCATACCTTGCATTTTTTTAGGATCTATTCCGCCGAACATATTTCTAAGAAATAAAGAAGGTTTTTATTTGTTTTTATTGTTAAAAAATCAATTTCTGAAACAAAAAAATTAATTCAAGAACTAATAAAAATCTTTTATAATTTATTTTCTTCCTTTTTCTTTACATATCCCAAAAGCATGACCCACGCCGTAAACATCCCAGCCGCCATAAACATCCAACCAGTAGTCGAAGTCCCAGCCCCTGTCCAAAGCAGACATTCTTACTTTTTCTTCATTAACAGAACCAAAACTCCAAATGTAAGGTTGATTTTTATATTTTGAAGCAACTTCTGCAATTTTCTCTGCTCCTTCTTTTCCATATCTGGCAATAATATAAGGATTTTTTTGAAATTCAAATAAATTTTGGATTCCAGTTTTATAACCAAATGGAACAAATTTTACTAAAGAATCATTTTCTTTTAATCTTTTTATTAAATCATTTTTGTTCATTGTTAATTTACCATCTACAATTTTAGGATTATCTTCTAAAATTACTCCGTTATTTATTTCATCGCTTGATTTTGGAAGATATAAATTTCCTGTAAATTCCCAAAACCAATTGTCGCTTAAAATTTGGATTATTTCTGATGAATATTTTTCTTCTGGAGTTTTCCAAGCATCATAAACTAATGACGCTGTTTCAGCAGAGTTTGGTCTTTTTAATCCTGCTTTGTCTATTTGTTCTGCAACATTTCCATAAGTTCCTTTAAATGAAGGATATTGAAAACTAAGTTCTCCTCCTTCATGAGGCACTTTCAATTTTGCATATCCTTTTTCAATTATCATAATCTTTTTATAAATTTAGAATATTTAAATGTTTAGTTTATAGTAATTTTAGAAAAGTAACAATTAAGAAATTAAAAGAATTTATATTCAAAATTTATATCCTGCCTTAAATTATTTAAATATCAAAGGCAAAGCAATTCTCATTCCAATTATCAAAATTATAAATGCAATCACGTGCATTGGCTTAAAATAAAACTTACTTTCATATTCATCTTGATATCTCATTAAACCGCCGAATCCACCCGGAAGATGCACTTTATTTTCTTGAGCCATTTTATAATATTATAAATTTAAGATATAAAAATGTATCTTTTTAAAAAACTAAAATAACAACATTTTTAAATCAAAAGAAGCAACATCTTCAATGGAATTTTGTCCTAAATGTGGAGCAATTTTAATTCAAAAAACAAAGAATCTTGGATGTCCGAGATGCAATTACTCTTCTAAAAATAAATCAATATTAAAAACTTCTGAAAAAATTAATGAAAAAAATAAAGGAGTTGCAATCTCAAGGGAAACTCAGGGAGTCCATCCAATAGTTAATGAAAAATGTAAAAAATGCAGTAATGATAAAGCATATTTTTGGACAGTTCAAACAAGAGCTTCAGACGAAGCTGAAACAAAATTCTTTAGATGTGTAAAATGCGAGAATACGTGGCGAGAATATAGGTAAGGGTAACTTTTTCTCTTTAATAGAAATATTCAAATATTATTCCTTACTTATGTTCGAGTAGAGAATATAGGTAAGGGTAACTTTTTCTCTTTAATAGAAATATTCAAATATTATT
>JBBTBN010000033.1:14955-34529 GCA_038043645.1 Nanobdellota archaeon
CCTTACTTATGTTCGAGTAGAGAGTATCGCTGATACTAACTTTACAAATCAATAATTATCAGCAATGCTCGAGCAGAGAATATCGCTGAGTTTTTAGAGAATATTCACAATCACAACAATCCTTAAAAAATAGAATTAATTTAAAAAAATATGAGTTTAGAAAAAATAACTTTTCTTAGAGATCAATCACAAGAAAGCGCTAAAATAAGTAAATTATTAGATAAAAATAAAATACTTTTTATAGAAATCCATTCAAATTCTCGTCTTACTCCTTGCTTAAAAATTCCAAATAATATTTATTCAATCAGAGGATATGCTCGTATTTTAAATTATCTTGAATCTCTTAAAACTTACAAAAAATAAATAATTCTAAAGATAAGAAGAAATAGACAAATCTTTTAAACAAATTAATTCTTAGTCTTATATCGGCTTCTCCGAACCCGCGCTTTTACAATGGGTAAAAGAGATAGTCAAAAGCACGGCTTCGTAGCTCAGCCTGGTAGAGCACTGCCCTCTTAAGGCAGGTGTCGTGGGTTCAAATCCCATCGAGGCCATAAAAATAAAAATGAAAAACGAACAATTTTGTCCAAAGTGCAACGATATTTTAATCCCAAAAGAAATTAAAAATAAATTTATTATTAAGTGTGATAAATGCGGATTTTCTAAAGAAGTTAAAAAGCTATTAATAAGAACAGAAAAAATAAAACCAAAAAAAGAAATTGGCGTCGGAGTTGTAAAAGACAGAAATGTTTTTGCAACTTATCCATTTAAATGCAAAAAATGCGGATATGATAAAGCAGAAATTATTGACCAAGGAGTAAAATATTCTGATGAAGAAAGCGAAGTTTTACTGCAGTGCGGAAAATGTGATTGGTCTGAAAGAATTAATAAAAAAAGTTCATAGAAATTTTATTTCAAATTGGTAATCACTTAACTTCGCACTGGCTTTCTATACAAGAACATTCTTCTGGCTCAGTTGCAATAGCTTTTTTAGAAGCATACTTGAACATTAGTAATTTTGTTTTAATTGTGTTCTCTCCAACTACTTGGTCATTTGCGCAAACATATCCTTGACCTTTAATATAAAAAACATTATATCTCCCGCATTCGTCTGCTAAAGAACATTTTCCTAATTCAGATTCATCTCCAGAAAAATAATATGCGGTTATTCCTATAATCGCTAATAGAATTATTAAAAAGATTATGTTTAATATAGAAATTTTTCTTTTTTTAGGTTGTTCTGAAAGTAGTGGTTCAGAAGAATTATCTATCTCCATAAAAAAAAGAAGAATAAAATACTTTTAAATCTTATGTTTTAATTATAAGATTTATCTTTAAATTTAATTAAAAATATTTCTAAATAACTTATCTTTTCAAAATATGGGGTGTAAAAAATTATCTGATTAATTTTTGGATATTTTCGATTGCATCTGCAACATCTTGTCCTTTTTTAGTTAGCTTAATCACCTTTATTCGCCCTCTTTTTTCAAAATCCACTAACTTAAGTTCTTCCAATATCTGCAAAATTTTTACTGCATGACTATATGTGCAGTCTACTTCTTTTGCCAAAATACTTCCATATCTCATTCTTGTATTTTTCTTTAGAGCGACCAACATCAAAGCTGGTTTCCGTCTAAAAAAAAGGTCAAAATTGTCTTTCATTTTAATGTATATATCCTGACAATAGTGTCTTTTTAAAGCTTTTGAAATATATATATTAAAATTCACTATTCGCAGTCAGTGAAAAAACATTTAAAATTTTTTATCAAAAATTTTATTAACCAATTATTTGTATTAAATATATGGCAAAAAAGACAAGAATTTTAGCAATAGGAGATATTCACGGAGATACAGGCTTAGTGAAAAGATTAGCAAAAATGGCTAAAGATGAAAAAGTTGATATAATTATTCTGCCAGGAGATTTAACTTTGTTAGAACATTCAACAAAAAATTTAATTGGGCCATTTATCAAAGAAAACAAAAAAGTTTTAATCATGCCCGGAAATCATGAAACAATGGTCACGATAGATTTTTTAACGCAAGTTTATCCAAATACAAAAAACATTCATGGAATTGGAATAAAAGAAAAAGATATAGGTATTTTTGGAGTAGGATATGCCGACGCTGGTCCATTTAGCATAAATGATAAAGAAGTTGCTAAAGCATTAGAAAAAGGATATGCTCAAATAAAAAATATGAAAAAGAAAATAATGGTAACACACTCACATCACGCAGGAAGCAAAGCAGAGTTCACCGGTTTTTCTGGAAGTAAAGCTATAAGAAAAGCAATTGAAAAATTCCAGCCAGATTTAGTTTTAAGCGCGCACATTCACGAAGCTGGAGGAATTGAAGAGCAAATTGGAAAAACAAGAATAATTAATGTTGCGAGGAAGCCGGTTATTTTTGATATTTAAAAAAACAATAAAAAAGAAAATGATTAATATTTTTGAGATTATTGACAAAACAGGAAGAAAAATAAAATTAACAAAAGAAAGGTGGAAACACATAACTTCTCCAGTTTCACCACATGCCTATATGACAAATTATCTAGAAGAAATAAAACAAACTCTTCTTGAACCAAATAAAATTACAAACAGCGCTAATAGCGACACAAAAGTAAATTATTATAAATATTATAAAATTAGAAAAAAATATCTTAGAGGTATAGTTAATTATTTAAACGGAGAGGGCTTTATAATAACATCCTATTTTGTTGGAAACATTAAATAAAATGAAAGGAAAAATGAGTATTTATTATGATGAAGAAGGAGATTATTTAGAAATTTCTATAGAAGGCTCAAGCCCCACATATGGAGAAGATATTGGAGAAGATATTACTTTATTTAAAAAAGAAAATAATAATGAAGTTGTTGGAGTTGGAATTCTTAATTTTAAAACAAGAACCAAAGCTCTTGATAGTATAAAACTTAATCTACCATTTGATATTAATTTTTCTAGATTAAAAACTTAAATTGAGATTTTGATAATTTCTTCTGAAAAATATGTTGCGAGGAAGCCGGTTATTTTTGATATTTAAGATATCTAATTTTATTTATCTCTCTCATTTGATAAATTTCCCATTTAGCGAATGATCAAAAAAGTTCTTATTTTTTGTTTGTTTTCCATTTGATAAATTTCCCATTTAGCGAATGATCAAAAAAGTTCTTATTTTTTGTTTATCTTTCGTCGCAAAATCCTTTTTCAGTTTCTGAACGCAAGGGTTCATAAAAAATAAGTTTTGCCCATCCAAAAGAAGGAGCGATTCTAAATATAGCTTTTCCAATTAATTGTTCTTCTGTTATTTTTTGTTCTACTGAAAGTTGCCCGTTGTTATTATCTCCCATTGTTGAGAAACTTTTTTCTTCTTCAGAATTATCTATTTTTATTATTCTGTGAATTATTGGATTTTGCTTTCCTCCATTAAAAATAATTACATCCCCCGTTTCTAATTTTTCTGGCTTGGCTTTTATTATAAATAAAATGTCCCCTTTGCTAAATCCATTTTTAAAATTAAAATTTTTGAATTGTTCTTTATTTAATTGAAAATCCAAATATTTGTTTTCATGTCTGTTCCACCAAGAATCATAATCTGAAAATAAATTTCCCTGATGATACATACTGCAGGATTCTACAATCGCTAATGGAAGTTTAGTTCCCGTTGCTAAATTTAACACTGGGAAAAAAATAAATTTTATTAGAATAAATATAAATATAATTGAAATTATCCATCCTTTAAAACTTTCATCTTTCCAAACTACATACCAAAAATTATTTAAAAATTTCTTAAATTTGTTTTGCTTTTCCATTTTAATATTAAGTTCTTTTCTCTTTTAAATCTTAGTTCTAATATTCACAGATATTTCTTAATTCTTTTCTCAAGTTCTTCTTTAGAAATAGCCCCAATAAAAGTATCTGCAATCTTGCCGTCTTTAAATATAATAAAAGTTGGAATTGATTTAACATTATATTTTTGCGCAAGTTCGTGAGCTTCATCAACATTAATTTTACCGACTTTTAATTTATTTTTAAATTCTTTAGAAACAGCGTCTATAATTGGACTCATCATTACACAAGGCATGCACCAGTGAGCATGAAAATCAATTAACACAATCCCTTTTTTTATAAATTCATTAAATTCTTTGCTTGTCAGTTCTTGCGTCATAATTTAATTTGCAGAAAAAAGTTTTTAAGGTTACTGGTTATTTAATCAAACCGCCATGCTTCTTCTTATTGCAGGATACGAATCATAATTTTCAAGAACAAAATCATTTATTGTTAAATCATCAAATTTTTTATTTGCAATATTCAATCTAGTTAATTGTTTAGGTGTTCTTGTCATTTGCTCAAGAATTGCGGTGACATGATCTTGTCCCTCTTTCCCTTTTTCTTCTTGAGGCAATATGTTATTTAATTCATTTAAAATATTAGAATAATCTTCAGAAGTTTTTGCTTCATTTATTTTTCCTTTTAATTCTTGAAAATTTTCTTTATACCATTTTCCTCTTTCACCAGCTCCGCAATAAAAATGTGAATCTCCAAAAGTATGAATGAATCTTCGAGGTTCAAGTCCTGTTTGTTGCGCAATTATCTGAGTGAGCATCGCATAACTTGCAATATTAAATGGAACTCCTAAAAACATATCACAGCTTCTTTGATAAAGCAACAAATCCATTTTACCTTCATTTGCATTAATATGAAAAAGAGTATGACAAGGAGGAAGAGCCATTTTTGAAACTTCTCCTGGATTCCATGCACTAATAATGTGTCTCTTTGCCGTCGGGTTCTTTTTTATATTTTCAATTAATTTTCCAAATTGATCTATCTCAATTTCATTTCCATTTTCAATTGTTTTCCAGTGTCTCCATTGAGTTCCATATACTGGACCCAAATCTCCATTTTCTTTTGCGAAATTTTTATCTTCTTTTATTTTTGAAATGTATTCCTCTTTTTTTTTGAACCATTCATCAGAATGTTTCGAAATTTTTTTATCAAGTCCTTTTTTTTCTAATTGATATTGAAAAGCATTGTCGTCCCAAATGTGAACATTATTATCAACGAGATATTTTATATTGCTCTCTCCTTGCATAAACCAAATTAATTCATGGACTATTGCTTTAAATGGTAATTTTTTAGTTGTCAGCAACGGAAATCCTTCAGTTAAATTATATCTATTTTGATAACCAAATAAAGAAATATGTCCTATTCCTGTTCTTTTATTATCTTTATATTCAGAAAGGTCGCTGGAAAGAATTTCTTTTGAATGATCTAAATATTGTTTTACCATTTTACTCTAAATCTTTTTTTCTTTTTAAAAATAACTATATTACAAAATATCTTTTAAAATTTTTCACAAAAAAATTAAACCCCACAACCACCGATTTTTCCTCCGCAATTATCACAAGAATAACAATTAGCAGATGTTTGTTTCATTGAATTTCCACATTCAACACAAGTGACTCCTCTAGAATTTTTTAATTCAGAATTATTTTTGTTATTTATATGAGAATCATCTGAGTTAAATTCAACAAACCCTCCAAATTCAGGGTCTTTCAATACTTCCTCAAAATCCCAATCATTAATATTTTCTCTTTCATAAGTTCTAAATGCTCCATTTTTAAATCCCCTTAATTTATGAACATCTACATTTCTTTCATCATTAGCTACTTCAGTCTTTCCAAGATATTCTAATTTTAGAAATTTAGAAGCATAATCAAGGGGAGATAAAGCGGTTTTGATGTAAGGATGTCCAATCACCAATCCACTTGGTTTAAATTCTTGTCCGTTCCAACCCTTTACAACGTCTTCAAGGTTAACGCCTCTTTTTAAAGCGCTTGAAGCTAAAATTCCGCTTGTTTCTAATAATGCTTTAAGTGTTGATCCAGATTTATATGCTAAAAAAGTAATCTGACCAGGTTTTCCATTTTCATATTCGCTGACAAGAACATGCAAGGGAGTTCCATCAATTTTAACTTCACTCTCAAATACATTTCTACGATGTGGAAGATCTTCTGTTTCTCCTCTTTTTAATTCGACAAAACCTCTTTCTCCGAGGCTTAATGCAGAAGTTGGCTTGCTATTATTTCTGAAAACAGCTAACGCTTTTAATCCAATCTCCTGACCAAAAAGGTAAGCATCATAAATATTTTTTACACTTGCAGATTCTGGAAGGTTGCATGTTTTTGAAATAGCTCCTGAAATAAATGGTTGCGCTGCTCCGAGCATTTTAACATGCCCTTCAAAAGGAATTGTTCCTTTTCCTTTTCCATCTCCGAAAGCAGTATCAAATATTTTATAGTGTTCTGGATTTAAATGCGGAGCTCCAATCACACTATTTTTTTCTAAAATAAAATTCTTTATATCTTCTATTTTTTGAAGATCATAATTAAGATTTTTTAATGCTGTAGAAACTTCCTGATTTACAAGCGTAACATTTCCTCCTCCTGCAAGATTTTTATTTATTTTAAGAGAAATCGCGGGTTCAATTCCTGTTGTATCTGCCTGCATTAAAAATGAAATTGTTCCAGTTGGAGCCAAAACTGTTGTTTGCGCATTTCTAAATCCAAATTCTTTCCCTCGGTTAACAACATTTTCCCAAGAAGAATAAATAGTTTCTTTTAATTCTTGATTATTAATCTGTTCC
This sequence comes from Nanobdellota archaeon, assembly GCA_038043645.1. GTDB lineage: Archaea > Nanobdellota > Nanobdellia > Pacearchaeales > GW2011-AR1 > JWKY01. Next base: position 21,596 of record JBBTBN010000033.1, read on the forward strand.
CATAAAATATTTTCAAGATTATTTTTGTGTTTTTCCATAACTTCAATAAAAGGTTTTTTATTAAATTCAAAATGAATAAAAGATTCTAATTTTTCGCTCATTTCAATTGAAGTTTCATAAGCTGTTCCCGTCATTAATGCAGTTATTCCTGCAGTAAAAGTTCTTCCTTTATCAGAATCATATGCCAAACCTTTTCTCATTAATAATGCTCCTAAATTACAATATCCAATGCCAACAGTTCTAAATTCAGGACTAATCTGCGCAATATCTTTAACTGGATATGAAGATATATCATTTAAGATGTCTGAAGCAATTGTCGTCAATCTAACAGAATTTCTAAATTCTTCAATATTTAAATTTCCTTTTTTGTCAGAATATTCTAAAAGATTATGGGATCCCAAATTACAGGAAGTATCATTTAGAAATAAATATTCTGAACACGGGTTTGTTGATTGTTGTTCTCCGGAATTTTTACATGGATGCATTTCTTGAATTTTTGTATTATATTGAATAGCGGGGTCGCCAATTCTCCAACTGCCGAATGCAATTTCTTGCAACATTTTTTTTGCATCTATTTCTTCAACAACACTTCCATCAACAACGCTTTTTAATTTTATTTTCTCGTTATTTTTAACTTTATCAAAAAAATCATCGTCAATTCTTACGGAAAGATTGGTGTTTTGATATGTAACCGTCGTTACTGCTTCGCCTTCCATTCCAGCGCTATAACCTGCTTTCATTAAATCAAGGGCTTTTTTATCTTCTCTAACTTTTCCTCTCACAAATTTCATAATATCTGGGTGATGATATTTCATAGTCGTCATCCTCGCAGCCCTTCTGCTTTTTCCGCCAGATTTAATAGTTCCAGCATGGTCGTCATATATTTTCAAAAAACTTAATGGTCCAGAAGCCTTGCCTCCTCCAGATAAAGGCGCTTTCTCTTCTCTTAAAACTCCAATGTCCTGGCCAATTCCAGAACCGTTGGAAAAAATTGCGGCTTCATCAACGGTGTGTTGCACAATACTTTCTAAATCATCTCTCGGCCCTTTAATAAAACACGCATGTGATTGCGGTTTAAAATAATCCCGTTTTTCTATTTTTGAAACTTCTCCGGTTTCAGGATTTCTCCAGTAATTATTTATTCCATTATTTCCATCAATTCCATATTCATTGTAAATTCCAGCATTAAATTGAACAGGAGAATTAAATGCAAATTTTCTATTTATTTGCAACCATTTTAATTCATCTGAAAAAGTTTGCTTATCTTTTTCTGTTTTGAAATATCTAATTTTAAATCCTTCGTCGGCAATAAAATTAGTAACTCTATTAATTAAATGTTTAGGAGAGTTTTCATAATCTAATCCTATTTTATCAAATAACTTTTTTTTCCATTCCTCATTGTTAGGTTTAAAGAAATATTTTTGCGCAACTATTTGATTTGCAACTTGATTGTTCCAGGACTTTGGAAAATAAGCATCAGTCATATGAAAAACTATTTTTTTAGTATTCCAATCTTTAATAGATAATTCAATTGTTTGATATTCTCCAACACTTTCAAATGGATTTGTCCCCTCGCGGGTAAAATATCTGTTTATTGTCAGCCCATCTTTTGTTTCATGAGGTTGATGATAAATTCTTCCAATATCAAGCCTGTCAATATATTTTTTATCTTTGAATTCATAAATTTTTATTTCTTCATTTTCAATAGCCGTCTTTAATTTATCTAAGGGAAGATTAGAATCTTTTTGATTTTCTACAAGAGAATAAGCATTCTCAATTAAAATGTGTCTGACGGAATCATAAGATTTAAGATTCATAATAGAATATTTAAATTTTGTTTTTAGCAATCCATTTTGCGCATAGTCTTTTTTTGTTTCAGTCTCGTTTTTTGTTTCCACCATTTTTATTTTTAACCTCTTTTTTCTTTTTAAATTAATATTTAGTTGGTTATATATTTTAAAATATTTATAATTTTTTTATTTCCATTTTAAAATCTTTGACAATTTCCCTCATTTTGGATTTTTCCCGAATATGAATGAGTGAGTTAAATATTTTTTAACTCTCTCTTAAAATCTTTAACATCTTCAAAATCTCTGTAAACTGAAGCAAATCTAATATAAGCAATTTTGTCAAGTCTTTTTATTTTTTTAGACACTATGTCGCCTATAATTGAACTGCTTATTTCTTTTTTTCCTTTTTTTCTTATTTGCTCTTCAATTTCATTTATCATTTTTTGTATTTTTTCCTGCGAAATCGGACGCTTTTCAAAAGCTCTTTCAATTCCCTTTTCTAATTTATTTCTATCAAATTTTTCTCTTCTATTATCTTTTTTAATAACATAAAATTCCTTTTTTTCTATTTTTTCATAGGTCGTGAATCTTTTTTTGCATTTTAAGCATTCACGCCTTCTCCTTATTCCTGATGGAGAAGTTCTCTTATCTGTTACTTTAAAATTTGTATGTGAGCAATATGGACATTCCATTATTTTATTAATATACAATAGGTTGTATGTTGTATAATATTTTATTACTACTAATTGTATAATATAGAATTTATTAAAAAATAAAGTATTTAAATATTTTGAACTATTTTTTAAGGGTGACTTTGGGAAATGAGGAAAGGGTTTTTAAGTTTCTTTTTATTATATCTTTTATGGCTAAAAATGAGTTTAAGATAACCCGAAAGGAATTATCTAAAGTCGCTAATTATCAACCAAAACCTTTTCCAAAATATAGTGCTTCTATAATAAATTTACTTAATAGATGGGCAAGAGGAACTGCGTCAAAAGTCGTAGGTCAAATGTCAGATTTATCACAAGAATGTCCTTACAAAGATTATGATAAATGGAAAGAATGGTATTTAAAAAAACATCCAAATGCAATAGAGAACGCTACAAAACTAATTCTGAGTAAATTAAAAGATGTTGCGAAAGCATTTGAAGAAATTGATGAAAAAATTGTTAAACTTTGGGTTGAGGATTTGGTTATTGATAAAAGCTTTTGGGGTCTGAAAATTCAAGAAGCAATTTTATTAAAACTTGAAGAAATTACTAAAAAGAAATGCAGATTAGCAAATGCTAAAGAAGAACGCAAAGGTTTTGATGGTTTTGTTGGGGATGCTCCTATTCAAATAAAACCTTCAACATATAAAACCGCTTCAAATGTTAAAACAGAAAAATTAAGAGCAAAAACAATTTATTACGAAAAGAATAAAGATGGAGATTTTATCGTTGATTATAGTGAATTAGAATAAATGCTCAACCTCAAATAAGTTTTCATTTATTTTTTTAACTTCTTCTATCTTTGGAATATGGATATTAATTTCTTGTCTTGTCATTATAGGAAATTTATAGTTTTTACTAAGATATTTTAGTTTTCCTTTTTCTTCTTCTCTTTTTTTAACAAAAGTTTTATGTTTTTCTAATCTATCTTTAACATACTCCTCAACAATATTTTTTATTTCATTAATTCTATCCTCAATAAATTCCTTAAAATTATTATCAATTTCATAACCAATACTATTTCTTCCAGAAGCCATAGCTCCGAGAGTTGTCGTTCCCGTCCCTAAAAATGGGTCTAAAACTACATCTCCTTGAACAGAAAACATATTGATTAATCTATAAGTTAATTCAATTGGATAAGCTCCACTTCTTTCTCTTAATTTAGAATGATTTAATTTTTGAAATACTCCATTTATATCTCTCCATTTATCAGAAAACCACATATTTCTTTCTTCCCAAAAGAAAGCACTTTTCTGTCTGTTATCTTTTTGTTCAGGTTTATTAAATTCTCTTTTATCATCTTTTCTTAAAATTAAAATATGTTCGTGTTCTAAAGTTACATAGGCGCCAACAGGCAACATTCCAGAACCCATAAACTTATCCGGCTTATTTGTTTCTTTAACCCAAAGAATTTCAGGTAAAGCGTGAAAACCTAAACTTAAACAAAAATTTAATATTCTTGCGTGGTTGGTGTAAATTTGAAATTTCCCTTTAATACTTCTTGTTGCATCCCCAATATTAATACAAGCAATTCCCCCAACTTTCAAAACCCTATAAACTTCTTTCCAAACTTTATCTAACTCTTTATTCATTAATTCAAATGCTTTTTCTCCATCTTCTTCTTTTAATGCTTTAGTAATTTCTTGATTCTGTTTCCCAAAAATTTCATCCCACATCTGAATCATAGGATAAGGTGGAGAAGTTATCATTAAATCAACACTTTCATTTTTCAATTCTTTCATTCCTCTGGAATCGCCAAAGATAATCTTATGCTCGGTTTTCATTTTTCCCTTTAATAATCTTTAATGGTCTTTTCATTTTAAATACTTGTTTATTTTAGTAGACGTCTACACTATATAAATCTTTTGACGTCTAAATATTTATAAATAAGTAGCAACAAAGATATTCATGAAATTACAAAAACATTTTAGTAGAAAAGCTTTAGGAAAAAATAAAGATTATTTTAAATGGGAAATTATTCTTCAAAAAGAATCAATAGAAAAAGCAGGTTTTAAAGAAGGCGATGAACTTGAAGCAGAGGCGAAGAAGGGAGAGATAAGGCTGAGGAGAATTTGAAATGAATAAATTTAGCAAAGCACACTGGGAATCAATTAGCAATAGAGTTTCAAAATCATTCATATGTTGGAACTGTAATAAACAAGTAGCATCAGAAAAAGCATATGCTACTTATGACCCATCAATTAGGTATTCAAGTTTTATCTATATCTGCCCTCATTGTAATGCCCCAAATATTTATGATGATGAAAAAAGAGAAGTTCTTTTACCTCTTCCTGGAAAAGAAATAAACAAACTCCCTGAAAATATTTTAGTTGTTTATTCTGAAATTAGAAAGTGCATGCAATCAGGATGTTTTAATGGTGCAATAATGTTGATGAGAAAATTAATTATGCATATTGCTGTTGAAGAAAGGGCAGAAGAAGGGAAAAATTTTATTGAATATATTGATTATTTATATAATAACGGAAACATCCCAAAAAAAAGTAAAAATAAATCTGATTCTGTGAGAACATTAGGGAATAATACAAATCACAAAATAGAGAATAGAACTTCAGAAGAGGCTCAAAATTGTTTTGAACTAGTTGAATTATTATTGAAAGTAAATTATGAATTTGCAGATGAGGAGAAAAATTAAGATGACAAGAGATAATTGGGCAGGAGCTATAAGTGGATTAGCTTTAGGGATTATTGGAGGAATTGCTTTAGTGGAAATTTTAAACAATCTTTTTGGGAAAAAATGTCCCAGATGTGATTCTCAAGTTGAAATAAATCAAGAATACTGTAATATTTGTGGGTGTAAATTAAAATGAGTAATTTTTTAGAAAGCACGTTTTTCAAATGGTTGAAAAAAGCAAGCGTTTATGCTCTTTTTATTGTTGTTTTATCTTTGTTTTTAGATTTTATAAAAATAATAAATTTAGATAATGTTAATATTCCACTTTTAAACTTACATTGGATTTTATGGATTTATCTATTAATTAATATAGGCATTGCAACTCCTCTTCATTATATAAAATCAAATTCTTCTAAATTGCCCAATTGTCCAAAATGTAACAAAAAATTGATTATTAATTATGAATATGAATGTTCTAAATGCTGAAAGATAAAATTTGAGAAATGAAACCTCAAAAACCCAATTAAATAATATCTCTTATCTTTTCCACATTCTCCCATTTTAAAAATCCCCCTCTCTTCTCTTATTAATGAAAAAAATCTGGTTCGTCTATATTCTCGAATGTCTTGATGGTTCATATTACACCGGCGTAACAAATGATGTGGATAAAAGAATGAATGCTCATGCAGAAGGAAAGGGAAGTAAGTATGTTTATATAAAAGGTTTCAAGAAATTAATCGCGGCGATTCCCTGCAAAAATAAATCTGAAGCTTGCAAGGCTGAATATGAAATAAAGAATTTATCTAAACAAGAAAAATTGGATTGGTTTAAGAGTGGAGATATTCAGAAGAATAAAACCTAAATAGTCATCACTATTTGCGGAGTTAAACTTTCAGATTTGTTTTCTTGAATTATTATTGGATTTTTTTCAAAAATTTTATTTCTTACTTTTAATTGATAATTCAAACGAAGCTCTATAATTCCACCTTCAATTTTTGATTTAAATTGCCATTTTGGAATTTCTCTTAAATTTATTTTAGACATCCCTAAAAATTCAGAAGCATTAAATATTTGAATTCCTACAACAAATTGTTCTTCATCAGTATCAATAACCATGTTCTGAAATTCTATTGAAAAATTATATTCTCTGTCTTTTATTTTAAAAAATAGAATATCATTTGCATAGTCATAATCCATTTCGCCTTCTGCTTCTAAAATTCTTGGTTTTATCTCTTTGGTATTTGCCATTGTTCTATAAAATAGAAAGTTACTCTTTTAATCTTTCTATTAATAATATTCACTATCATTTTAAGGTTCTTATTTTCGTATTTATAAAAAACCGCGTAATTTTTATTATACTGAATTCCAACTAAAAAGGGTTTTTCTTTAGTCAAAATTTTCTTTAATTCATCGCAAGTATAAATTTTCCTTTGTTTTTCGCTTAATCTAAAAAATGTGTGTGGAGCGCATTCAATTTGTCCTTTATTATATTCTTGAATAAATTTAATAAATTCTTCAATATCAACTCTTTTTTCTATTTTTGTTTCATTGAACATTTAAAGAGTATAATAAAAGAATATAAAAATCTGTCTTTATTAACAAAATCAGGGCAAAAATAAATCTGAATCTTGCAAGGCTGAATATAAAATAAAACAATTATCTAAAAAAGAAAAGTTGAGATGGTTTCATCTCAAAAATGTCCCAACTCTAAAGTAGGCATAGATTTATATAGCCTCATTATTTTAATATATTATTATAACAATATAATTAGTCCTTGAGCGCCGTCTTTTAGGGCTGGTGTTTCAAGAAGATAGATTTCTTGTATAAATATTGAATATAAAAAATAAAGTTTGAATTGGAAATATTTTAAATAAAATAACCTCAAGGGTTATAAATAAATTTCTTCTTTAAATTTAAAAAAATAAAAAAATGACAAAATTTGAAGAGCTTGGATTAAGCAGCGAAATATTAAACGTATTGAATAATGCGGGTTTTAAAGAACCTTCAGAAATTCAGGAAAAATCAATTCCCTTAGCATTAGCTGGAAAAGATATTATCGGAGGTTCTGCTACTGGAAGCGGTAAAACTTTAGTATTTGCCTGTCCTATTATTGAAAACTTAATACCAAATAGAAATGTGCAGGCATTAATCTTGACACCAACGAGAGAATTAGCAGAACAAGTCGCTGATTCAATAAGAAAATTTGCAAGAAATAAAAAACTAAAAGTCTTGGCTATTTATGGCGGAACAAGTATTGAATCTCAAATTAGAAGAATTCCTCACACCGACGTGATTGTTGCAACGCCCGGCAGAACTTTAGATCATCTTAAAAGAAGAACTTTAAATTTTAGTCAAGTTAAATTTTTGGTTTTAGACGAAGTAGACAGAATGTTTGATATGGGTTTTTATAGAGATGTTGAAATGATTTTAAAACAATGTCCTAAAGAAAGACAAACAATGTTATTCTCAGCAACGATTTCTCCGGACATTGATCATCTGGCGAATAAATATACTAAAAATGCAATAAGAATTTCTGTAAATTCATATATTGATCATTCAAAATTAAAACAAATTTATTATGATGTTGAACCGCATATGAAATTTTCTTTATTAGCTCATTTATTAAATAAAGAGAAAGAAAATTTAGTAATGGTATTTTGCAGTACAAGAAGAAATGTGGATGTTGTTGCAAATAATTTAAAAAAAGCAGGCATTAATTCAAACGCAATACACGGAGGTTTGTCTCAAAATAAAAGATCCAGAACCCTCGATGAATTTCATAATGCAGAAGTAAATGTTTTAGTTTGCACAGATGTGGCTGCCAGAGGTTTAGACATCAAGGGCGTGAAATCCATTTATAATTATGATATTCCCGGCGAAGCTAAAGATTATATTCATAGAATTGGAAGAACAGCGAGGGCGGGAAATGAAGGAAAAGCAATAAATATTTTATCAAACAGAGATTATGAAAATTTTGGAAAGATAACTAATGATAAATGTTTAAATATTCTTCGAGAAGAACTGCCTATTTTTGAAACGATTCGTTTAGAAATAGAACCAAATAGAAGATTTGGAAATAGAAATAATTTTAGAAGAGAAGGAAATAATCAGGGAAGAAATGGAAATAGAAATTCTAGAGAAGGAAACAGAAATTATGGACAAAATAGGGGCAGGCCTAATCGTGGAAGAAGTTTTAATCACGGAAGTTCTGGAAGAGGCGGGAGACGGTAGAATAAAAGTTAATTCTTTAAATGATAATGACCATATTAAATTATGGTAAATAAAAATTTTCTAAAAGATCTCAATAAAGAAAAACAAGAAATAGTTAAACAAGACGGAAATATTCTTGTTGTTGCAAATCCCGGAACTGGAAAAACGAAATTGTTGGTTTGTAAATATCTTTGGCTTATAACCGAAAAGAAAATTGCGCCTGAAGATATTCTTTGTCTTACATTCACCAATAAAGCTAAGCGAGGACTTGAAGAACAAATAATAAAAAGTATAAAAGAAGAAAAAATTAATTTTGATTTATCAAAATTAAATGTCCATACATTTCATTCTTATGCCTTGGATAGTTTAGACCAGGAAGGCATTGTTTCAACTAATCTTTTAAGATACACAATTTTTCAATTTTTAAAAGATAAAGAAACTCTTAATTATTCTGATAATTATTTATTAGATACAATAGTTCCAAAAATGGAGAACTTAATCCGTTACCTCAAAAGTTTCGGAATTACTCATGACAATATAAACATAAAAAAAGTTAAAAGTAATTTAGAAGGCGACGATAAAATATCTAAAGAAGAAGTTGATAAATTTGCAGAAGAGTTTGTGAATATTTACAAGCGCTACGAAGATGTTAAGGAACGAGTTGGTTTGGATTATGCTGATATTCTATTAAAGTTCTTAAAATTAAATAAAATATCAAAATACAAATATGTTTTAGTTGATGAGTTGCAGGATGTAAATAAAATAGAGGCGGAAATAGCGCTTAAATCAGGAGATAATTTTATTGCAGTCGGAGATAAAAAACAAGCAATATTTGGTTTTCAGGGAGGTTCAATTTCTAATTTTGAGATGTTTAAAAATTCTAAAGAATTTATATTAACTGAAAACTTTAGAAGCGCAAATACAATTTTGGATTACGCAAAAAAACAATTCTTATCAAAAACAAAAGAACCATCCCATAAGAAAGAATTAGAAAAATTAAAGAGCAATATAGATGGAGACGCCAAAGTTAAAATTTGTAATACTGACAGAGAAAATATTTATGCAAGTGTTTCTGAATTAGTAAAAAATTTGCATGAAAAGGGAAAAAAGACAGCAATTATTGTAAGAACAAATTGGCAAATAGGCGAAGTGTCTAAAGAATTAAAAAATAGATCAATGCCCCATACTTCTACTTTTTTTTCTGCGTCAAACGATGCTAAAAAGAATATAATAAAATTTCTAAAAGGTATTTTAAGCAAGGATATAAATGATATTAAAAATTCTATGTTTACACCTTATTTTCCGTTGAAGTTGCAAACGGCATTTTCTCTTTCAGAAAAAGAATCATTAACCTTGGAAGAAATTTATTCTAATTGTCCTGAATTTAAAAAAATGCGGGAAGCTGTAAAAACTATTGAGGATGTTAAGGAACTTTTTGTTCAAAATATTATTCCTATATCTATTTCTTACGGCAAGGAGCATATGTTGGGCGCAATGAGTGTAAGAGATGCTTATTTTGAAGCTTTAGACAGCTTAGAAAATATATCTCTAAAAAATGTTTTGGATTTTATTCAATCTTCTGATTTGCTCTTCAATGAAAGCAGTGTAGAAAACGAGGTAGTTGTTACAACGGTTCATAAATCTAAGGGAAGGGAATATGATAATGTTATTTATTTACCAAAGAAAACAAGAGATACATCTAACTTTCAAGATAGAGTCATTGAAGCGATATTAAAAACTCACGGAATTAATGCATCTGAAGAATTAGAAGAAGAAGCTTTGAGAATAGATTTTGTGGCTTTCACCCGCGCTAAAAATTGTCTTTATGTGCTGACTGATAAAACTGAAGATTATTTGGACGAAAATTCTGAAATTAACAGTATAAATGTTGAAAATATAGACGCATTTGATTTATTTGAAAAAGGAAAAAGAGCTTATGGTATTTTCTTAGAAGGCAACTTTGAAAAAGCAAAAGAACTTTTAGAGAATAATGATAGATGGATTAACGATTATATAAAAAATCATTTTAAGAATTTAGACAGAATTTCTTTTAGTTCGTTGCAAAGTAATGCTTATGAATATTTAACAAACAATATTTTAAGATTAAGAGAGTTTAGTTATGCGACAAATTTAGGAACAGAAGTTCATTCTATTGCTGAAGCGCTTGCCAAAGGAGAGAAAATAGATGTAAGAGAAGAATTAATTCCTTACAAAAATAATATTTTAGAAATATTAAAAGAGGTTAAAAAAAGTTATCCAATTCTTGTTGAAACAGAATGCAGATTAAATTTGCCAATATCTAAAATGATAAATACAAATTCAGAACTTAATTTTAAGGGATTTATTGATTTGATTTTAAAAAACAAAGACGGCGAATATCTTATTTTAGATTGGAAGACCGATAAGAAAACAGATAATTCATCTAAACATAAACAGCAATTAGAATCTTATAAAAAAGCCTATTCTGAACAACATAATATTTCTTTGGATAAAATAAAGGTGTATATTGGTTTCATAGGATTAAGAACAACTGTGAATATGGGAAAAATTGAGCATGAACTTGAACAGAAACAACCTTCTAAGACTTCTTTTTCCACATTTACAAAAAAAGTTGAAAAAATTATAGGATGGAAAAATAATCCTAATTCATTTTTAGAGGAACTAAAGAAGAATAAACAAGATGATGCAATCTGGAGAAGCGTTGTTGAACAGTATGTTAAGGAGAATGAAAAGAAAATGGGGGAAGAATAAGTTTTTATAATTACAAAAAATAGCATAATGATGAAAAGTAAATCAAAACATATCGTTGAATTAGAGAATAAAGAACAAGAACCGGATTTTGCTGCCCTTAGCTCTAAACTGGCAATAAGAGAGCCGGTCCCAAGAAAAATAAGAGACGTTTTTACAGATTTTTCAAAACAAAATAAGATACTTCTTCAACCAGAATTTCAAAGAAATTTTATTTGGTCAAAAAATAAACAAGCAGAATTAATTAAATCTTTATGGAGAGGCATTCCCTTACCAATGTTCTATTTCTCAATTGATAATGATACAAAATTAGAAGTAATTGATGGACAACAAAGATTAACTACTATGTTTGGATATATCGATCTTCAATCAATAAAAGACAATGCAATAAAAGAAAGGTTGCTTAAGAAAATTAAAATAAAAGATGAAAATAAGAATAATATTTCCAAGGAGGCTATACTGAAGAAAATTTTAGATTCTAATATTTATTGTGTAGAAATTTTAGAGAGTGGGTTGAATACCAATGATAAATTTGAAATATTTAGATCATTAAATTTAGGGGCAACTCCACTTAGAATACAAGAAATTAGGAATGCTATTTTTCAAAAAGAAATTCCACACCTTAATCAAGTATTAAAAAATGATGCAAAAAAGATAGAAAGATTGATATTTATGAAAAATGAGAGAATGACCTTTGAAGATCTTGTTTTACGTTTTTTTATAATTCAGGAAAAAGGTTATGATAAGAGGGTTTCTGATCAAATGAAAAATAATGTAGAACTAAAGAACTTATTTACAGAAGAAAAAGTTAAAAAAATTAATTTTAAATTTAAGAGATTTATTAACTATATGAACAATTTATTTGGGAGAAAATCTTTTCAAGTTTTATCTAAAATTAAGGAAAATAAAAATATTTCCGAATATAAATGGGACAAATATACTTTTTCCGGTAAGATTAATCAAGGATTATTTCATTTATTTTCATGTTATATCCCAAAATATTCAAAACATCAGTTAAATAAAAGAAGTAATAAAAAGATTAGAGAAGAATATATAAGATTATTGAAAAACCACAGATTCTTGAGTTTAATAACTGGTTCTGGAACAGATTCTAGTAAAAATATTAAAAAATCAAAGTCACTTTTTGAAAAATTATTCTTAAATGTATGTTTTGGGGATTGGACGAAAATTGACAAAAGAAATGCTCCACCAGAATTTAAAAAGACAATATTAGAAAATGTCCCATTCTGTTACTTGTGCTATGGTAAATTAAAACATTTAGAGCATATTGAAAATTTTAGAGATATTCATGGGGAACACATAAGATCTCATAAATCAGGTTTTAAAGCAAAGTATAATAACCTCCTTTTAGCTCATCAAAAATGTAATTCTGAGAAATCTGCAAAAAATCTTGAAGAATACAGACAACAGAAAAAATCAATCCTAAGAAGAAAGAAAAATAAAGAAAATATTAAAGAATATTTAAGGTGTTTAAAAGATTGGAATAAAACTTTTCCCTTGCAGATTTATAAAAAACTAGTTAAATATGCAAGAAAAGACAAAAGATTGGAATGAAAGTTTTGGAGCAAGAGAATTTTATCCAGAATATCCCGGAAGTTTAGATATTGGATTATTTCAAATGGGTGGGGAAGAAAGAAGAAGCAAAAGAGAGATTAAAAGTAGAATTTAAATAATTAAGTTTTCTAAAGTGTTTATGATAAAAAATTTATTTAATGAAAAGACCATAAATAAAAATATAACAAATATAGAACTAACAGCTAAACAAAAGACAGCTTCAAAAAGATGGATAAGTTTAATAGAGACTAATCAACTTGAAAATGAAA
>JBBTBN010000034.1:0-9370 GCA_038043645.1 Nanobdellota archaeon
CATTTTTAAATTAGAAGAGGTTTATATTTAAAGCCTTTGTTATATAATAAAAATCAAAAATCCTAACTTCTGTTTTTTTAAAAAAATTTATTATTTTATATTAGAATTAAGCATTAATTATTTAGTTACTACACAACCAAAAAGTTTATAAACCAAAAAAGAGTGTATAAAAATATGGATAAAAGTATTGAGCAGAATCTTGAAGAGGCTAAAGGACTCTTGTTAGAAGCAAGACGGAATTATGAAAAATATGATTCCGATAAATCTAACCCCGATATAAATTATATTAAGGCAGACCTCCAAAACAAAGGAAATCATGGCATAAATCTAGCAAATCATTATCTTTTAAAAACCTTGGTTGAAATTTTATGTGAAAAAAATAAAGGAACAATTAAAATGAATAATAAAGAAAAAACCTCTTCTAATCATGATTTTGAAAAATATGAGGACAAAATGAAAAATGCAGAAGATCAAATATACTCTCTAAAAGATAAAATAGAATCTCTAGAAAAAACTATAGATTATCTAAGTAAAGAGGTTTCACACAACGCCCCAGTATATAAGAGTGATGGCGTGATTTAGGGCTTTTGTCAAAATAAGAACACTCTGTCCATTCTTTTCGCAAATAAAAAAATAATAAAATGAAACTATCTAAAAAATTAGGTGATTAGGTATATTCCGCACTAAACTAATTTCTTTATATATTTATCAAATTTAAACTACTCCCAAAAAAGTAATTAATGCGTTTTTCCCAAAAAGCTCTTCTTATCTTTTAAGAAATTGCTGTGATGGTTCAATAAACTTAAAGAAAGCATTATTATAAAAAACAACATCAAAGAGGTTCATGTTTTTTACAAGTTCAGAAAAAAAAGAAGTCCCAATATGGCGAACCATACGGGACAGTTATTAATTATTTTACATCTTTAAACTTTAAAAAACCTTCGGTTTCTGGTTTGGAAAATAAATTGTTGAAAGTGTGAAGAAGAGGTTTTCCAATGTTTTCAGGATTTTCTTTTAACCTGTTTAATTTTTTAACAACTTGCTCAGAAATTGATTTATCTATTTTTCCAAATTCTCTGTCAAATTTCTTTCCAAATTTAAGAGTATCTCCCATCTTTTTTATTTATTATATCATAAAAACCGCAAACCCGAGCAAAATAATTATTATTTGAAATCCATTTATTAAATAAACTACTTCTTTTTCATAAACTTTTTTAGTTGGTTTTATTTTTTTCAAAATTTTTATTGCTAAATGTTCTAATCCATAAATTTTATAATAAGGCATTTCCAAGCTTCCATCTTTATTTAATTTCGCAAAACTTTCTTTTCTTAACCGGCCTCTTAATTTTAGAATTGTTTCAAGAATGTAAGGAATAAAAAAGAAAACTGCAATTTTTTCAATATTTCCGAGTATAGCAATTACTGCAATTAATGCTCCAACGGGATAAGTTAAAGTATCGCCGGGAAATATTTTTGCAGGATATTTATTAAATATATAGAATGCTATTAAAGCTGCGACCATGCATAATGCAATAACACTTAGCCAGGAATTTCCAGTTAAAAAAGTTACAATAGATAATGCAGATAAAATTAAAATTCCCTGACTTGCTTCCAAGCCATTATAGCCTGCTAAAAAATTAAAAGTTGTTGAAGCCCCGACAATTCCAAGTGGAATTAAAAATAATGGAAAAAATAATCCAAAATCTATTCCAAAAAGTGTTGATTCTCCGGCATTTATTGCCATCAACGGGATAGCAGCAAAGAGCATCATGACAATTCTCATCGATTTGCTCAATCCTTTTTTCCAGCCCAATAAATCATCTATTGAGCCGAGCATCGTCGCAATAAATAAAGTAGATAAAATCGCGAATATAGAAACTAAAAATTCATTTCTTTTAAAATAAAAAGTATTTATTGCAAGATATAGCAAAACTCCAATTGAAAATCCAAACATAACACTGACTCCGCCACCCTCTGCAACTTCATTTTTATTTTGTTTGTGCATATCTTTTCCGACTAAATTCTCTTGACGGGCTTTTCTTATCCAAAAAGGAATCACAAAAAGTGCGCAAAAAAAACTAATGAAGATTGTTGCTAATAATACTATTTCAACCATTTTTATGATACGCTAAAAGAATTTTTAAAGTTATTCCTAACTAAACAAAACAGGAGTAAAATAAAAAATATTTTTGGAATTGTGCTTGTTTAGAAAGAGTTATTTTATCTTGATATCTTCCTGAACCAGAACACTTAATCTCAAGATTATCTTTTACAAATTCCATTGATTCTATTTTAACATCATATCTATGAAAAGGATAAGTCCATTCTACTTCTTTGTAACCTATCTTTTTTATAATTTTTTTGTTTGTTCTTGTATCTTCTAATTCTGCAAAATAACCTCCGCCTATTTTAAAGGGAAAAGAAATAACCGAGTCTTTGTAAATAACTCTTCCAATATAACTTTTATGTGGGTCTTTTATTTCACTAATTATTTTTTTTGTTATGAAAAATCAAATATAATGAACTATTTAAATCTTTTGATAAAGTTACTTTTCTATAATGACTACAAAATAGAAACATTTATAAAGAAAAAAGGCATATTACATTTAACATGAAGATAACAAAACGAGATTTAGAGAGGTGGAAAGAAAACACTTTAGCGTTAGCTAAAGACATGTCCTTAGATGAAAATATTTTAATTATGTTAGGTAATTCTCCTGTTGAAGTAATTCCAAAAAATAGTGATTCAATGTTCTATGGATGGGCGCAATACGAACCTCCAAAAGTTAAAGTTTACGAAACTAATCCTTCAAAATATTTTCCAAGAAAACTTTGGGAAGTATGGAATCAAAGTGGAATGGACCACGAATTAATAGGTCATATTTACAATTTTTATGCAGGTTCAAAGCATGACGAACATAGTGCGAGAAAAACGCAGGTAGAAATGGCAGAACATCGCGGGAAAAATAGTGTTCTTTGGAGAATGGCTGTTGCTATTGAACCTATGGCAAGAAAATTCCAAGAGTATAGAAATCAAGTTTTGTACAAAATATAAAATGACAAATATAAATAAAAAAATAAAAGCAGATTTGCATAATCACTTAAGAACAAGCAGTATATTAGAAGATTCTGATTTTAATAATTCAATTGACTTCGCTTCAAAAAAATTGGGCAGCGGAGCTTGTTTTGGATTAATTAATATGCATGACAGAAGATATGAAAAATTTTCTGCCTTAAAAGGTTATGAAAGAGAATGGATTGGAGAGAATAAAAATGCGGTTTATATTCCTGAAAAAGATGTTTTGATTGTGAGAGGGCAGGAGGTAACAACAAAGCAAGGACATTTATTAGTTTTAGGTTTAGGTTATGATGTTCATTTAAAAAATGGGGTTTCTTTGGAAGAAACTTTAAAAAAAGCAAAAGATAATAATGGGATAATAATTATCGATCATCCTTTTTATATGGAAGGAACAGGAAATTATTTAGAAAAAAATTCCAAACTTTTAGAAAATATTGATGCAATAGAAATTCATAATGGAGAGGCATCTTTTGGGTTGCCTTTAGGTCTTTTCCCTATTGGAGCGAATAAGAAAGCTCAAAAATTTTACAGCAAAATAAAAAATGATTATCCGCATTTAGGAGCAATAGCGTCTTCAGATGGACATTCAATAGAAGAAATTGGATCAAGCTGGACAGAAATTGATAAGCCGGAATATAACAAAAATTTTGTTTGTTCTTTAAAAAGTTCTATAATAAATACAAATTTAGAAATTTGTAAAGAGATGAAAAATTCCTCTTTTAGCGCTGTGAAGCATTTAAAAGAATTAGCAGGTATAATCGCTTCTGAAAAACTTGGTTCTAAAAGATTTGAAACAGAAAGACCTGATGAAATGGGTTTAAGTATCTAAATTTTATTTCCATCCTATTAAAATAACTCCAAGAGTTGTTAATAAAACTCCAACAAGTTTTATGGGAGTTAGTTCTGATTTAAATAAAAAGATAGATGCAAATAATATAACAATTCCACTTGCAGATATAATTGCCTGAGTATAGCCGGGATTTTCCGCTAATTTAAATGAATATGTTGCTGCTAAATTTCCAAAAAGAGCAAGAACTCCTGCAAGAATAAGAAAGATAATCCAGATGTTTGGAACTATAATATTTTGTTTGGTTACTATCGCTGTTAATAAAAATCCTATAAATGCAAAAGCCATTAAATATAATCCAAAAGTTATTGGGTGTATTCCTAAATTAAGGAGATGCTTTTGAACTAAAGTTACGCCCGCAAACAAAAACAAACTTATGAATGCTAACAAAAACCATCCCATTTTCATTATTACTTTAATGAAAATTAAGTATAAAATCTTTTCTATTAAACAAAATTTCTAATTTTGTTTTTTAAGTAAAGGTAAACAAGCCAAATTACCAATAAAATGCCCTCTATTGTTGGCAGAATTAAAGGTTGTAAATTTTCGTTGAATAAATAAATTACTCCAAGCCCAATATTTGTTTTTAAGAGAGGGTATAAAACAGGTTTTCCTATATCAAATATAAAATCTAAAAAAACATGTATGAAAGCCCCAAAAGCCAGAATGAAAAACAAGTGAGAAAGATTTATTTTATGGTTTTTGATTTTTAGTTTGAAATCCTTTCTTGTAAATATTCCTGCAAGTAAAAAAATTAAAGGTAAGACAAAAAAAGAATGCGTTATTGTTCCGTGAAATATTTCCGAATTGGAAACAAATAAAGAGCCAATCCAAACAAAAATAAAATCCAAGTCAGGAATTATTCCCGCTATTCCTGCTAAGAGGATATAATCTTTTGGAAAATATTTTGTTTTCCTTTTTTTAAGATAGAAATGTCTAAAAATTCCAACTAAAAATAACGGCACTAAAATATGAAATACTGCGGTGGGCATAATTCATTTAGTTTTTTTAAGAATAAAAGCTTTTTGTATGTTAACTAAACAAAACAGGAGTAAAATAAACTTCAATAATTCCTCCTATAAGAATAAGAAGAATTGCTATAAATAATAAAATAATGCTGTGCTGTAAAACTTTGTAAAATCTTTCGTCTTTTATTCCGTGCCTTAAAACTCCCACCCCAAAAATTCCTCCTGCAAGCGCTGCTACAAAATAAGCAGCTATTTCGGGAAGTCCGTGAATCATGTATCTTCCGATTCCGAGGGGAATTTCTGCAAGGGAGTATTTTGTGAATATTCCTATTGCTGCTGCAATTACACTCGCATTCCAAATTAAAATAAAAATTGCCCCGGCTCCAAAAATTAACGAGAAAATTAAAGTAAAGATCATTACATAAATATTATTTTCAATTATAGAAAGCAATCTTGTTTCTTTTAAAATTGAACCAGAAATTTTATCTGATCCCATAACATATTGTTCAACGCAGGCATTTATGTCTCCTGGATTATTTATTCTGCAATATGTTTGAAGTTGAAAATTTAAAAGGTTTTCATCCTGCAATGCAATATACCAAAAAGAAAATGCAATTACAAATCCTAAGAATAGCCACATGAATGCATAAAGCGCGTCTTTATGAGCATTCCAAACTCCCTTAAATCCTTCAACTGTTTCATCTTCTTTTTCTTCTTTTCTAATAATAAAGTACATATAAGGCAAAGTAAACATTATGGAAAAAAGAACAACCATCATTCCTGAAGCTTTTGATAAATCCGGATCTTGCGAAAAAAACCAGTGAACTAAAACCAGTGACAGCGACGCATAAATAAGTCCGATAAAAAACATTTTCCAGGGACCTTTCTGAGTTCTTTTTGGGTGAATAATATCTTCAAGCATAGAATCTTTAGTAAAAATAGATTTTTAAATATTCAGTTATTCTTTAATACATGAATAAAAAAGAGGAATTTAATAGAATAGTCCAAGATATAAAAGAAGTTAAAATTCAGGGAGCAAGAAATATTGCAAAATCAGCGCTTAAAGCTTACTCATTTATTCCAACAAGCTCTTCAAAGAGAAAATTAATTGATTCCCGTCCGACAGAACCCATGATGCAAAATGTTTTGGATATTGCTGAATCTGAAAAAATCCCTTATGAAAAACTTTTAAAACATTTTGATGACTCTCAAGAAGAAATTAATAAAAATTGCCTAAAATTAATCAAACCTCAATCTATAATTTTTACCCATTGTCATTCAACAAATGTTGTTAATGCTTTAGTTTATGCAAAAAGGAATGGAAAAAAGTTCGAGGTTTATAATACTGAAACTCGCCCGTTGTTTCAGGGAAGAAGAACAGCTGAAGAATTAAAAAAAGCCGGGATAAAAGTTACAATGTTTATAGATTCAGCGTTGGGAATTGCATTAAAAGATGCGGACATTGTTTTTTTAGGCGCAGATGCTTTATTAAAAAATGGAATAATAAATAAAATTGGAAGCGGGGTGATTTCAAAAATTGCAAAGCAGGAAAAAATTCCTGTTTATATTATTGCTGATTCCTGGAAATTTACTAAAAAGAAAATCTCAATAGAGCAGAGAAACTTAAATGAAGTTTGGGACAAAGCTCCAAAAAATATCAAGATAAAAAATCCTGCATTTGAATTTGTTGAAAAAAA
The DNA here is from genome assembly GCA_038043645.1 of Nanobdellota archaeon. Classification (GTDB taxonomy): domain Archaea; phylum Nanobdellota; class Nanobdellia; order Pacearchaeales; family GW2011-AR1; genus JWKY01. The sequence goes on from JBBTBN010000034.1 coordinate 6,592, forward strand.
ATATATTTCTAAAATTGTGACAGAATTGGGAGTTATGGAGTATGGCGAATTTGTGAGGAAGGTGAAGAAGAATTGATTTAAATCTTCAAATGTTTTTTCAACAAACTAATCATCTTGGGAATTTCAAGAAGAGCATCTTTAACGATTAGTAGCTCAAGTTCATTTCCATAATAATTAATCCCGTTTCTTATTTTTCTATATCTGTCAAATTTAGAAGCTAAAAAATTTTCTCTGAGAATATCGTTGATAAAAAATGTTAGCGATTCATGGTCTAAAAACTGATATCCTTGTGAGTATCCAATTGCCTCGCAAAATTGTCTTAATCCTTCGTATAATTCTCTTAAAATCGTTTTTTGTTTTCCTTCTTTTAATGAAATCTCCTGTGCATTCGCTATTGCTTCTTGCGATGATTTAATTAAACTTTTTACTCTTGCTAAATTAATTTGGACAATTCTTACTTTTCTATTTTTTATGTTTATTTCAAAATTTGTCATATTACTTCTAATTCTCCTGACAAAACTATTCCATTTAATATGCTGTTTAGTAATTCTGGGTTTTTTTGCTTCATAAGATTTATTGTTTTCTTATTTAGAAAATGCAATTGTATTTTTCGATTTAGAAATTTTTCATCTTTCTCAAGGGAAATTTCCTTATTTGTTTCAGAAACAACACATAAATCTATATCAGATGATAAAAAATCTCTTGATTTGGAGTAGCTCCCAAAAAGAATAATTACTGGATAAGAAAATTCTTTCTCTAAGTTTTCAATTAATCTGCTTTTTCTCAGTTTCTCAAGGTTGTAGAATAATTTTAGATTAAAATATTGCTTAGAAAAATTGGACGAATATGAGGGATAAATTCCCTCTTTTTTTAATTTAAGATATCCAAATTTTAGAAATTGATTAAGATATTCTCTTATTGTTGTGTGGTTTATCTTGGTAATTCTTGCTATTTCCCTTATTTGAAATTCTTTCTCAGGATCTTCAAAAAAAGGAGACAAAATTCTTAATTCATTAAAAGTGTAATTTTTTGCTTCCATCTGGAAGGATATGTTTACAGATGTTTATAAATGTTTACATGAATGATTTGAAGAAAATTGATTAATTTTTTGATAGATTATATATTGCCCCCTCAACTTGATTTTCAATTTTTTTCTCAATTCTTTCCATCTTTCTCCTGATACTCAATCATCGTCATTGTTATCTCTTCATTAATTTTTTCTAATTCTTGATTTAAATTCTCTTTAACTTCTTCTAATTTCATTATCTGCTCTTGAATTAATTTTTTTGTTTCAGGAATTGATTTTTTAATATAATTTTTATCTCCAATTGCAACAATTAATTCTTCTGAAATAAGTTTTGATTTTGCAAATATTCCTGCGCCAACTGGAGAAAGAATTTCCTTATCTTTTTTTATTTCATCTAATCCAAGATTTAAAGAAGCCATATCAATAAGCGTCTGCTCCACAGCTTGTAATTGTTGCTGGATCGCCATTATTTGTTGCTCTAACATCTGAAATTTAAATGTAAGTTCTTGTTCTGATTTATTTTCTTTTTCCATTATGAAAATTCTCCTGAATTTTTATATGAGCGAAGCGAAGGGAAAAATAGATTTTTTCCATAATTAAACAACATCCCACCATTTCCTAAGTATCGCTCCAAAAACTATTGCAAATAAAAGATAAAATATAAACCAACTCATTCCAAACCATAATTTTGGATTTCCAGCTTCAAGAAAATAATCTCCAAACCATCTAAAAAATAAAAGAAATGGAATACCTGTATATACAATAGCGCGCATACTTAATTTCATTTGTTTGGGTATTAATTTAAATTGTTTTTTTTGCAATTCAAGTAATTTTTCAGGATGAGCTTTAAATTCTTTCATCTGCTGAGATATTTCTTTTTGCTCTTTTCTCAATTCTTTCAAAGCTTTTTGATCAGTTGCATATTTTTGAACAATTGTCGTCAATAAAGTAATTGCAAAAACCACAATTAACATCCCTGCATTTAAATTCCAATTTAATAAAAATCCGGCGCTGGGATTTAAAACATAATGAACAGAATTTTTTATTTCCGGCACCTTATCCCACAAGCCAGCAATTAACAAAGAAATCAACATTATAAAAATGATAGGCATAAAACTTCCTTCGCCTTTTTTATTCAAATTTTTATTATCTACGTTTTCATTCATTTTTAAAATAAGATTAAATAGTTTTTAAAGTTTCATAAAGTTCTTTTCCTAATGAAAGTAGTTACTATTTATAAAAGACAAAACATTTATAAACCTTAAATAATATTAATTAAAATGACAGGCTTTAAAATACCAAAATATTTCATGGGAAGAGAAATAGCCAAAGACGGAAAAGAGCACATGGCTTTAATTTCTGCTTTGCTTAATCTGCCTGTTGGAATAAGATTTGCCGCATTAACTAAAGACGGAGTTATTGATTTGTAGTGTTACTTCTTCTAAAAGGCTACAGAATACAAACATTTATAAATCCCTTTTCCCTAAAAAAATTATGGCACCAATGTTAGATGTTCTAAATGAGAATGATTATAACAATTTAATTAAATTAGCAGATGCTGTAGGTATTAAATATAGTCTTTCTAATAAAAAGGAAGAAAAGGTTAATTCATTCAAAGATAATTCAGATTTCATCTATGTTCCATCAATAAATCTGTATGTTGCAAAGCAAAGAACTCATTTAGGAAAAAATTGGTTTGATTGTCATAAAGAACTTCAATCAAATAATCAAAGAATGTTAATAATCCCAGAA
>JBBTBN010000035.1:0-5387 GCA_038043645.1 Nanobdellota archaeon
CCGAGACAGGATTTGAACCTGCGACCTAAAGGTTAGGAACCTTTCGCTCTATCCAAGCTGAGCTACCCGGGCAATGTTAGTTTTATAGAGATTTAATTTAAATGCGGGTAAAAGGATTCGAACCTTTGTAAGCACTAAGCTAACAGATTTTGAGTCTGTCCCGTTTGACCACTCCGGCATACCCGCCTAAAAATATAATGCTCGACAACATTTTAAAACTTATCATAAAAAGTTAGTTTTGATAGATTTTTGTTTATTAGCAAAGTTTAAAAATCCTCAATTCTCTTAATTTTTGAAGACGGCCGTAGTAATCGTGTCATACCCGATCTCATTCCGAACTCGGAAGTCAAGACGATTACGCTGACTGTGTTAGTGGCCGACAAGCTGCGAAGCAGCAGTGCTGTCTCACCTATTTATTTTCTTTATGCGAAGGGGATTTCCATAAGCATAATAAGAATTATTTATTCCTTTATGAAAAATCACCCAAAAAAAGATACAGAAAAAAGAATTGTAGATTTCTTCTTAAATATTAAAAATAAAACTTCCAAGCAAATTAAAAAAATTAAATCTCTTGCAATGAATAAAAAAATTTCATTAAAAGAAAAAAGAAAATTATTTTGCAAAAAATGTTTAACTCCTTATTCTGGAAATGAAAAAATTAGAATAAAAAAAGGAATGAAATCCGTTGAATGTTTGAAATGCAAAAAGATTAATAGATGGAAGATTTAAATAAATTTTTTAACTTTTCTTAAACTTGCCAATTAATTCAAGTGTATCTACCTGACCCAAAAATATCGATCTGCAACACATTCTTTCCAATCCAAGTTCATCGAGCACTTTTTTTTGATTTTCACCAGAAGCTACTCTCTCTTTAAATTGTTCCCATAAATGTCCCACGGGTTTACCGCATCCAAAACAACGAACTGGAATTATCATATTATTAATCCTTCCAAATAGTTTTTAAAACTTGTTATTTATCTGATTTAAGGCAAATATTTAAAAAGAATTTAAATATTGATTTTTAATTAAGAAAGAAGATGGTAAAAAAATGTGTTTATTGCAAGAACGACATTTCAGATAAGAGGGCATTAGATGTTTGTGATAAATGTGGAGTTGGAGTGTGGGGGCAGAAAATGTTTAATGCAATCCTTCAGGGCATGAATGATGCAGATAAAAAAGGGGACTTGTGCTTAGAACATGAAATTCCCGAAAATCAAAAATAAGTATATGATTTCTAAAAACTAAGAGATAAGTTTTTAAATTAGTTCTTTTTTGATATTTATGAAGTATTAAATTTAAAATGGCAAAAAGAAAAGAAATTAGAGAGCGCGGAAAAATTAGCTTTAGCAGAGCTTTTCAGGATTTTAAGATAGGCGATAAAGTCTCAGTTGTTAGAGAAAAAGCAAAACAGGCAAGTTTCCCAAAAAGGATTCAAGGAAGATGCGGGATTGTTGAAGAAAAGCGCGGAAGATCTTTTATGGTTAGTTTGAATGATTCAGGAAAAGAAAAAAAATTTATAATTGATCCGTCGCATTTAAAGAGGATAAATGGGGTTAAATCTTTAGAATGATAATAAAAAGCAATTCACTAAGCGCATCAGAATCTGAAGAATATCTTAGTAAGACACAAGAAGATCTAAAAACATTTATTAATAAGTTTACAAAATTAAATGCAAAACAGGCAAAAGATTTTAGAGAAAAATTAGAAAAATTAAAATTAATGAAAATGAATGCCTCTCATGTCTCAAAAATAATTGATATTCTGCCAACCAATTTAGAAGAAATAAATAAAATATTTATAGATATGAGTTTAGATGAAAATGAAGCAAATAAAATACTTGATGTCGTTAAACAATTTGAATAATAAAGAAAATGAAAGAAGAAACAGCAGTAATATTAGAATATCTTCCAAATGGTTATCCCTTGGAAAAAAAAATGATGCCCTTAGCCCAAGCTGTGGGAGAACTTGATTATACTCTTTTAGAATTAATTCCTAGGAGAGGAGTTAAATTAGAACCTGGAGAAATTGTCTATATTGGTCAGGGAAAAAGAGATAAAATTTATTATATTTTTGGAAGATTATCAAAAGAAAAATTAACAGAATCTTCAAAACAGCAATTAGAAGAATTTATAAAGAAAGTTACTGAAAAACAAGAACAAGAATTTGTTGATTTTTTTAATAAGGCAGATGCTATTAATAAAAGATTTCACCAAATAGAGTTGCTTCCAGGATTAGGTAAAAAACATATGAAAGAAATAATAAAACAAAGACAGGAAAAACCATTTGAATCATTTGAAGACATGAAAAAAAGAGTCCCAAATCTACCAGATCCTAAAAAAGCAGTAGAGAAAAGAATGTTTAAAGAATTAACACAAACAGAAAGATATAATCTTTTTGTGAAAGAAAGATAAAATGACCAAACAAAAAATTGAAGAAAATCAAAAATCTAAAGAAAAAAATAAAAAAGACATTCTAAAAAAAATTCCACACTCTCAAAATGCTGAATTAGAATATAAAGGCAGAATTTTAAGAATTATGCAGAAGGATATCGAAGGCAGGGTGAAAATTTATCCTGGATTGACGAAGATAAAAGGAATTTCTTGGAGTTTGTCAAATGCCGTTTGCAAAAAATTGGGAATGGATAAAAACAGAAAAATAGAATCGCTTACAGAATCTGAAATAAAAAAAATTGAAGAATTTTTAAAAAATCTAGAAATTCCTAAATATCTAAAAAATAGACAGAAAGATTTTGAAACAGGCGAGGATAAACATTTAGTAGGTTCTAATTTGGAATTAAGAAAAGAATTTGATATTAAAAGATTAAAGAAAATAAAATCTTATAAAGGATATCGGCACGTTGCAGGACTTCCTGTAAGGGGTCAGAGAACAAAAGCCCATTTTAGAAAAAATAAATCCAAGGGAGCTGGAATTAAAAAGAAAGAAAAATGAAAAGAAAACACAAACTATATTCAAATCCAAAAAAACCATTTGATAAATTAAGAATTGAAGAGGAGAAAAAAATCAGAGAAGAATTTGGTTTAAAAAATAAAAAAGAAATTTGGAAAACTGAAGCAAAATCAAAATTAGTAAGACAAAAGGCAAGGAAACTGATTAAAAGTTCTCCCGAAAAACAAAAAATTTTGTTTGATCAATTAAAAGAGATAGGTCTTAAAGTTAATTCACTTACAGACGCTTTTGCGGTAAATATAAAGGATTATTTAGAAAGAAGATTACAAACAATTGTTTTTAGAAAAGGACTTGTTTATACAATAAAAGAAGCAAGACAAAAAATTGTTCATAAAAAAGTTTTAGTTGACAAAAAAGTTATTAACAAACCATCCTATCTTGTTCCAGTTGAATTAGAGAATAAAATAACAATTAAGGAGAAACAAAAAACCAAAGAACAGCCCCCTGTTAAAAAAGAATTTTTAGAATCAAAAACAGAAGAAATAATAAATGGGGCTGAATCTTAACTTTATGGAAAAATCAAAAATCAAAAATAAAAAAATTTCCGAAGAAATTGTAATTTCATCTGAAAAGGAATCAAAAAAAATTGAATCTTTAGGGGATGAAAAAGATAATCCTGAAGATTTATCGAAGGTGATTTTAGAAGCAGATTATGATCTCGAGGATAAAAGCGAAAAAAAAATAAAAAAGGATAAAGAAATAGAAGCAATTGTGCATGTCTATACCTCTTATAATAATACCATCGTCCATGTCACAGATATGTCTGGAAGAACAATTATAAAAATATCTGGCGGAATGGTTACTAAACATAATAGATTGAAAGCAAATCCAACTATTGCAATGTTTATTTCAAAAAGAATCTCTGAAAAAATGAAAGAAGAAAAAATTAAAAATTTATATTTAAGAGTTAGGGCAAAAACTGGAAACCCCACTCCGGGACCGGGAGCAAATGCTTTAGTAAAAAGTTTATCTAGAGAAGGATTCAAAATAATAAATATTTTAGACAATACAAGAATTGCAAGAGGGGGCCCAAAGAAAAAAGGAGGAAGAAGAGGAAGAAGACCTTAAAGAATAACTTTAAAAAACAACCTTAATAAGAATTAACATGAAGATAATAAGAAAAAAAACAGATAAATTAATCTTTTCAGCCGAGATTGACGGAAGTATAGCAAATGCTATTAGAAGATATGTTAACCAGATATCAATTGTGGCCGTTGATGAAGTTGAGATTTCAAAAAATGATTCCGCATTATACGATGAAACTCTTGCGCACAGAATTGGATTAATTCCATTAAAGGCAAAAAAACAAACAGGGAAGATGAAATTAGAATCTAAAAAAGAAGGAATTGTTTATTCCGGGGAATTAAATGGCGATGCAGAAGTTGTTTATGATAAAATTCCAATTACTTTACTCGATAAAGGACAAGAATTAGAAATAAAAGCAACACTAAAATCTGGAAAAGGCTCTGAACATGCTAAATTTTCTCCTGGATTAATGTTTTTTAGAAATATTAATGAATTAAAAATGGATAAAAAATTTAAAGAAAAAATTAAAAAGATTTGTCCCAATGCAAATATAAAAGAAAGTGGAAACCAGATAATCATTTTAGACGACGGGGAAGAAGAAATTTCAGATGTTTGTTCCGGCATTGCTGAAAAAGCAGGCGAAAAGCCAGAAGTAAAAGAAAATCCTGAATTAATAATTAGTTTGGAAAGTTTTGGACAAATTTCTCCGGAAGCAATTTTTGAGAAATCAATTGACGAATTAAGAAAAGATTTAGAAGATGTTTCTAAAAAGTTGAAATAAATTCATTTTTCCAAATGAAAAATGCAAATTAAATAGAATATAGTGTATCCCTACATTTTTAAGATAAAGTAAATATTTATAAATATGTAGGTATACTAATTCTTATGGTAGAGATAAAGGAAATAAAAAAAGGAAAGAAAAAATATTATTACTTAGTGCATAGCTTTAGAGAAGGAAAAAAAGTCAGAAAGAAGCAATATTATCTTGGAGACTCTATTCCGAAAAATATTGAAGAGGAAAAGAAAAAATTTATTCAGGAATTTTATAAGGAAAGATTTATTAAAAATTTGGATAAAATAAAGCAAAAATTTTCTAAAGAATATAAATCTCTTCCAGAATCAGCAAAAGAAAAATCAAGAGAGAATTTCGCAATTAAATTCACATATAATACCCAAAAAATAGAAGGGTCTACTTTAACATTAAAAGAGACTGCAAATTTACTTGAATATGGAATAACTCCAAGTTCAAAATCCATAAGAGATGTTAAAGAAGCTGAAGCTCATAAAAAAGTTTTTTTTGAAATGATAAATTACGGGCGCGATTTAAATTTGGGAATTCTCTTAATTAAGTAGAAATCTCCATCTTTAAAGATGGAGTAAAGTTTCTCCCGATA
>JBBTBN010000036.1:0-16676 GCA_038043645.1 Nanobdellota archaeon
AGCAGTTTGGATTTGTCTAATTCCGACGACAGTGGCAGGGTGGTTTTGGCGAAGGAGAAAAAATAAAATGACAAACTTAATTCAAGATTTTTTTGAAAATTTAACTAAAAAAAAAATTTTAGGTCTTGTCGGCGCTATTCCGCTTGGATTTTTTATTGGAACAGCTGTTAACATATGTTTGACCAAACTTGGACCAGATTTTGAGAAGTATAATATAAAATCTTTTTCAGTAATAGATAGTCTGAAAATAGATACATCCTTTGTAAGAAAAGGGGAATTTTCTATAGACACTTTAGTAGATTATTACAAATTATCAAAAAAAGAAATTAGTTTTAATTCAATTAATGATTTTAATTCAAAGGGTTTTTTATTTGTTAGAAACAAAGAATTTTCTAAATATAAATTGCTAAAAAATGGAATTTCTTCAGAAGAAATTTTTTGGAAGAATAATGAAACTAAAACTTATTCTCTTGTTTGGGATTTTTTTGATAAAGATTTTAAATTAAATGGCTTAGAATTAATGAAATATGGAATAACTTCTAATTTATTAGATTACTCTTTTGAGATAAATAATTCTAAAATAAATAGATTATATTCTGAAAAATATATACGCGGTACAGATTTGGGAAACAAAGTATTAGAAAATGAACAAGCAGAAGTTAAAAGATATTTAAATGAAATTGCCGAGTATAAGCTAATAAAGATTTCTAAAAAAGAATAATTTTATTAATTTTAAATTCTGTTGAAAATATTAATCCTCATTTAGGAAAATATTTAAGCACGATAAATATCGTATCTTTATGTGGGTTGCAAAGATTAAATTTTCTAGCAAAGGAACTTTAATGGGAACAAAAACTGAAAAATGTCAAGTAAATTTATTTGGATTTCCATTATCTTATTTTTATAAAAAAGATTATATTTTAGTCCAAATTGCTGGAACAATTTTAGGAAAAAGAGAAAATATTGAAAAATTTTTCAGTGAATTAAAAAAGGAAAAAAGAGTTGTTAATTTTGAAATTAAAGAAAATTTTTTTATTGGTACTATCAAAGAGCCAGTTTATACAAAACCTCTTTATAATCCCAAGATAATTCATATTTCTCCTGCTTTAATCTCAGATAAAGGTTATGAAATTGTAAATGTTGGAAGTTTTGAAAAGAAACATTTAGAAAAATTTATAGACACTCTTGAAAGAAAATTAGGAGGACAACTTATTTCAATTCAACAAAAGAAAATTAAATCTATTTCTATAATGAAAATTGCACCAGGATTAACAGATAAGCAAAAAGAAGCAATGGAATTGGCGATTAAAAAGGGATATTATAATTCTCCAAGAAAAATTGATTTGCAAAAATTAGCAAAAATATCTAATTTAAGTTTTTCAACATTTCAAGTTCATTTAAGAAAAGCTGAAAAAAAATCCATCCCATATTTCTTTGAATAAACGATATATATCGCTATAAATTTTATTTACTTTTTAGTTTAGATTTCTATATGATTAAAATATCAAAAGAAATTATAGAAAAAGTATTTGAATTCTATAAAGTAGAATGTCAATACTTAATCAAAGCCGAATTGGATTATCCAATTGCAAAAGGAATCTTTAAAATTCCTCGTTCATTTTATACTAAAGAGGGTATAGAATCAGGACATTTTAATGCTACAGATATGATGATTTGTTATAATCAATTAGCTTTTGCTTTTTTTATAGATTCTATTCAAAGGGATTTAATTCAAGGAATAGAAAAAAATCTTTCATTGGAAAGACGGTTCCAGGAGGGATTAATTATAGGAATGAACAATATAAAATTCAGAAAACCAATTAATCCCAAGGAATTTGAAGGAAAAATAAAATTAGAAAAAATAATTCCAAAAAGAGACGATTTAATTTTCTTTAATACATCTTATGATTTTGAAAACGGAAAAGCCACTGGAAATGTTGACTTGGCCTTTTTTAAACAATAATTTTATTTATGATTTTTAATTTAACTAAATTTATAAATTAGTTTCTCTTTGATAAATTATGAAAATTGTTTATTCTGATCATGCTAAAAAGAGGATGAAACAAAGGGGAATAGAAGAATGGGAAATTGAACATCTGCTAAAATATCCTTCTTATACTAAAAAAACATTTGAAGGAATAATGGAAGCAATTGGAGAAATAAGAAATAGAAAAGTTAAAATAGTATTTATTAAAGAAGAAAACTATATAAAGATTGTAACAGTTATATAAAAATGAAACTTGAATATGATAGAAAAATTGATGCCGGTTATATTTATTTAGTTGATGAAATAAAAAATGGAGAAGCTGTAAAAACAATAGAATTAGACTCAAATATAATTCTTGATTTTAATAAAGATGGAAGGCTTCTTGGAATTGAAGTTTTAAATGCCAGCAAGGTTTTGAATAAAGATATTCTTATAAAATCTAAAATTAATTAGATTTATTAATACTGAGTTCTTTTTTTATTTATGAAAATTCCTGAAAAAACAATTCGCGCTTATGCCCTAAAAAATGCAATTCATTATGGAGGAAAAGCCCAGCAAGGAGCAGTTATTTCTGCATTATTTAATGAAGGCATGAAAAAAGAAGAAGTTAAAAATTACCTTAAAATAATTTCTGAAATTATTAAGGAAATTAATTCAATGTCTCTTGCAGAACAGGAGAAAGAATTTAAAAAATTTGAATCTAAAATTTCTGAAAGAGAGATTCGCGAAGGATTGTCTGAATTGCCGAATGTTTCAAAAACTGGAGTTGTAATGAGATTCAGGCCTGCGCCGTCTGGACCAATGCATATAGGACACATTATTTCTAATATGATAAATTCTCTTTATGTAAAAAAATACGGCGGAAAATTTTATGTTGTTATTGACGATACTAATCCAGAGAAAGCTCTCCCTGAAGCTTATAAAAATTTAAAAGAAGATTGCGATTGGATTTTTGGAAATGTCTACAAATATATTAATGCTTCAGATAGAATGAATTTGTATTATGAATATGCTAAAAAATTAATTAACAAAAATTCAGCTTATGTCTGTATTTGTTCGCAGGAAGAATTTAAGAAATTTGCCGAGCAAAAAAAAGAATGTTCTTGCAGAAAAAATTCTATTAAAGAAAATTTAGAAAAATGGAAAAAAATGCTGGCACCACAGGTGTACACCAAGGAGGTGCGAGAACCTGCTAAAGCAGGCCCTGATAAATCTTCAAAGAAGATTTCTATTGAGGGCAATAAAAATGGTTTTTCAGAAGGAGAAGCTGTTCTAAGATTTAAATCCAATATGCAAGATCCAAATCCGGCAATGAGAGATTTTCCATTAGCAAGAATTAATTTGTGCGAACATCCTCTTCAAAAAAACAAATATCGTGTCTGGCCTTTAATGAATCTTTCAGTAACCGTTGATGATATTGAAATGAAAACAACTCATATAATTAGGGGAAAAGATCATGCAGATAATGCAAAGAGACAAGAAATGATTTACAAAGTTCTTGGAAAAAAATTTCCTTGGACATTTTTTATGGGAAAAATAAAATTCACAGATATTATTTTGTCAAAAAGAAAAATTGCAGAAGCAATTAAAGAAGGAAAATATTCTGGAGCAGAAGATGCAAGACTTCCAACTGTTGCTTCATTAAGAAAAAGAGGATACAAACCAGAAGCATTTGCAAAATTTGCAGAACAAAGAGGATTAACGGATGTAGATAAAGTAATAAGTCAAGAAGATTTTTTTGAGATAATCAAGGTGTTTAATAAAAATTAACCTATTAACTTTAGAAGAGTAATCTTTAAAAAGGTAAAAATTTTAGTATTTATATGTTAGTTAGAAATAAAAAAGGAATTTCAGAAATCGTTGTAACAATAATTATAATTCTTTTAGCAATTGTGGTTTTTGCAGTTGTTTCAGTTGTTGTAAAAGGCACTGTTTCAAAGGGCGCAGAAAATATTGAATTGTCTGCTAATTGCTTAGATGTTGAAATGCATGCAACTAAAATTAAAATTGCTCGTGCTCTTGATGGGGATCAGCAATTTATTGGTTATGATGTTACAGTTTCAAGAAGCGGAGCTGGAAAAAACCTTGATGGAGTTAAATTAATAGTTGAAGATGCTACAAAAGAAAAGAGTACGAGTAGCGATAATATAATAGAAAATATTAAACCATTAGATAAAAAGACATATACTGTTTCAGTTAATTTTGTTCCAGCTAAAGTAACAGTGGTTCCATTTTTCATGAAAAAATCAGGAGAAGTATTTTATTGTGATGAAAGTGCGCAGACAGATGAACTTAGTTTGTCAGCTTAATTAGGTTTTATTGATTCTTTCAAAGATGTTTTTTTAAATTTTTATTTAGTCTATGAATTCTTTGAAGTTATTTTTCTAAAAAACATTTATAAATAATTTATTCTTTCATTAATTATGGCGGTTGTAGTATAATGGCAGTACGTGCGGTTGTGGTCCGCAAAACGGGAGTTCGATTCTCCTCTTCCGCCCTTTTTGTAATCAAGAAAAAAATCAAATGAAACCAATATTAAAAAAAGCAAATAAAAAAGATTTTTCTATAATTGCAGAAATTTATGCTAAAGAATTTTCTAAACCTCCTTATAATGAGCCGTGGACAAAAAAGAAAGCTATTGAAAAAATAAATCTCTTTTCGAAATATTGTGATCTCTGGAAAATAATTTATAATAATAAAATTGTTGGATTTATTGCTGTAAATCCTCATTGGTTTTTTCCAGGCAAGTATGCTTTTGGAGAAGACCTTGCAATAAAAAAAGAATTTCAAGGAAAAGGAATTGGAACATTTGTAATTAATGAAATATTCAAAATATATAAACAAAAAGGATTTGAATATTTCATGGAAGTTGCCAACACTAAATCAAGAGCAATCAAATTATATAAAAAGCTAAACATACTTCCAAGTAAGGATAATTTGTTTATTGAAAAGAGATTAAATTAAAATGGAAACAATCAAAGGCTTTCGCGATTATACAGGAGAAGAAGCTCAAAAAAGAACAGAAATAAAAAAAATTTTAGTTGAGACTTTTGAAAAATACGGGTTTGAGCCAGCTGAAACTCCTGTAATTGAAGCAGAAGAATTTATCCGAGGAGAAAATGCAAATGACGAAGCAGTCTCGGATGTTTACAAACTTGAAGACAAGGGAAAAAGAAAACTTGCTTTAAGATATGAATTTACATTTCAATTAAAAAGATTAATGCAAAATAAAAAACTTCCATACAAAAGATATCAGCTTGGAGAAGTTTTCAGAGACGAGCCTGTTTCTTCAAATAGATTCAGGCAGTTTGTTCAAAGTGATATTGACACAATTGGTTCAACAATTAAAGATGATGCTGAAATTCTGGCCTTGACAAAAGAAGTTCTTGAAAAATTAAAAATTAAATTTAAAATTTATGTCGGAAACAGGGCGTTATTAAATGAAATTCTTGATGAGCTTGGAATTAAATCAAATCAAAATCAAATTTTAAGAGAGATTGATAAATTAGACAAACTTCCCGAATCTGAAATCAAAGCAAATTTAAAAAAATATAACTCAGAAAACTTTTTAAATATTTTAAAAAAACCTGAAAAATATTTTGAAAGATACAAAAATTATAAAGATATTTCTGAATTAAAAAAATACTGCAAACATTATGGGGTTGAACTTGTTTTCCAGCCTTCTCTTGTCAGAGGGTTAAGTTATTATAATAAAAATGTTTTTGAAATAAAAACACCAGAAGCCACAGGAAATAAAGAAATTTCCAGTAATTCGCCCAAGCTTGGCCAAATTAAGGAAACAATTGCAGGCGGAGGAAGTTATATTTTTAATGGAATTCAATCAACAGGCATTTCATTTGGATTAGATAGATTAAGTTCATTGGCTAAGATGAATTATGAAAAAGAAAAATATTTAATAATTTCATTAGAACAAGACAAGGAAGCAATTAAGCTCGCTGAAAAATTAAGGGAAAAGAATAAAATAGTTTGTTTATTTTATGGTAAACCCTCAAAAGCATTGGAATATGCAAATTCATATAAATTTTCTAAAGTAATTTTTGTCGGCGAAAAAGAAATTAAGGAAAAGAAATTTAAGATTAAAGATATGGAGACTGGGAAAGAGAGTATTTTGGAGATTTAAGGTATAATCTCCGGTCCGAAATATTTTTCATATTCAAAATCTTTTTCTGAAATAATTTTCTCTTTAATTAATTTTTTTATTTCAGGAATTCTTTTTTTTATTCCTTCAATTAAATTAATTATTGTTTTGCAGATTAATTTTTCTCCTTCTTTTGGCCAGAGTTTTGCGTAATGCGAGTATAAACATCTTCCTCCGCATATTTCATAATAATTGCATTTGTTGCATGGTTCTTCAACACAATGAATCTGCTTTAAATCTTTAATATTTGTATCAAGGTCTCCGCAATAAAAATCTTTTACGCTGTTCATTATAGGACAAGCAGAAATTTTTCCCGTCGTGGTAATAGTATAATTTTCATAACCTGCTCCGCAAGGTAATTTAGATTTTTTATTATGATACAACGTGTCAAGAATTCCTACGAAAGGATAAATTTTTAATACTTTACCTTTTCTCATTTTTTCAACCCAAAAATCCAGTAATTTATTTATTGAATCATTATATTCATTTGTAAATTTTGCAAAATTTTTTAAGTTAAAATCATTTTTGTAAAATCCTGCATCTAATTGCCAGTGGATTGAATCAAAAATTCCCTGTTCAATTAATTTAATTATATGGCTAACTTGTTCATAAATATCTGGAAAAGAAATGGTCATTCTTGCAACGATTTCTCCTTTATATTTTTTTTCTCTTATGTTTTTTATATTGCTAATAACTGCGTCATAAATTCCTTTCCCTCTGTTATAATCTGTTCTTTCTTTATTTCCATCTATTGAAATTAACATTTTATCTATTCTATGGAGATATTTTTCAGGAATTGTTTTTAGAAATAACCCGTTTGATTGAATGTAAAATTTTGCATTTATGTTATCCATTAAAAGTTTTATTTTATCTAATTTCATAAGAGGTTCTCCCCCATAAAAAATTAAAGTTGGGTTTTCATCTTTTTCTAAAAACTTTTTTATTTTTTCTATTTCCACTTCTGAATCCCAAGGAGCATCAAAATCATAACTCCATTTTTTATCCAATCCATTATTAAATTCATTCATTGATTTTTCATAGCAGTATTTACAGCGAAGATTGCATTTTTCTGTTAAAATAATATGGAAATGCATTATACTTTTTCGCAAAAATAATTTATAAGTTCTTTGTTTCTAACTTCAGGATGAAATAAAACTCCATAAATTGGTTTTGTTTTGTGTTTTATTGCCTGAGGAATTTCTATCTCTTGAGAAATAGCAACGATTTCAAAATCATTGTTAAGAACCGCATAATTATGCAATAAATAAACTTCAGCCAGCGAGGGCTTAAAATTCAGAAATTCTTTTTCAAATTTAATCTTTATCAGTCCAATTTCTTTGTTTTCAATAAGAGTTCCGCCAAAAATCAGAGAGATAATTTGCATTCCCCCGCAAATTCCAAGAATTGGCTTGTTTAATTTTGGAAATCTTATCCATTTAAAATAATCTAAATTTTCCAGATATTCATTGTCTTTTAAAGAAGTTCCACAAATTATTATCTTCTCTAATTCTTTATCGAATAATTCTTTATCTGTAATTTTTTTGTAATAAATTGTTTTATATTCAATCTTTTTCTCTTTTAAAATATTTTCAATTGGTTTTACAAATTCAAGGTAGTGCAATTTTTCTTTGCATATATTTATTATTAAAATCATTTTTTAGATTCTGCCTCTTTTGCAAGGGCTATGACTGCTTGAACATAAAGTTTGCTTGGATTATAACTATAAATTGCTTTTTCTAATGTTCCCGTTCTTTTTTTAAAATAAAAAAGATAATTTGCAACCGAAAGAATATTGTTGTCCATACTATACAAATCACTTCCAATAAACCATCGGTTTAAAGAAGAAGGAATAAATTGACCATATGAAATAGCTCCAGCATAACTTGAGTTTAAATTAAAAATATCAAGATTCTTCTTTTTACAAAAAATCAAAAGTTCTTCAAGTTGTGTTTTTGCAAACTCTTTTTTATATCCTTCAATATATAATGAGATATAAACATTAAAGGGATTATATTTTCCAGTTATCTCTCCAAAATCTGATTCAATCCCCAGAATAGAAGAGATTGTTTCTTTTGGAATCCCATATTTTTTTTCTGCTTCTAAAAGTTTTTCTAAATTATTATTCATAAATCCAGAAATTTTTTCTTTTTTGTAAGTATATCCAATAATTTCTTTATATTTTTCTAAATTGTTTATCTTTATTTCAGGGGCTTTTTTAAATCTATTACTAATTCCATCATAAATTTTAAATCTTGAATCTTTTAAAAGTGAATCAATCTTGAATCCTTTTTTACTTAAATAATCTGTTAATAAAAGAAGATTGTTATCCTCTTCACTCTTTAAAATAATTTCTTTTTGGGCAATTTTATCTGACTGAGCTTTTATTTCAATTTGTGGGAGCGCTAAAAAAGTTGCAAGAGATAATATTTTTATGAGGTTTTTCATTCTACTTCAATATCCATTTTCCAGGAATTTTCTCCAGATGAAGAGATATTTTTGTCAATAATATTAAGCTCTTTTTTAAATAGAGGACAATTCAATGCAAATGTTTCAAATTCTCCGCCTTCTCCAGCAGGATGAATTTTGTATTTTTTATTAAGTCCTTTTATTTCTTTAATAAATTCTTGATTTATTTCTTTTCCAATCCAAGATTTATTTAAAGGATAAGCAAAAACTCCAGTAAGAATTATTTTAAATTTATTTCGAATTAATTCAGAAAGATATTCTTCTTCGTTTTTTTGCCAGAGAGGATTAAAGCACTCTAAATCTAATTTGTTGCAAATCTTTTGGATTCGTGAGGCTTGATAAACAGATTGAATAGCGCCAGATACAATTCCCTGAATTTTGTATTTCTGCTTGGCTTTTTCAATTGCTATTTCTAAATCCTTAAGTTCTTCTTCCTTGTTTCCTTTTGTTTTCTGAACAATTAATGGAATTTCCATAACCTTTGCCTGCTTTTTTGTCTTGCTAATTGAAGGAGTATGAAACATATAAGATTCAGGATTTTCAGAAAAAATTGAAATTAAACAGGTTAATTCATAACCATATTCTTTTGCAAGCCAGGCCGAATATGTTGAATCTTTTCCTCCAGAAAATAAAACTCCGAGTTTCATTAATTAATAAGATTGTTCTAATATATAAATTTTTAAAAACTAACTCAAAGATAAAATGATATGGAAACACATTTATGGATGCTTGATTATGGCTACAAAGTTAGAGTTCTTAATGGAAAAAATAAAGATAAAGAAGGGTATCTTGTTTATTGTTCTCGTTTTGGAGATGTTTGTATAGATATAAAAAAACGACCTGATGGAAATTATAAAATAAGAGAATTTCCTTCAAATTTAGAGATACTTTCCAGGGATAATCCTTTTAATATAAAAAACAAAGAGAGAGATTTATCAAATTTTGATTGTGCTCAATTTAGTCTTTTACTTTCTAATCCTCAAAAAGTATTGGATAACAAAGAGTATTTTTCTAAGGAATTTATTAATTCTGCTAAATCATCAATTGAAAGTTCAAAATAATTTGTTTTTTTATTTATGTTTCCAAAAAAATTAACTGAAAATATTATCTAAAAAAGATTTTCAAAAAATCAATTATTTGTTCAAAAGAAGTTCTATTTTTTTAGGGTTATTTTTGATTTCTTTAACAATTGATGCTGGACCAATAATTGTTACTGCTCCTAAATCTCCTCTAGAAAGAATATTAATTAAACCAGCCCTAAACTGATTAAAAATATTTTCTTCTTCTCTATTTGAGATTACGGCTAATTCTATTCCCTTAAAATTTTTAACATGTCCAGCCATCGCCATTGTGTCCCCAATTAATCTAGTTTCTTCTTCAGGTTCTAATTTTCCCTGCAAAATTAAAATGTTGTTCTCTAAAACAATTTTAAGAATTTTTTTTATTCTTTCATTGCTGTCCAAATTTCTAATTTCTCCGTATGGTAAAAATTGGATGGAAAATCCCTTTATTTTTCCTCTTTTTTTTGTCATGTTGTTCAATTATATATATTGTAATATATATTTTTAAATCTTTTTTGATAACTTTAATAATGATTCATAAAATTCTTCAAGATTTTTTCCATATTTGGCGCTTAATCCAACAACATCATATTCAGGAAAAGCAGATTCAATTTTTTTAATATCAGCATTTTTTAAATCAATTTTATTTGCAACTATCAAAACTGGAATTTTTCTTGCAACCAAATTTCCGATTATTGTAATATTTACCTGACTATATGGATTTTCAGTAGCATCTAATACAATCACAACCATATCCATATCATCCAACCATTTTATACTTTCAATAATTCCCTGCGTTGCAGTTTTTGCTCTTTCTTTTGCTTCTTTTTTCTTCATATTATATTTTAAAAAATCTTCATAATCTATTTTTGTTGCAATTCCAGGAGTATCAATCATCTTGAAAGTCATTTTTCTGTTTTTATATTCAATTTCAACTTTTTCTTTAAATTGAACTTTTCTTGTTTCATGAGGAATTTTGCTTACTCTACCAATTTCTTCTCCAGTAAAATCTTTGCAAATTCTGTTTGCTAAACTTGTCTTTCCTGCATTTGGAGGTCCATAAAAACCAAGTTTTATATCTTCTTTATTTTTAAATAGTCCTCCAAAAACATTCTTAAAAAAATTTCTTATAATTTTTATGACCATATTATAAATTTGTTAAAAGGGTTTATTAAGGTTTTCTATGATTAATTAATATTTAATGCATTTTGTTTTTATTAACAAACGATTTTTCTGCAGAACCAGGCATTCCAGTATTTTTTCCAGAATATTTTTTCATAACATAATTTATTTGCTCATTATTCCATCCAGCATTTCGCAAATCTTTGACTATTTCATTATCTTTTTTTCCATGCTGTTTGGCTCCATGCACATAAGTAACTATATTATATAAGTTATTTTTATTTTTAAATAAATAATTTTCATATTTTTCTTTATACCATTTTTTCAAAATAAAATAAACACCAATTCCTAAAAGAATTACAAAAATAATTATCAATGCAAAAATTCCCCATTTAAATTTTTTGCCCGCTTTATCTGGCGTTGTTCCTGCACCAACATTGACATCTAATTCATCAAGAGAAGGAGAAATAAATACGGGAAGATTTTCAATATCTATATCTTCTGTTGTGTAAAATTCTATTTCTTCACTATTGATAGATAATTTTTTAGAATAATATCCTGAATCATCATAAATCATATTCTCTTTAAAATTAATTCCTTCCATTTCTTTTATAAACAAATACAAATTTTCCTGAGCCCCTGAATTTTTTATATTGAGTTTAAATGTTTTAACTAACATTTCTTTGCCGAGATTATAATCTGCAGAATATTCTTTTACAGAAACTTTTGTCTGAACATTATTTAAATTCCAAGTCAAAATAGAATCTTTATATTCTTCTTCTAAATCAGCATCGGAACTTCCTCCGGCAATTGATTCAATTATGTCTAAATCTAAGTTATCCTTCTTTGGAAAAAAAGTCAAAGATGCGGAATCTAAAGTTTTTTTAATAGATTTAGGCAATTCAATTTCAAGAAGATCTGAAAGAATAGTTTGGAATTCTTGCGCTGTTCCAGTGTTTTTAATAGCTAAATAATTACTCTTTAGATTATTTAATTTTTGTTCTATTCCATTTAAATCTGAAACATTATTAATTGCACCAATAGAAAACGGATCATAGTTTAAGATTTCTCCTTTAATGTCTGATAAATCTTCTTGTTTTTCAGCTATTAAACTATCCAAAACATCTTTTGCAGAGCCAACTTCAATATTAAAACTTTCTGAACTTGATACTCCTCCATAATCTTCAACACTTATTATTAAATTATAATTTTTAGTTGAATTATAAGTATGTTTAACAGAATTTGTAAATGTTGTTTTATCAATTGTTCCATCGTTATTAAAATCCCATTTGTATTTTGCAATTGTGATATTATTAGCATTTACTTTTACTTTAAAATTAGTTGGAAGTCCTGCGGCAGTTTTTACTGGATTTATTGAGAGTATTTCTATGCCTTTTTTTATTTCAATTTGTTCTGTTAATATTTCTGTGTTATCTAAAGATAATTTGAAAGTATGTTCTCCAATATCATTTGGAACTGAAAAATTTGCATTATCTAAAAATATTTTCTGTCGGTCTGCAGTTATTTCTCCCGCATCTTCTGATAAATCATAAATCTTTTTTTCTTCTAATCCACTGTTGTAAGGAGAATTATATTCAAGTTCTCCAGTTATTGTAAGTGTTTGTGAAACATTTGAAATCAATTTAATTGGGATAATGCAATTTCTTCCAGCGCAACTTAAATTATTATATTTCTCATCTATATAATTTTCTATTAATTTAGAAATTGAAGTTCCTTCTGGAAGTGTATCTGGAATTTCTAATGTCCCAATTGCATCAAAAAATCTCGGTTGAATAAATATTTTATAAGCCGCAATTTCTTCATTTGGTGGCAAATTATTAAAACCACATCGATTAATGTATCCATAGGTTTGCATCTTATAAGTTCCAGTTCCTTCTGCAGACAAGCAAACATAATAATCTTTTTGTTTTGTAATAAGATATTCTATATCACAATAAATTGCAGTTTCTGTAGTTGTTGCATCAGGAAGATTACAAGATTTAACTTCTTCCTCCAAATCAATATCATATAAATACATCTTTAAATTTAATAAATCTGATGAAGACTTCTTTTTTAACCAAGCGCCTAAACTAAATCCGGGCGCTTCTGGAAGATTTACTCTCTGACAATATACATCTCCATTTTTTATTGAACCCTGCATTATTTGTTGTTCATAAGGATTAAAACATGCATAATCTCGAGGAGCACTCCATTCTTCTGTTTGATTATAAGATTTTGTATTTCCAATATCTTTTATTCCATCATTAAATAAATCTATTTTAAGTTGATTCTCATCTGATTTAACAGCATCACTTACTATTGTTAGATTGAAATCTGCAATTTCCTCAATGTTATCGTTTAAAACAAATCCAATTAATTTTTTTTGTCCAGCATTAAGAGTAATTTGTTTTTGCGTTTCTGGATTTGTTTTAATATAAGATGATTGACAGTTAGCAGGATTACAAGTATAATTAATTTTAGAATTTGCAGGAGTTTCTAATAAATCAATAAGCATTATTGAATTTCCAAAAGAACTTGTAAAGACAGAGGTTATCGGTTCATCCTGAAAAGAGAGATTTATCCATCCTCTAATATTTGCTCCCTTTGAATATGTTTCCTGAATTGAATATTCTGGATTTCCAAGAGTATAACTTGCGAAGATTCCTGTTATTAAAAGAATTACAAATCCAAACAATAAAATTTTTTTAGTTGCCTCTTTAGAGGTTCTCGTGCCCTGTAGGGGTATGACCTTTAGGTTATTTATCATCTTTTATTTTCAAAATTTTATTTCTCCTGAAAAACAAAAAATAAATTCCTATTATTGAAATTATTGTCAGTAAAATTCCGAATTTATTTTCCAAGGGAAGTTTTGTTTTTGATGAACAAAAAATTGGACCAACTTTTCCATTTTTACATGAAGAAGGTCCAGATTCTCCAGTTATACTCCACGTCGCGGTTATATCATATTCTAATTCACCATCGTTTTCACAAGTTTTGACTGGAGTTCCTTCTTTAAAAGAGCATGTTCCAGAATTTCCAATTGGGTCTATAACATCAAAAGATGGATCACAAGATCCAGCATTCCAAGAACAACTACATGATGTTGCATCTGAAGGACAAGTAAGAGTGGGAGTTTGAGAATTTAATTGACATGAATTTGAAGCGCAAGGTGATTCTGTTAAATAATCTGAACAAAGTGTTTGAGGACAATCAATTGGAATTTCTTGACAAGACGATTCATCTACAGCTCCGTCGCAATTATTGTCTTTTTCATCATCACAAATTTCTGCTGTTGGAATTATTTCATTTTGACAAGGCCCCCACACATTATTTATGCAATTTTTAGTGCCGGGTTTGCACTCTCCAACATTCGCTGTTCCAGTAGTGCCAGTATAACAAGATTGTGTTCCTCCAGATGTGCAAGAAGCAGCAGCCCATTCTAATTGTAAAATTGGGCTTGGATAAAAATAAGAATCTCCCATTACTATAAAATAAAATTCATAAATATTATAAGAATCCTCAGTTATTGCTTTATTAATATCTGTTGGTGTAATCGTCCATTCAGCAATTATTTTATTTCCTAAAACATTTCCAGTTAATGCATTTCCTAAATTATTAGTTCTTATTTCATCATAACATCCGGCTCCCATTCCCCAAAAACAGAACCCTATATCGTTTTCAACAATATTGAATTTCCAATTAGAAGAAGTTCCATAAGGATCGTCTAATACAAGATAAACTTTTTGAAAAGGTAAAGCAGCTAAAGAGGTTATTTTATTTTGTCCTTGAGAATCACTTGTCCAATATGCTTTCTGACAAAAAGAATCTGCAGAATCTATTTGTCCATCACAATTATTATCAATATTGTCATTACAAATTTCTGTGGTAGGTCCAACATATCCTATGCAACTTCCCCATTGACCACTTGCGCATGTTTTAGTGCCGAATTGACACTCTCCTATGTCCGTGGTTCCACATTGTTGTGCTTGTCCATGAATGCATTCAAATCCCTCATCCGTCTGTCCATCACAATCATTATCATAACCATCAGCAGTTTCTGCGATAGGTTCAACCGCTCCCGTACAAGAATCCCATTGACCATTTATACATGTTTCAATACCAATTTGACACTCTCCTATATGTGTGGTTCCACATGGTTGTGTTTGTCCAGGCATACATACAAATCCCTCATCCGTCTGTCCATCACAATTATTATCCATCAAATCAGGAATTTCTGTTGTTGCTACATGAACAGAAGGATTATTATCACACATATTAGTTTCAGAATTTCCACAAACAGTATTTACTCCTTGATTTATTCCAGACGAATAGACCGCTGAATAATAACCATCCCCATCAAGATCATAACAGTTAGCCAAAGCCTCATGCGAGGGAGTATACATTTGAGAAAATTCACTACCATCATTATACTCCCCAATTGAATTCGCAAAATGGTTGTCTACACCATGTCCTGATGATTTGCATTTCGCATTATACCAATAATTTAAATATACTACACGATAGATATCTCCATTAGTGGCTTTATAAACTCCAGAACAAATACCATTAGAACAATCACTATTTTCATTACAAGAATGTTGAAATTTATCATAGTCATAACCGCAAAATTCAACATTGTGGTCATCCTCATCAGAACACCATTCAAAAGGAAATCCAAGCCAATCTATCTTTACCTCCTTAGTAGCGCTGTTAATAAAATTACTAAAAAATAAAATAGAAAAAATTCCAACCAACATTAACAAAAATATTTTTTTATTCATCATCTTTTATGTCTCTTTTAATTTTTTGAATAACATCTTTTAATTTTGGAACATCTTCTTTTAAAATTGACCAAACAATTTTAGCATTTACTGCAAAATATGCATGACTGATTATGTTTCTTGTTTGAAGAAATTCTCTCCAAGTTATCTCTTTATATTTTGAGATTATTTCTTTTGGCAATTTGCTAATTGATTCTCCAATTATTTGAAGTCTCATTGAATTAGCGTCAATAGTTTCCCTGTTTGATTTAAATTCTTCAAAGCTTTTTCCCTTTATTGATTTTTCTATTAATTCAATTGCTCTTAAGATTTCATTTAAATAAAGTTCATATTTTGACATATTTTGCCTCTTTTTTCACATAATTTAATTCTGGTTTTAAGTCTTCCTCAATAACCAAATCTATTTTCTTTCCAAGTAATTTTTCTAAGAAAAATAAAACCCCAAAAAAATTATTTGCAGAAATTTCATTAAATTCTATAAGAAAATCTACATCACTTCCCTTTTTTTGTTTATCTTTTGCATAACTTCCAAATAATCCGATTTTTTTAACTCCTTTTTCTTTTAGTCTTTTTTTTTCTTTTCTTATTGTCTCAAGGATTATTTTTGAAGTTAGTTTGTTTATCATCTTTTATATTTATTTTAATACCCTAAAGGGTACAAGTAATTAGATATTTAAAAAACCTATCTAATGATGTTTTTGCTTCTTAATCTTCTGCTTTTTGGAATGAAATTTCCTATTTTGTTTTCTGAAGCTTTTCCGCATCCAAGAAAATTGTTTTTATGTTTTATGACGATTATTCCTCTTAAACCTGTTTGAATATTTAATTCTTCTCCTTGCATCCAGTTATCTATTTGTTCACTATTAAGTTCAAAAATATTTTTTATTATTTGATCTTTGAAAATTTGTGTTCCTTCTATACTTAATCTTATTTCGCCAGTAGGAAAAAAAATCGCTCCTATATAAATTCCAACTTTTTCAATAAAAGCAATTTTTTCTAAATTTTTTATTTGTTCATCTGAGAAATTTCCATTGAATAAAAAAATTTTTTCTTTTCCAATTTTTATTAATTTGCCTGGAATTTCTTTTATTCCAAATTGA
>JBBTBN010000037.1:0-2855 GCA_038043645.1 Nanobdellota archaeon
TGATTGTCATAAAGAACTTCAATCAAATAATCAAAGAATGTTAATAATCCCAGAATTTATAGAATTTTTAAAATATACAAAAAAAAATCATCAAGATATTTACAAAGACATAATTGAAGTTAGAAATCCATGGAGAGCAGAATGGCTTGATGCAAATTTCAAAAAGAGAAAAGATGGATTATACATTTTAACTGAAAATGAAACTAAAGAAGAAAAATTAGAAGAATGTTTAATGCAAGATAAAACTCCCAGAATTGATTTAGAAGATTATATTAATTCAAACCACACAAAACAAGGACTTCCAAATAAAAAAGTTGAAAATGGAAGTTTATATTACTGGTATCCAAGAAGCGATAACGATTCAGTCGCGTGGTTCGATGCTATCGACAGTAGGGCTTACCTCTACTGCAATGGGTATCCGTCTTACACGTTTTCTAATCTCGGGGTACGCGCTGCGAAGCAGCGAGAGTGAGGTTTTGTCCGCTTGAACTAATCTAAATTTTTTTATGGTGTTTACACCGCAAAAATCTTTAAAATAAACTAAAGGATAATTTTAAATAGTTCCAAAATCTATTTGTTTTATGGTTCAATTAAATGCGATAATTACAAAAGAAGAAGATATGTATATTGCGAAATGTCCTGAAGTCGGAACAGTTAGTCAGGGAAAAACACTTGAAGAGGCAATTAAAAATTTGGAAGAAGCAACCGAATTGTATTTAGAAGAGTTTCCTTTAAAATTAAAAGTGAGGTCATTATTAACTACTTTTGAAATTCCAAATGCCACAGCTTAGAAGAATTTCTGGAAAAGATTGTTTGAAGATTCTATGCAATAAATTTGGTTTTGAAATTGTCAGACAAAGAGGAAGCCATGTTCTTGTGAAAAAACAAACTCCTCAAGGAAAAATTGGGACAGTTGTTCCACAACATAAAGAATTAAAAATTGGAACTTTAAAAGCAATTTTAGATCAAGCAAAAATAACCGAAGAAGAATTTTCTAATTTTATTTAATAAAATTTATAGTTAATGTTTTATTTTCTGTCCTGAAGATTTTGTTTTTCTTGAATTGGGGCGATAGATAATTTTTTAAAAGAAAAATTAAAACTCGAACTTCATCCAGATAAATCAAAGATAATTAATCTTTCAAAAGGCATAGATTTCGTAGGATTTAGAAATTTTTATCATTATAGATTGTTAAGGAAAAGAAATATTAAAAATATGCAGAGAAAAATTGATTTATTTAATCAATGCGAAATTTCTTACGAGAAATTTTCAGAAATATTTCAAGGCTGGAGTGCTTATGCGAAATGGGCGAATAGTTATAATCTAGTAAATAATTTATTAAAAAATTCATTTTTAATTTAATCTCCCCCCATAAATTTTCTCATTCCAGGATTCATGTCAGTCATATGCTGTTGCGCAATGCTTTGGTAAAACTGATGGAAAATCATAATTACTAATAAAATAGAAGTTCCGCCGACTAAAGCTCCTAACAAATCTGTGAAAGAAGCTAATAACCCAATTGCTGCGCCACCCATAATTGTTAAAGGCATTATATATCTATCTAAAATGCTTTCTAAAATTCTTATATCTTGTCTAAATCCAGACACTTGCAATCCTGAAGCAGCGATTTTCTGAGCCTGACTTCTTGCATCCATTCCTGCGGTTTTAACCCAAAATACCGAGAATAAAGTTGCTAATCCCATAAAGAAAAGAATATGTATTAATCCTTGAAGTAAATATTTCCATAAAAATCCACCTCTTATGGCTAAATCCAATAGATTAGTTGAACCTATCCAAAAAGCTAAACCAGAGATTGCCTGACCTCCAACGAAACCTCCTAAAAATGTTGGGCCCCCCTTCCAATTTTCCAGTAATCCTCCAAATAATTGAATATTTGCAACTAATGCTGCAGTTAAAATAACTGGAATTACCGACGCATAAAAAAATGAAAGAGGCCATTTGACGCCGTAGCCCCTAATTTTTCCAAATGAAAGAGGAATTTCAACTTTTAGTGATTGAGCCCAGACAACTATTAAGAAAATAAAAATTGTTGCCACGATTGCAGCGAGAGCAGATAGTATTTCTACAGGATATTTATTGATAATTGATTGAATTAAAACAAAAACTTTTCCAGAACAAGGAGTATTGCCAAAATCAATCAGGCAATTTTTCCCTTGCTGATTTATAAACTGAAACGCGCTCGTGAATAAAGTCCAGGAAACTCCCGCAGCAATAAACAAACTAACTCCTGAACCAAAACCCCATTTTTCACAAACTTCATTCATATAAAAAATAGCTAGACCTCCTAAAATTAATTGAAAAATTACAATTCCTGCAAGTCCCGGCATAGCTTCCAAACCTTTCATTAAAACATAAACAAATGATTCAAATATTATGAAAAAGAAAACTAAGAGTTTTTGAATTCCCTGAAAAAATTTTCTTCCTTCTGGTGTTGCCGTATCAATATTTAATATTCCAGAACCAGCAAGCAATTGCAGAATAATAGAACCCATCACAATTGGCCCAATTCCCAACGAGATTATACTTCCAAAATCAGTAGCAAGTAAAACGGCTAAAAATTCAAATCTTTCAAGAGCATTATTTGAAAGTCCAAATAAAGGAATATTTGCTAAAACAAAAAATGTGCCCAAAATTATTAAAGTCCATTTTAACTTCACATTAAAACCTAATTTTTTCTCTTCAGGTTTTCGAACTTCTGGAATGAATGTAAATATTTTTGTTAAATCCATTTTATATTAAATAAGAATTAGCTTTTAAAGATTACCTGTGGAGCATAATTTGTGTAAGACCATGACATATGTCATGGGCTACCGAAAATTAGTTCGAGAGTAAAA